>JAYUGC010000067.1:0-14325 GCA_043767805.1 Pseudomonadota bacterium | reverse complement strand
AGCAGCTCAAACTTAATTCGGACATGAACCGCCGTATACGGAACCGTACGTACGGTGGTGTGGGAGGACGGGGGGCGTGAGCCCCCCTCCTACCCAATTCGGCGATATTCGCCGGAAAATAAAAAAGGGGAATGGGTTTCCCCATTCCCCTTAAGTAGAACTGGATACCGACCTACGGCTTCGGAGCCGGATTCGGCGCGGGTGCCGGAGCCGGGACTCGGATCGGTCCGTGCGGAGTGGGCGGACCCTCTTCCCGGATCGTCGAAACGCCCGAGCGATCGCCGCGGAACTCGTACACGGAGCGGAACTCCTGGGCCTTGACCACGGTTCCGACCTTGAAGGACATCTCCATGATTAAGCTTCCCACGGGATCGGCCTTCGTGCCGACATTGACCGCACCGACGTTATCCACGCCGACTTCCACAGTGTAACCCCAGAGGGCTTCCACTTTTTGCGGAAGGATCGTCGCGTTTTCGAGGTACTGGCCTTTGCCGTCGTAATTACCCTGGAAGCGATGAATGAGCGTATAGGTCGAGTCGTAACAGATGCCGCCGAACGGATTCTTTCCGTAGATGCGGTAGCTGCGGTACTGGAGGGCAGACCAGCCATCCAAGTCTTCCGAGCTACGCACGCCTTTGGGAAGAGCGTTAGCGTAATTGCGCTTGATGTTGATAACGGGCTTGTTGTCCGAAATGAACTTCCAGATGCGCTCGCCCAAGTTCACGATCTGCTCGAGCAGCACGAGAGTCTCGTTGCCGCCGATAGGACCGGGAATAGGAAGAGGCAGGTTAAAGTCATCGGGCTTCGGAATCGGATCGAGAATGTCGTTGCCGATAGGAAGGTCCCAAGAGGAACTTTCCATGGTGCGAGCAACGGAAGAAGGCGTGTTTACTTCTTCGAGATACGTCGTGATCCCGTCAATCGTGGTCGGTGCGTTTAAGGACAACGTACGTGGTGCCGCCCACGCCGTCAGTGCCGAGAACATTGCTATGCCGACTAGCGCTCTCATACCTACGGTAACCCCCTGAAACAGTTTGTTATGCACAGTGTAACCCCTGGGATCGGACTTTGGCGGCCGGTGGTGGCTCTGACAAGTCGTCTCGTGTCATCCTGCGTCCCTTTCTTGACCCGTCGCGACAACTCGGATAGTGTCGCGACGACTGCCTCTGTATCGTCTATAAGAGAAGCCTATGAAGAAACTAGCTATTGTCGTATTTGTCGCAGCGCTTCCAGCCTTCGGTTGGCAGAAGGTGTGTACGTTTACTTTTGATAAGAATTATGACGGCGTGGGTATCGGTAAGGTGCAAGTCTATCGCAAGCAGCAATCGGAGCGATGGAATTACGCGGTGGGTCTATCGGGGGTGTCCGTAGCCGGACACAAATGCGCGAAGGATGAGCGCCTCACGGCTTATGTCGGCGCAAAAGTGCGCAGCAGCTCGTCGGGATATTTGGATACGGGCGATCTGAAAGCACGGGGAACGAAGCGCCAGACGTACTGGAAATTTTTTGACGACGTGAATCTAAGAAATTGCAAAGACGGCGCCCGCCTCTGGACGAGCTGGATTTGCGAAAAAACCAAATAGTGCTTACCTAGCCGCCGCCCGCACCGCCTCGAAATACTTCACCGGCGCGTGCTTCCAAGCCTTCTCGTTCACCGAGTCTCCGAAATCTCCACCCAGATCCGCGAAATACGTATAGTCATCTTGGTTCCCTTGCCCACGCGAACGAGCACCGTGCCAGAGGTAAGAACATGCTCTGGGTTATAGCGTGGTTGAATTCGGCGATGACCCTCATTATCGTGGCGCCGTGGTCAGCACCAAGAAAACGACGACGGGAACGACGCCCAAGGCATTGCCTTGTGGCCGCCCGGTTCCGGTTTCGATGCGCACTGGCGGCGAGCGCAAGCTCGATCGCTGGCACGATCAGCTGAGGGCTTACCTTGAGAAGGCGAGCCTCAAGTACAGCGATCAGCGCTGGAAGATCGCAAAGCAGATCCTTACCTCCACGGGCCACTTCAGTGCCCAGGACATCGTCCGCGACGTCATGAAAGCCAACCCCGGCATCGGCGCCGCAACCGTTTACCGCAACATCAAGGTGTTGTCGGACGCGCAGATTTTACGAGAGACCCTTACCGATGCGAGCGGCACGGTGGTCTATGAGCCCTACGACGAAGAGCACCACGATCACATCGTGTGCCTCGACTGCGGGGAAATTTTCGAGTTTCACGATTCCAAGATCGAAGCGCAGCAGCAAAAAGTCGCCGAGACCTTGGAGTTCACCCAGGTCCGGCACCGCCATGTTCTCTTTGCGCGCTGCGATCGATTGAAACGGACTTTGGGAAAGTGACTTGATTGGAACTTTTCGACGGATATACTGACACGCAGTTTGGGGGTCATAATGAGCGAAGACATGCAGGCAGAATTGGAACGTCTCCGGGCCGAGAACCAGGCCTTGAAAAAAACCAGCGCCAAAGGCCTCAGCCTTAAGGTGAGCGAGAAGGGCGCCTTGTCCGTTTACGGCTTGGGCCGCTTTCCGGTTACTCTCTATAAAGAACAATGGGGACGTCTTCTGGATATGGCCGAAGAGATCCGGAACTTCATCAAAGCCAACGACACGGCGCTTAAGGCCAAGACGGGGTAAACTCTACCTCTTCTAGAAAATTTATTGATTGAAACGGTTCGATCGGAAATTCGGAGCGGAGTTTCTGGCCGGGGTCCCTCGCTCGCCCGGGGTTTACCGTTTTTACGACGAGGCGGGTAAGCTCCTCTACGTCGGTAAGGCGAAGGATCTGCGCCGCCGGCTTTCCCAGTACCGTACCGCGCGGCGGATCAAGAAAACGAAAAAGCCGCGTAGTATCGTCGAGGCCGCGGTTCGCATCGAGTTCGAGGTTTGCGAAAGCGAGCTCGAGGCCGCGCTCAAAGAGATCCGCCTCATTCAATCCTTGAGCCCGTCGAAGAACATCGCCGGGGCTTTTCCGTTTCTTTATCCCTTCGTGGGCCTCTTCGAGCGGGAGGCCGATCTCTTTTTCTGTCTGACGACGACGCCCGAAGGGTTTCTCCCATTTAAATTCCACGGCGCGTTTCGTTCGCGCTACATCGCCCGCGAAGCTTTCTTTTCCCTGATGCGTCTATTTAAGTTCGTGGCCAATCCGCTCTCCAAATCCCAGTGCCTTTCCATCAGCCCGAAGCAGGCGCACTCTTACCTCTTTGGTTTTCGCCGCCTGCCCGGCCAGGCTTCCTTTTTATGGGAGCAGTTCTTTCGCGGCCAATCTCGCGAAGCCCTGGAAGCGCTGACTTTGCGCCTCTTGGATAGCGGCGCCGCGCGGGCCCGAAGCGCCGAGGTGCAGGAAGACTTAAAGGCGTTGAAGCGGTTTTTCGACGAGGAAGCCAGCGAGCTGGCTTTGGCGATTGAAGCAACGGGGTATTCGGGGTATCCGGTTCCTCAGCGGCACCGGGATCCTTTATTCCTGGAGTACCGACAAGGAGCCAAACGATGATCTTGCAATGGTGGCAGCGGCTTTCGCCTCTTCCCGGGGGAAGGCACATCTTCAGCCGTCTCGTCGGCCGGTTCGCGCCTTATAGCGGCAGCATCGGCGCCACCGTCCTGGAGCTCTCTCCCGGCCACGCGAAGATTTCTCTCACCGATCGCAAAGGCGTGCGCAATCACTTAAAGAGCGTCCATGCCGTCGCGCTCATGAATCTCGCGGAGCTTAGCTCCGGCCTGGCGCTCGTCTCTGGCCTTTCCGACGAGGAGCGCGGCATCGTCACCAAGTTCGAGATCGAGTTCGTGAAAAAAGCGCGGGGAACCCTCACTTCGGAATGCCACTTGGAGATTCCGAAGATCGAAAAGCGGTTGGAGTTTCAGGTCCCCGTCGAAGTGAAAGACGCTTCGGGCGAGGTGGTTTGCCGCGCCAAAGCCCACTGGACGCTGGATCGCAAACCGAGGAGCGCGAAGTTTTGAGTAATTTTCTCGTCGATAAAATCGGCCTGCAGGTGCCGGTCATCTGCGGCGCCATGTACCCTTGCAGCAATCCCGAGTTGGTCGCCGCGGTCTCCGCGTCGGGTGGCATCGGCATCGTACAGCCGCTCTCTCTCGTTTATGTCTGGGGCCACGACTTCCGGGAAGGGATCAAGAAAATCCGCGGCATCACCAATAAGCCGTGGGGCATGAACGTCCTTCTCGAAAAAACCTCCCGCGTCTACGAAGCCCGCATGCGCAAGTGGATCGACATCGCCCTTGAAGAAGAGTGCCGCTTTTTCGTCTCGGCTCTCGGCAACCCCAAGGAAACCGCCGAGCGCGTGCACGCGGCGGGAGGCGTGGTTTTTCACGATGTCACCGAGCGCAAATGGGCGATCAAAGCCAAAGAGGGCGGAGTCGACGGTCTCATTTGCGTGAATACCCGGGCGGGTGGCCACGCGGGGAGACTCTCTCCCGAAGCGCTTTATAAGGAAGTTTCCGACTTAGGCCTTCCGCTCATTTGCGCGGGAGGAGTGGGCGATGAGAAGACGTTCGGAGCCATGCTGAAACTCGGTTACACCGGCGTTCAGATGGGAACTCGCTTCATCGCGACCGCCGAATGCCTCTCCCACCAGGATTATAAAGACGCCATCGTCCATGCCGAAGAAAAGGATATCGTCCACACCGAGCGGGTCACCGGCATTCCGCTTGCGGTCATCCGGACCCCTTATGTGGACAAAGTCGGAACTAAAGCCGGTCCGCTGGCCCGGTTCTTCCTCAAGCACCGTAAAACCAAGGAATGGATGCGCCTTTACTACAATGTAAAGGCCCTTTGGAGCATGAAACGGTCGGTTCACCGAGGCTTTTCGACCAAGGATTACTGGCAGGCCGGCCGGAGCGTCGCGGGTATCGAGACCGTGGAACCGGTGGAGACCGTCATGAAACGGTTCCGGAAGGTTTTTGAGGGCTTAAAGGCCTGACACACCCCGAGAAAAACCATTGAAAAGATCGAGAACTGGCGGGTACATTCTTATGTCTTATTAACCCCGACCTATTTCTTAGGTCCCTTTTCAGGAGAGTTGCAATGAAGCGGCTTATGACTGTGGCGATTGTGGGATTGATGGCTGTTGCCTTCTCCGCCTGCACGAAAAAAGACGAAGCGGCCCCGACGGAACCGGCTGCGGTTACCGCTCCGGCCGGCGAACAGGTTCCCGTGGCTCCTGCCCCGGGTATGGATGCCGCTGCTCCGGCTCCCGCTCCTGCCGAACCGCCTCCTGGATCGTGATTCGATCTAGATAACTTTGATTGCCCTTGGGCCATTAATGGCGAGGCACAAGTCCGGCTAAAGCATTCACCGTGGTCAAAGACGCAAGTCCTGAAACTCGTTTAGAGCGACTGGGCAAACGCCTTTGGTTTCGTGCGCTGCTGGTGACGTGTCCGTTGTGGCTCGCCTTATTGGCCGAGGGCGGTCTCAGAGCTTACTACTGCCTCCGCTACGGCGCGCCAGGTAAGTCGTACGGGATTTGGCGCTACGACAAAGAGTTACGCGCGGCCCACAAAGAAAATTCCTACAACTCGAATGCGGTCCTAAACGATTTCGGCTTTCGTAATCGTGAGAACGTATTCGAGCCCAAGCCTCCCCATTCCCTTCGCCTCATCACTTACGGCGGCTCGACGACTTTTTGTTACAACCTATTGAACGACGAAGCTTGGCCTCTGCAGCTACAAAAGTTGCTGCGGGAAAGACGGCCGGGGGGAGAGAAGGATCAGGTTCTTAACGGAGGCGTGATTCTTTGGTCTCTCGGGCAAATCGCGGTGAAGATTCGCCGAGATGTACCTCGGCTGAAGCCCGATTACGTGCTTCTCTATTCTGGCGTGAACGAGTTCTCCAATGAGGAGCTGCTGGAAGCGGAAGGACGTTCTCTAAAAAAGAGCGTGGCGGAAAATCGCTACGGCGAGTTCGCGCATTCGCTCGACCAGGACAACTGGTTCGTGCGCCATTCGATCTTGTACAAGGGCCTGCGCAATTACGTCGCTAACCCTTTGCAGAGTTTGCGGCAGTCGTTTTGGATGAAGCAGTCTCATTGGGAATGGCCGAAGGAACCTTCTCCGGAATCTTTGACCAACTATCTGGAAACGTTGCACACGACTTTGGATTATTTGAAAGCGAACGGCGTGAAGGCGGTTTTCATCGAAGAGACGTACGGGGGCGATGAAGCGAAGAACCGCCTCTTAACGGCTTACTCCCGAGCGGGTACGAAATACGCGGCGGAGTGGGGAGCCCTCGTCATTCCCGCGGACGGTTTTTTTCAAAAGCATCCCGGAGATCCCAGTCAGTTCTTCATCGAGACCGGAGTGCATTTCACTGAAAGCGCGGCCAAGCTTTTCGCCGAGTATCTCTACGATCCGATTTTCCGCAAGCCTTAGAGCTGACTCAAGGCGCGCCGGCAGTCGGCAAGCTTCCAATCGAATTGCTCTTCGAGCACGTGCTTTAAAGCGGAAAGAATGCCACTCGAGGTTTTATCTTCGGCTTTAGGATCGTTTGCCCGAAGATGAGCCAAGATGTTCTCGCCGGTCTCAAACACCGGGCGATAGGTCGGATGCTTTTTGACCAGAGTCGCGGCTTTCTTTAGGGCTGCTTTGTGGTCTTTCGATTCTCCGCTCGCCACTAGAGCTTCGGGAAGCCATTCGAAGCTCGCTTCTCCTGTATCTTTGGCAAAGCCCAGCTCTTCGATGGCTTTGGCGAGCTCAAGGAAAATCTCTCGGGGAACCAAAATCGGAAATTTATCCCGCTCGCCTTTGCCCAAAACACCGTAGGGGCTTTTCGTGATGGGATCTTCGAGAATGCCGGCAAACCTTTCCAAGGGTCGCCCGTCGAACTCGATGAGGCCTCCCAGGGCGGTCAGGTAAATGGTCATCCAACGAGTGCGGCGGCGAAAGTCGTGAAGCCCGTTTTGCAGATCGCGAATGTCCCATTTCTCTTTACGAAGCTCCTGATTGAGATCGAGGAGTTGTTCGAGAACATACTGACGATCGTCCTTCTTGGACTCCCATTTGGGGGCTTTCACCTGCTCACTCCAAGAATCGATGAACGACGTGCCGGCCCAGCCTTTTTCTTTCAACTCCTTCGAAAGCGCTTCGCGGTAGTCGGCCTGCACTTTGATGAGATGAGCGAGGGTCGCCGGTTGCACTCCGACTTGGGTCGTATATTTGATGTGCTCACCGTGATCGACGAGCTTTCCGATGCGGTCTTCGAGCCATTTCGCTTCTTCCCTGAGATTTCCCATGGCCTTTGGGTGCTGACCTTCATACAACCGCGCCAGGCCTTCGACCGCGAAAAGAGGGCCGCGACCACCTTTCACGAGCTCGTCGACAACGGTGGTGGGGTCGTTGGAGGCAAAGAGAGTGCGCAAGCGCTCGAGAGGCGCTTCGAAACGCCGGACCTGAGCCGGCTCCGCGAAGGCCGCGCCGGCGAGAAACAGTAAAATGAAGTATTTAATCCAAGCCATGGGCGTGAGTTTAGGCTGCAATGGGCGTTCCAGGCTTTCCCGCACTGCCCACTCCTGGACTACGGGCATAAGTTAGCCGGAGGCCCGCAAATTCCTCACTTACCGCTTTGGACGCGGGACGGGCGGCGAATGGGGATCTTCGGGCCAGGGGTGGCGCGGGTATCTGATCTTCAGGGTTTTTCTGACTTCGGGATAATGGCGCGTCCAAAAACCGGCGAGATCGCCCGTGACCTGCACTGCTCTTTGGTTCGGCGCGAGCAGATGCAGGGTAAGAGGAACCCGGCCGTCTAAAAGCGCGGGGCCTTGGCGCATCCCGAAATAGTCTTGCAGCTTCGATTCGATCCAAGGCGTTTGATTCCAGCGGTACTGTACGCGCACGCTCTTGCCGCGAGCCAAAGTCACAAACTGCGGCGCCAAGGAATCAAAGCGGCGGCCCATGTCTCCGGCTAGTGCTTCGGCGAGAAGTCCCGGCCAGTCGAAAGCGGAAAGGTCGGAGAGCGAGAAAACGCCGCTCAAAGGCCCCGCGAGCCGCGAGAAAAGATCGAGCTCGGCGGGATCGGCTACCTTGTCGGGAAAGTGCTTGTGGAGAAGCTGCGCTCGCGCGAAATAGCTCTCCACCGTTTCCTTGTCCATCAATCGGCCTAGGGTATCGATCCACGCTGTGACCGGAGGTTTCTCGCCGGGCTTGATCGTGAGACCCAGGGCCTCTCGAAACAAAAAACGAGTCGTGGTCTCGTCGGCGGGAGGATCGGTCTGAGTTTTTTCGAGTACGAGCTGATCGTAAGCTAGCCGATTCGCCGCAGAGACGCGTTTGCGCGCGGCATCCCAGCTGAGCTCCGTGCGCTCTTCCACGCCGACGGGAGCCAAATCAAAAAGCCACTCCTCGTGAATGGGAGCCAAGCACTCGGCGAACACTTCCGCTTTGTTTTGCCCAGGCCGTTGTCTTTCCTGAGCTTCGAGAACGACGAAGGTGGTCTCGTGGGAAACGGCGCCGTTATCTTGCACCCGCGCCGTGCCGCCCGACGAGAAAACCAATTCCGCTTCGCCCTGCTTGGTGCGCTCTCTTCCCTGTTCAGCCGAGCGTTTTCTAGCGACGCGATCGGGAAAGCCAGCCAAGAAAGCTAGCGCCAATCCTTCTTCCCAGTTGGCGCTGGCAGAGCCACGGGGCGTTTGGGGCAGATTTGCGAGGATTTGAGTCCGCACCCGTTTACCGGTGAACATTCGAGGAGCTTCCGGCCGTACGGAAAGCGCGTCTCTTGGCGGTTCCGCTTCGCCCATTCGGCCCGAGATGAAGTTCACGGCTTCTTCTAAAACGCCGCGAGTCTGCGCTTCGAGAAGCAGGCGCGCGAATCTCGGTCCTACCGGAAGGCGCGCCATACTGCGGCCCATTGGAGTGAGCGGAGCTTCGAGCCCTCGTGCTTCGAGGGCACCCAGCCGAAAGAGAAGATCGATGGCGGCACTCGTCGCTTCCGCGGGAGGCGGCTCGAACCACGGAAATTCCGAAAGCGCGACGAGTCCCGTCGCTTTCAATTCCAAAAGGGTTTGCGCGAGATCGGTGCGGTGGAGCTCGGGCACTTCGACTTGAGCGCGGTGGTTGAAATCATGTTGGGTATAAAGGCGCAGGCAGAGGCCCGGCGCCGTACGTCCTGCGCGGCCCGCGCGCTGGATGGCGGAGGCGCGGCAAATGGGACGAGTCTTGAGCGACGGCAATCCCGACCACCAGGAATGGCTCGCGCGCCGGTGGAGGCCGCTATCGATGACGCCGGTTACCCCTTCGATGGTGAGGGAGGATTCAGCCACGTTAGTCGACAGAATGATTTTGCGGCGCTCGCCGCGCTGAACCGCCCGATCTTGTTCTTCGGGCGTCAACTCACCGTGGAGCGGAAGCACGTCGAAATTTTTCTGGCGGGACAGATCGAGAAGGGCGGCTTCCGCTTTCCTGATCTCTCCCATGCCGGGAAGAAAGACCAAGGCATCGCCGCCGGCTTGAGCAGTGAGAAACTCCGAAACTGAAAGTCGTATTTCTTGATCGAGAGGGCGGGCCAAAGGCCCCGCCCGATGCCGGATCTCCACCGGATAGACGCTTCCCTGCACCGCGAGCCGTGGGCATCCGCCGAGATAAGCCGCGATGGGCCCGGCGTCGAGGGTGGCGGACATGACGAGGATGCGAAGGTCCGGCCGCCGCGTGCTTTGCAGCCACCTAGCATAGGCGAGGGCGATGTCGGTGTGGACATGGCGCTCGTGAAATTCGTCGAGGACTAGAGCGGCAACCCCGTCCAAAGTCGGATTGCCAAGAAGCCAGCGGACGAGAGTTCCTTCGGTGAGGTACCTAAGCCTAGTGCGCGGCCCACCGACATTCTCGAAACGGAATTGGTAACCAACGGTCTCTCCCACGGCTTCGCCCGCTTCCTCGGCCACGAAACGAGCGGCGAGTTTAGCCGCCAATCGACGTGGCTCCAGCACGAGGATTTGATCGCCGGGCTTTCTCCAAGGAGCGTTGAGAAGCGCGGGTGGCACCCGCGTGGTTTTCCCGGTTCCCGGCGGAGCTTCAAGGACGAGCGAAGGCGACGCTTCCAGGGATTTCAAAATCGCGTCGATGTGAGCGTCGACCGGCAACGAGCGCCGGGGACGGGCCGGAGCTCGTTCCATGAAGGCGAGTCTAGACTATCTTTACCGGGAAGCCGCCCGAAAATTATGAGCCTTCACCGCGATGATGATCTGCTCCTCTTCATTCGTGGGAATCCAGGTATTGGTGACCGATAAGCGGTAGCGAGCGTTGGGCGTCGTCGAGCCCAGCGCCGTGCCCCGGACCACCGTTCCGGCTTGGAGCTCCGCGAGCGCCGCGCTCAGTCGGCCTTCGTCTTGGCGTTTCAGGACCCAGCGGCCGAGGCGCGGATCGAAAACCACGCGGATATCGTCGTTTAGACTCGACTCGGCGGTCACCGCCGTGTCGGTGACGGTTTCCTCTTCTTCGGTCCAGTGCGAGCTGGGCCGCCGAGGCGGCTCTTCATAGGTCTGCGTAAATGGCACGATCTCGGTCGTGACTTCAGCCTGTCTCACGACGGCCGCGGTGTTTCGAACCGCGGTCGGCGGATAACCCGCGGTCGCGATCCGGCGGCGTTTCGCCATCATGAGCGCAAGCAGCGTGAAGCCCGTGAGCATCAACAAAAGGTTTACGAGAATGCCGGCGAGCGGCGTCCGGTCGGCCCGTTGCTTTAATGACTGCAACGTGTCCTTTGCCATCGCGCCCAGATCGGTCTCGTTCCGGTTGAATGAAGCCTGGCGCATTTCGGAATTGAGACTGCGTCCCGCCAAGCGGCCACCCGCCGCGGGCTCTTGGCCTTCCTCGGCATCGTCGAGATAAACGATTTGCTCGGACCAAGGTTGTTCTTTCGCTTCTTTTTTCGCGGCGCCTTCCGCTTTTGGGGCGGAGCGACTCGCGGCTTCCGCGGACGCAGGTGGCGTGGTCAGATACGTATCCAGCGCGCGAAATCCTCTTTCGGCGCGAGCGGTGTCCCACTTCGCCGCGGGAGCCTGAGCGGGCAAGTCCCAGTTGGAACCGTTCGCCGATCTCGCCTTGATGATGGTGGGCAAGCCCGCCTCGGTTTCCGGCGTCTCGGAAGCCTGGCTTACCGGAACTTTATTTTGGTTCGCGCCGTTTTCGTCCTTCTTACTGGGGACGGGCGAAACCGATTGCCCGTCCGTGCGTGGTCTTTCCACGAAAACAATTCGGGTGTTGGCGCCAGGCACTTCGAGTACGTAGCTACCTTTGAGCCGTTCGCGCATCGTCTCGGGCGCCGCCGCCTTTTCCCCGTCCGATCCTAAATCGACGGTAATCGCCGAATCGGAAGACCTGGGCTCGGACTCCTCTCCGCTGCCGTCCACGTTGATGGATCCGCCGCCGGAAAGCAGGGACTTTCGGTACTCTTCGCGAAACTTTTTATCGAAGGCCTTGGGAAGCTGGCGCACCCATTGATCGACTTGGGCTTGGCTCGGCCTGTCGTTCGTGGAAGCGGTACCCGCCGTGGTCGCGGATTTCGGCTTTCTCCCTTTGCCGGGTTTCACCGGAGCGGCGGGCGCCTCGACGACCGCTTCGTCGGGCCTATGGTCCTCGCTCGCCGTGTCGGCGAACGAGAATGAGCCTAGAGTGAAGCCAATACAGACTAAAGCACGGAATAATGCGGTCGCGGAGTGTTTCACCTAAAGCCCCCCTCAGAGAAATCCCCGGATCTGAAGACTGCACGCCTCCGGCCAACGACTCAAGCTAGAGAACCTTATGTGATTCGTCGAAATTTTGGGCACGGCTAGTGGAGGGGTGCCTTAAGACTTGGAGAGAACGGAGGAAAATCGCCGCCTGGGCTTTTACAGAGGGACGCGCCGCAGTCTACGAGAGATTTCTGAGGAGTTTCGAAGGGATGAGAAAAGTAGCTCAGGCCGCGAGTCTACGGGGTTGCCAGCGTAGGCCGAGTCTAAGGATGCGATCGACCAAGGCGGGGTAGCTGATTGCCGCCTTGAGGGCGGATTGGGCGAAGTCTTCTTCCCGGCCAATATGCGGGTTGGGATTGGCTTCCAGGAAGTAGAGCTCTCCTTCTTCCGTGAGCCGTAAGTCCATGCGGCCATACCCGTTCAGGCCCAAGGCGGAGAAGATGCGCTTTGAAAGTAAGTGGATCCGGCGGACGCTGATGTCGTCGAGGCCCATGGCCGGGCCCGAAGTGATGCCGTACTTTTTTTGGTACTCGAGATCGAACTTCACCCGGCGGGTCGCGATGCGGGGCAAGTCTTTCGGCATCTTCCGGAATTTCAGCTCCCAAATGGGAAACGCTTCCGGACGCTGATTGCCGACGAGTCCCACATAAAGCTCGCGTCCATGAATGTAACGCTCGGCCAGGGCGTCGGTTCCCACTTTCGTGTGAATGAAGCGGATGCGCTCCACGAAAGCCTTCGGCGTCCGCACGATGGAATCCTGAGAGATGCCGAGGCTCGCCTCTTCCGTGAGCGATTTCACGAACCAGGGATGGCGGAAGTCATCGGGCGCGCGCACGTACTGGCCTTTGGGGTACACCTCGAACTCGGGAGTTTTGATCCCCTGATGCGCGAGCACCATTTTGGCGAGTCCCTTTTGACGAGCGAGCATCAAGCCCCTGGGATTGCAGCCGGTGTAAGGCACACGCGCGAGCTCCAGAAACGAAACGATGTTTTGATCGAAGGTCGCGATGCCGTCGAACTCTTCGAGCAAATTAAAAACGATTTGTGGCCGCCATTCCTCCAGGCAGCGCCGGAGCTCGTCCACCGTATCGTAAACGCCGAGAATCCGGGTCTCGTGCCCGAGCGTCGAGAGCGCCTTCATGACGTCGAACTCGGCGCTCCAAGGCGCGTTCTTACTCTTTGCGCTATTCGCCTCCTGAGGCGGAACTAGGTCCGGATGGCTCAGGAGCAGGACTCTGAGCTTATTTGAAGAGGGGGGCGCCAATGGCTTTGAGGGTGAGATTCTATATTACGTGAGGAGACGCTCGCTGTCATGCCGCTCCGGCCAGCCGCGTCGCGATTCTATGTGCCTACGCCCTAATCGCTCCTCCTCGCCACGCATTATGCGCTCGGCAACGAACGGTAAAATTAGCCGCATCTTGAGAACTACCGCCAAGACTCCAGGGGATGACGTGGTCGAGCTCTAAGAAGGCGGTGCCTTCACATTGTTTCCCGCTCGCGGAAACAAAGGTGCAGCGCTCCCCGTCTTTCTTCCACACCGCACGGGTTACATTCGCCGGGGAACGGCGGGTGTGCTTCACCGGGCGAGGCGTCACTTTCCGAGAGGGTTCACGCGCGGGATTAGTCTGCTCCACAAGAAGCCGGAACGATTCACGCACAATATCTTCCATGCGCCCCTCGGGAAATTTACGCCGCAACCGATCCTGCAAAGTGCGAAACATCGCAGCTACCTCATCATCAGCCGAAAACTCAAACTTCGTCCGAGTTGCGCTGAGGGGCTTAATCTTCTCAGGCGCATCGGGCTTCGGAAAGTGCGTCGCCATCATTTTTTCGACGGTGCGTTTTGGCTTATGAAGTGCCGCGCCCAGAAGGGCCTCGTGATTATCTTGAGTAAGAGCAGGTGCCAGAAGGGAAGCATTGCTCAGAGTCAGTTCATTGCGAGCAATATGCCCGAGGACGACTGGGAACTTAATCGAACATCGCGCAAGCTGAATGCGCTTCGAAGCGGAAGCTTCGGATAATCCAAGCGCACCGGTACAAAAGCTAAACAGCGAGCTATAGCCTTCGGGGAGATAGAGCTTTCGTGCATCGACTTCCGCGAGATAGATCAAGAACTCCGCGTGAGCTCTCCTTTCTGTCGCAATGAGCGTTTTGGTTTGGGTGAGAATCTCTTCGTCTTTGAATTGGCTTAGGTCTTTCATGAAAATATTTTTAGCATGGGAAATTTCGGGCACGCGGGACGGGCCCTGGCCGATCGGCGCCGGTCATCGCAAACCACATCCACGTTTAATTCAGAAGCGTGCGTCTGACGGCAAATTAAGCGAAATTAGCCCACGTTAAATCTCAGAATTAGTTTTCGCGCGCGGCGGCTCGCAAAGGCGTCAAAAATAAAAGCGGCAAGATCGAGCCACATAGGGAGCGCGTGCCTTCCGACACTGGTGCCGTTTCGCGGGTAGAGGAGGGTCAGCTTACTTTGTCTTTCGAAGTTCGAGCCTACTTGATCGAGGTGCTTTTTGTGCCGGCCCGCCTCATCAGACGAACTCTGTGAGGAGTTCGAAATTACGCTCCCGTCATAAGAGTAAATTTGGTTTGGGGGATTCGGATCCGAAAACCCATTTTAAATATGTCTTCTAGTGGGAGCGGCGGCTGCGCC
>JAYUGC010000066.1:0-70432 GCA_043767805.1 Pseudomonadota bacterium | reverse complement strand
TTTTGGCTCCTTTTAGATGAGGTTGGCTTTTTTTAGGTCGCCTAGGATGCCGAGGAGCTCTTGGCTGCTTCGGTGCGTGATGGTCGTTGGCTCCACGTAGCGATAGAGGATGACGCGGTCTTTGTTCAGAATGAAAACCGCGCGGCTCACTTTGCCCATCATCCATACGCTCGTACAGCCAAAGCGCTGAGCCACTTGGCGCTCGGGGTCGGTGAGGAGCGGAAAAGGGAAGGCGTATTTCTCCTCGAATTTCTTGTGCTCGCGCGGGGGATTCGCGCTGATGCCGATGACCTGGACGCCAAAGTCTTTGAACTTTTCAAAGTTGTCGCGGTAGTTGCAAAGCTGTTTGGTGCAAACCAAGGAGAAATCCCCGGGATAAAACGCGAGCAGGACTGGGCCCTTCTCGCACCATTTGGAGAGGGAAACGGTCTGTCCCTCGGCGTCCGCCAGCTCGAAGTTCGGCGCTAACTTTCCGATGACGGCTCCCGTGCCTTCCACTTTAGCGTTCCTTTTCGAAGATCTCTTCGACGTTATCGACGTAGGTTTTGAAAATATCGTCCGCTCTCGCTTCCACCACGTTTTTGAGATGCATGTCGGAGGCGGCGATGGTGCGGCGGAGCATGTCGACGGTGAAAGCCTTGCGGTAGTGCTTGGAGACGGGCGCGTAACTCAAGTGCCACCACTCGGGGCTGACGCCGCCGCGGTCTTCGGCGTACGGGCGATAAAAGCCTTTGAAGGGAAGCCGGTCGTCGAGCCAGACGCCGAAATCCTCGAACACGCCTCCGGGCTCAATCTCCTGGGGAACGAGCTGAACTTCGTAGTCCTTCGGTCCGAGATTTGCCGGCGCGATATCGAAATCCGTGCCCCAATGATGGCGGCTCGCGCCCGGGAGCGCCGACCAGCGCAAAATGGCGGTCACGATCTCGTCGGGGGAGAGCTTCGCGTGGTCGAGGGGCTTGCCGTCTTTATCGAGTAGCGCCCGTTTGCCCTCTGCTTTCTCGTTCCAAATTCTGAGTTGCGCCGGATAATCGCGGTAGGAGCTCACGATCCGCAGATCGAAGCCCTCGTGCTTGGCGTCCTGGGCGAGGCGCGTGAAGTCCGCGATGGCGTCCTTGTGAAGACGGGATTTCCCATCCGGAGCGAGCCCCACATGAGAGGCCGTCCTTCCGGTCAGGATCTCAAAGCTCGGTTTCATGTAAGGCCGAGCTTTTCCTTGAGCTTGCCGCTCGCGCCCAGAGCCAAGAGCGCGTCGCAGCCGCCGATGAGCTCTTCGCCGAAGAAGATCTGGGGCACGGTTCTAAGGCCAGTGCGATCTTTCAGCGCTTTCATCTCGTCGGGCTTCCCTTCGAGATTCACCTCGGTGTAGGCAATGCCTTCGCCTTTGAGAAAGCTCTTGGCGCGAACGCAATAGGGACAATATTCCGTGGTGTAGACGGTAACCTTTTTCACGCGGGACTCCTTTGACTTGCTAAATTAGCCCGGCCTCCGGTCCTTGTCACCAAGGAGCGGGCAAGGTGAACTCGAGGGTGGTTTGGGAATGGCGATCGGGTAGGCGGAGCGAGCAGGCTTGCAAGGCAACGCCCTCGTCTCGGCGCGGGCCGCCGTAGAGGGTATCGCCCAGCAGTGGCGCTCCTACCGCGCCGAGCTGACAACGTATCTGATGAGTTCTTCCCGTAACGAGTCTCAAGCGGACTTCAAAGCCTTCGCGGTGCGGCTGGCAGGAAAGCACACGCAGCTCACAGCGTTGCCACCCTTTCTGGGGCTCGGCCGAGACAATCTTGGGAGCGGCCTTGGATGGCTGCTGCCAGTGAATGAAAGTGCCCGGGGAAACTTCGCTCGCAACGAGAGCGCGGTACTCTTTTTCGATGCGGCCTTCGTTAAGCCACTTATTGAAAAGCGATTGATAGCGCGCCGAACGGGCCAGCATCAGGAACCCTTGGGTCGGCAGATCCAAGCGGTGCGTGATCCAGAGGCGGGTGCCGAGCGCGCGGGAGACACACGCCAAAACATTCTCGTGGAGATTGTCGAGAGTGGGGGGCACCGGGACTTCGGGAGGTTTATTCACCAGTACGAAGTCGGCGGTGTCTGCAAAAACGCGGGTCTTCCAGTCGTGCGCCGCCGCCGCCGGGAAACGGCGAGGCTGCAGATGCACGCGGACATAGTCACCGGGGACGAGCTCTCGATCCTCCGTGATGCGATCCTTATTTAAGTAAACACCGCCCCAATAGAGGAGAGACGCGAACCTTTCAGCGCTAATCCCCACTTGGCTCACGACGAGCTCGGACATCCGAATGGGACATTCGGCAATCAGATGGCGGGTGCGCTCCTCTTTGGGAATCAAGGTCACGGCGCCTTCTAGCTGGTTTTCCATTTCGGGTCCAGCTGGGATAGAGTTCCGCCATGATCCTAGCTTGTTCGCATCTGGTCGTGGCCTCTTCCGACGTGCCAAAAATGGCGGAATTTTTCGAGCGAGTCTTCGACGTGAAGCCGCATTTCAGCCAGGCCGAGTTCGCGGAGTTCGTCCTACCGAGCCGCTTCCGCGTAGCTTTCTTCAAGCCCACCGGAAAGAGCGCGAAGTACTTCCGTTCCGAAGGCGCGCGTGGCGCGGCTGGCTTCGGTATCACCGTGTCCGACGTGGACGCGTTTTATGTGCGTCTCCTCGATTTGCCCACGGAGGAGGTGGGCAAGATCGAAGTAAGCGGGGCTCCCAAGGAGCATCCGTGGGGCGAGAAGAGTTTTCTCTTCGTCGATCCCGACGGCAATCGCTGGGAAGTCACACAAACGCCTTCCAAAGACGGTATGCTCGTCAACCGCGAATAAAGCCTAAGCGGCCTTACGCGGATAATTGATATCCGAGTGGCTGCTCGAGACCGATTTGGGTTTCGCCACGGCTATGTAAGCGGCAAGCACCACGAACGCCCCGATGGTCGAAGCAATGAAGCCCGCGCTGTCGTCGGGTCCATACCAACCGAACGCTCTGCCGAGCCAGCCAACTAACATCGCGCCCACCACGCCGACGAGAATCGTTTTCGGAATGGTGAGATCCTGCCGTCCCGGCATGAGCGCGCGAGCGAGTAAACCCGCTACAAGACCGATGATGAGAAAACCGATGAGATGAAACATTGTTTTGCCTCCTTGCTGTTTTGCCTGTGCAAACCGAAGGCCATGAGAAGGCGGGGTTTTTGTCCCATGAGTCTGGTTTCTTTTGCGAGAATTGAATCGCAAGCTCAACAAACTTGATGAATTTGAAACACTCGAGCCCGTTTCGCTCGCCGATTATACGACGTAGGTGACGAATTACGTCACCGCGAACACTCCTAGTGGGCGGCTAGGCTCGGGAAGGGGCGTAGACCGCTGGTCCTCCCCTTGCAGATTTGCTCCGCTTGGCATGACGTGGGTGAAATACATTTTGTTGGCTTCGATGTTCGCGGGTTCTGCCGTGTGGGCGCGCGCGCAGAAGGCTCCCGGCCTTCCCACGGGTCCCGTCCTCAAAGGGGAAGGTAAGGAACGCCCCAAGGAAGATTCCGCGAAGGCCATCGCCATCTTTACGGTCCGCCCGACTTGGTACCAGGGCGACCCCACGTTCGAGATGCAAAATACCGTGGAGCTCGGGATCAAGTTCAGCGACAAGTTCGCTTTGAGCTACTCGCAAGATTTCAATACGAACACCACGAAGACCGGAAATTACTCTCAAGCCGAGCTCGCGCCGATACTGTTCGACGGCTTCATCCGCGCGAACTTTTCCAAGGTCTCCGTGTCGGACGATAAACTTTTCTCTTACAGCAACCAGCTCCGCGTTTACTTTCCGACTAACTCGGACAAGCGGGACGCCGGCATGCTGACGACGGTGCGGGACTACTTCGTTTTCGATCGCACCATCACGAGCTCCCTGAGCTTCACTTTTTACGAAGTCCCCATCGTGCACGTCTACGATCGCTCGGGCTATACGGACGGGAAGGGCAAGGACGTCGCCCACCCGATTTTCGAGAACCGGGTCATCCTCGAGCCTTCCTTCAAAGTGTTTCCGAAAGTGACTCTCGGCGTGCCGCTCAATTTCACTTTGGTGAAATTCCGCGATCATAGCGCTAAAGCCACCAATAACGACGAATGGGTTCCTTCGCTCACCTTCTCTCCCTGGATCGAGTGGCAGGTAACCGATCCCATCGCCCTTGGCTTCTATTACGAGACCGCCAGCGTCGCGGATAAGACCGAGGCGGGGCTAGTTTGGACGGACGGCCAGAAGGCCGGCTTCTACCAGTTCTACCTCCGCGTGGGCCTGTAAGCGGACGCGCACCGCGCCTTACTCATCTAACTATCTAATTTCATAAGTACAATTAGCCTAAAATCGGGCAAAGAAATGCCTTGAAATAGTACCAGATTGGTTCTAATTTCACCCCCGAGGCTAAAAGTATGATTAGAATTGGAAAAATGACTGATTACGGGATCGTCCTGCTGTCTTATTTCGCCTCGAATCCCGAAGCGAAGGCCTTCACGGCCCGGGATTTAGCGCTGGAGGCCAAGCTGCCTCTTCCGACGGTAAGCAAGATCTTGAAGACGTTGTGCCGGGGAGAATTACTATTCTCGCACCGGGGAGTCAATGGCGGCTACCGCCTGGGCCAGCCCGCGGATCAGATTTCGATCGCCCGCATCATCGAAGTTTTGGAAGGGCCCATCGCCCTCACGGAGTGCAGCGGCCACCGGACCGGTTCCGACAACTGCGGTCTCGAGTCCCATTGCCCGGTCATGAACAACTGGCAAAAGATTTCCCTGACGGTGCGCCGCTCCCTCGAGCAGCTCACCCTTAAAGACATGGTCTTACCCTTTGGGGTTGGCAACCCGGGCGTTACCGCCCGCGCGGCGGAAGGATACCGGCAATGAAAATCCAAGGGCACAGCGAAGTCGACGAGCATCTGAAGCGGGATTACCAGTACGGCTTCACGACGGACATTGCGAACGAAAGCATCGCGCGCGGATTGAGCGAGGACGTAGTGCGCCTCATCTCTTCCAAAAAAGAAGAGCCCGAGTGGCTTCTCGAGTTTCGTCTGAAAGCCTTCCGCGCCTGGCAGAAGATGACCGAGCCCAAGTGGCAGCACGTCTATTATCCGAAAATCGATTTTCAGGACGTCATTTATTATTCGGCGCCGAAAAGCCAAGAAGCGGGTCCTAAGTCGCTGGACGAAGTGGATCCTGAGCTTCGCACCATGTTCAATAAGCTTGGCATTTCCTTGGACGAGCAAAAGCGCTTGTCCGGCGTCGCGGTCGACGCGGTAGTCGATAGCGTTTCCGTCGCGACCACATTCAAAGCGAAGCTCGGCGAGATGGGCGTCATTTTCTGCAGCTTCTCGGAAGCGGTAAAGAACCACGGCGAATTGGTCCGTAAGTACCTGGGCACCGTCGTTCCCTATACCGACAATTTCTACGCGACCCTCAACTCCGCCGTGTTCAGCGATGGCTCTTTCTGCTTCATCCCCAAGGGCGTTCGCTGCCCCATGGAGCTCTCGACGTATTTCCGTATCAACGCGGCCGAGACCGGCCAGTTCGAGCGCACGCTCATCGTCGCCGAAGAAAGCTCTCACGTGAGCTATCTCGAAGGCTGCACGGCTCCCATGCGCGACAAGAACCAGCTTCACGCCGCGGTGGTGGAGCTCGTGGCAATGGATAACGCGGAGATTAAGTACTCCACCGTCCAAAACTGGTACCCCGGTGACAAAGAGGGGAAGGGCGGCATTTACAACTTCGTGACCAAGCGGGGTAAGTGCAAAGGCGTAAAGTCGAAAATCTCTTGGACGCAAGTCGAGACCGGCTCCGCCATCACCTGGAAATACCCGTCCGTTATTCTTCAGGGTGATGATTCCGTGGGCGAGTTCTATTCCGTCGCTCTCACGAACCATTACCAGCAGGCCGATACCGGCACGAAGATGATCCACCTCGGCAAGAACACATCGAGCACCATCATCTCGAAAGGCATCTCGGCGGGGCAGGGACAAAACACCTACCGCGGTCTGGTGAAAGTGCAGAAGAACGCGGAAGGCGCGCGTAACTACACCCAGTGCGATTCGCTTCTCATCGGGTCGAAATGTGGCGCGCACACTTTCCCGTACATCGAGTCGAAGAACCCCACGGCGCAAGTCGAGCACGAAGCGTCCACGTCGAAAATCAGCGAAGACCAGGTCTTCTACTGCCAGCAGCGGGGATTAAAGCCCGAGGACGCGGTGAGCCTCATCGTGAACGGATTTTGTAAGGAAGTTTTCAGAAAGCTACCCATGGAGTTCGCCGTGGAAGCCCAAAAGTTACTCGAAGTCAGTTTGGAAGGAAGTGTCGGATGACTGCGTTACTCTCCATTGAAAACCTTCATGTGAAGGTCGGCGGAAAAGAAATTCTCAAGGGCCTCACCCTTTCCATCAACCCCGGTGAAGTGCACGCCATCATGGGACCCAACGGCACGGGAAAGAGCACTTTGGCGAATGTGCTGGCCGGCCGCGAAGGCTACGAAGTGACTAGCGGCCGCGTGCTCTATAAGGGCAAGGACCTGCTCGAGCTCGAGCCCGAAGCGCGCGCCTGGGCCGGCGTCTTTCTCGCCTTTCAGTACCCGGTGGAAATTCCCGGCGTGAACAATATGTACTTCCTGAAAGCGGCCTTGAACGCCGCTCGCAAGGAGCGCGGCGAGCCCGAGCTCGACGCCATGGATTTCCTCGCCATGGCGAAGTCCAAAGCGAAGCTTGTCGAAATCGACAAGAAGCTCTTGGACCGCGCGGTGAACGAGGGTTTCTCGGGCGGCGAAAAGAAGCGCAACGAGATTTTCCAGATGGCGATGCTGGAGCCCACGTTTGCGGTACTCGACGAGACCGACTCGGGCTTGGACATCGACGCGCTTAAAGTCGTCTCGGGCGGCGTGAACGCGCTTCGCCGGTCCGACCGGTCCTTCTTGGTCATCACCCACTATCAGCGTTTGCTCGATTACATCGTTCCCGATTTCGTGCACGTGCTCCTCGGCGGCCGGATCGTGAAATCCGGCACGAAAGAGCTCGCACTCGAGCTCGAAAAAACGGGTTACGCGGCTTTTGCGGGAGCGCAGACGTGATCGGCGACGCAAAACATTATTCCGCCGAGTTTCAAAAGACGGCAGCGAGCCTTCCTGGCCACGAGGTTGCGTGGATTGCCGATTGGCGCGCGGTCGCGTTGCAGCGTTTCGTTTCGCTGGGCTTTCCCTCCGTGAAGGACGAGGCGTGGAAATACACGAACGTGAGAGCGCTGGCGGCTCAGCCGATGACGGCGGCTTATCGGGACTCGAAACCCGCTAAGGTCGAAGCGAGAGTTCCCGACGCCCACCTCATCGTTTTCGTAAATGGCCGCCATCAGCCCTCGCTTTCGAAACTCGGCTCTCTTCCCGAGGGCGTATCCATCCGCTCGCTCGCGGAAGTGATTCAGAAAGACCCCGAAAGCGCGCGGGCCTGGTTGCGGCAGACCGATGAGACAAGGGCTTTTTCCGCGTTGAACGGCGCCTTTCTTCAAGACGGCCTCATGGTGCAAGTCGATGACGACTGCCAGCTCAAAGAGCCCATCGAAGTGGTTTGGCTCGGCGACAAAGCGGACAATACGCTGATTAGCGAGCGGCTCTGGGTCGACTTGGGCCGTAATAGCGAGCTGACTCTCGTCGAGCGTTTCGAGGGCGAGAATGGCGGAAGCTACTGGCGTAATGCGCTTGCAGAAATCCGCATTGGCGAGAACGCCAAAGTCCGTCACGTCACCTGTCAGACGGAAGGGCCGGAGGCTCAGCATTTCCGTCAGCTTCGCGCGGATCTTGGGCGCTCGGCTCGTTACGAGTCGCACGTGCTTGCCTTTGGCGGCGCGGTCGGCCGGGACGAGATCGAAGTGCGTTTCCAGGGTGAGGGCGGAGAAAGCATTTTGAACGGACTTTTCGTCGGGCACGGCAAGCAGCATCTCGATAACCGCACGCTTTTCGATCACGCGGTCCCGCATTGCCGCAGCGTCGAGCTCTATAAGGGTATTTTGGGCGGCGCGGCCACCGGCGTGTTCGACGGCAAAGTGCTCGTGCGCCGCGAAGCTCAAAAAACGGACTCGTCTCAAACCAACAAGAACTTACTGCTCAGCCGCGAGGCCGAGATCAATACGAAACCGTCTCTGGAAATTTACGCCGACGACGTCAAATGCGCCCACGGCGCGACGACCGGTCAGCTCGATGCCAACGCGCTCTTTTACTTGCGGGCGCGCGGGGTCGACAAGCAGCGCGCCGAGGAGCTTCTCACCGCCGCATTCGCGCATGAAGTGCTCGATGCCGTTCCAGTCGAGGGACTCGCGGCACATTTGGACAAGCATTGGCTACAGAACCGGCTGGCGGGGAACAAATGATCATGGGTACCGACACCACCAAAACGCCTTCTCGCTCGTTCACGCCCGAGGCGGCTTTCGACGTGAACCGCTACCGCCGGGATTTTCCGATCTTGAACGAGCAGGTGAACGGCAACACGATCGTCTACTTGGATAACGCAGCCACGTCGCAAAAGCCGGAAGCCGTAATTGAAGCCATCGAGCATTATTACCGGCACGACAATTCGAATATTCACCGGGGCGTGCACACGCTTTCCGAGCGCGCGACAAAAGAGTACGAAGCCGTCCGAACCAAGGTGAAGGAGTTCATCAACGCCCGGTCCCTCGAAGAAGTCATTTTCACCCGGGGAACCACCGAGGGTATCAATCTCGTTGCGTACAGCTACGGGATGAAAAACCTGAAAGCGGGCGATGAGATTCTGCTTTCGGCGATGGAGCATCATTCCAACATCGTGCCCTGGCAAATGATTGCCGAGCACACTGGCGCGAAGATCCGGGTCGTTCCCATGGACGACCACGGCGAGCTGATGATGGAAGAGTTCAAAAAACTCCTCACGCCGCGTACGAAAATTTTGGCACTCGTGCACGTCTCGAACGCGCTGGGAACCATCAACCCGGCGAAAGAGATGACCCGCATGGCACACGAATTGGGCGCCGTGGTGCTTTTGGACGGCGCTCAGGCCGTGCCCCACATGACGGTCGACGTTCAGGAGTTGGGTTGCGATTTTTACGTTTTCTCCAGCCACAAGATGTACGGCCCAACGGGAGTTGGCGTGCTTTGGGGCAAGAAGGAGCTGCTCGAGCATATGCCGCCTTATCAGGGCGGCGGCGACATGATTCGTCACGTGACCTTTGGGCGCACCATCTACAACGCGCTTCCTTATAAATTCGAAGCGGGTACGCCGAACATCAGCGGCGGCATCGCGCTCGGCGCGGCCATCGATTACATGGAAAAGGTCGGCGTCGACAATATCGCGGCGCACGAAGCCTCGCTCCTCGCTTACGGCACCAAGGCTTTGCAGGAAGTGCCGGGCGTGCGGCTCATCGGCACGGCGAAGGCGAAAGCCGGCGTGCTTTCCTTCGTGCTGGAGAACATCCACCCGCATGACATCGGGACCATTTTGGATCATTCGGGCATCGCCATCCGCACGGGCCACCATTGCGCGCAACCCGTCATGGATCGTTTCGGCGTGCCGGCCACGGCGCGGGCGTCTTTCGCGCTCTACAACACGACGAAGGAAATCGACGCTTTGGTCGAGGGCCTTCACAAGGTCATCAAGGTGTTTGCGTAATGTCGGACTTGAGAGAGCTCTATCAGGAAGTGATCGTGGACCATTCCCGGCGTCCCCGTAACTTCAAGAAGCTGGAAGGCGCGACGCACCGGGCGGAAGGCTTCAATCCGCTGTGCGGCGATAAAGTCGTCGTCTATCTGACGCTCGATAAGGGCGTAGTTTTGGACGTCGCTTTTCAGGGAGCGGGTTGCGCCATTTCGACGGCCTCCGCGTCGATGATGACCGAGTTTTTAAAGGGCAAGACCACGGCGGAAGCCGAAAAGATTTTCACCAAGTTCCATGAAATGGTGACGAGCCCGCCGGATGAGGACGCTGATTCCGAAGGGCTCGGCAAGCTCGCCGTCTTTTCGGGCGTTTGCGAGTTCCCGGCGCGGGTGAAGTGCGCGAGCCTTTGCTGGCACACGCTCAAGAATGCTTTGACCGGCAATCATGAACTGGTGACCTTGGAGTGATGCGATGAAGTTCGATAATTCCCTCGTGAAGCTCTCCCGGGACGTAGTGGGAGTGCAAATCCCGGACGGCAACAAAGTGAATTTGCCCGAAGGCACGCCCGTGACCTTGCATCAAGAACTGGGCGGCTCTTATACGGTCGGCACCGAGCTTGGTTATCTCGTCCGTATTTCAGGGAGCGACGCCGATGCGCTCGGCAAGGAAGTGCAGACCCTCGTTCTGGAGAATAAGGGTACCGATCCGGAGTCTTTGGAGAAGGCCATCTGGGAAGTTTTGAAGACCTGTTACGATCCCGAGATTCCGATCAATATCGTGGAGCTCGGGCTCGTCTATAAGTGCCAGGTCACTTCGGTCAGCGAAGGCGTGAACGACATTCAGATCACCATGACGCTCACCGCTCCCGGCTGCGGCATGGGTCCCGTCTTGCAAAATGATGTCGAGACGAAGGTGAAGAGTCTTCCCGGCGTGAACAAAGCCAACGTCGAAGTGGTCTTCGATCCGGCCTGGGACCGCGAGATGATGTCGGAAGCGGCGAAGCTTCAGCTCGGGTTGATGTAAGCCCGTTTCACAATCCGATTCGGCCCAGCAAGCGCCAGAACCAGCCACAGACAGGCCCGTCCGCGCCGAGCATGCCCTGGTTGCGCAGAAAACTCGTGGGCTCGAGCGGGCGGATGTGAGCCATGTCACCGCCGATTTGAAAGGATTCCAGAACGACGGCGGGCTTTCCATTTTTCAGGAAAATTCCCGTCACTTCGTCGTGCCCTCTTCGCGGGACGGCCGTGCGCCATCGTCCGGTGAGCTTGTTGAAGAAACGGGGAATCTTGAAAGGGCCTAGCTGCGAAAGCAGTCCTTCTTTACCCAGGCGGCCTTTATAATCCGAGGCGATCTTGTTGAGCTCAGTCAGGCGGATCACCTCAGGGTCATTGGGATGGTTCTTGATGAACGTCTGTGCCTTCTTGTCCGCCCAAAGATCGGCCCGAAAGGCCTCGATCGCGTTAAGCACGCTTTGATTGGAATCCTGCATGCAGGATTCCGTGAGTGTCACGAGCGAGGCCCCGCCGCCTTTGCCGTGACGGTATTTGGCCGCCGTCGCTTCGAGGGCGCGGCTTAGATACACGGAAGCATCGTATTTTTTGCCGGCCAAGGTGAATGGCTCGAAGAGCTCCGGCACGTCGACTAAGACATCGGATACCGGGCGGCCATACATCCATCCTCGATTGAAATGCCCCATGTACTCGTGCCAGGCGAGTTTGCCCGAGACGATTCCTTTGCTGGTTTGAACGTAGATCTGATTGTAAATCACTTCATACATCGCCTCTCCGGTGAACGGATTTGGCTTAACCGTCGCCACGCCGTAGCTGAAGTGCCCTGTAACCAGACCCATGGTCTTTGGAGTTTGCTCATTGGCGCCGAAGACGTGGAGAAGGAGGTATTTCTTTCCCGGTTTCGCGGCGGCGGCGAGATTGGAATTTTCCGGAGGGCCGGGGTTGAGGTAACTTTGCTCGACGGTTCCTTTGCGGGCGTCGAGATCCGCCCACTCCAGTTCGTTACGCCATTTGAGGCAATTGGATAGCCCGTTTTCAATATGCGTTGGGTTGCTATCAACCAGACTCAATGCCCGCGGCTCCAGGGATTTGGTGGAAAAGACTCCCTCGCCATTTCGGGCGCCGTAGATCATCCAGCCTTTCGCATTGAGCGCTTGTTTCTCGATGCCTTCGACGTTACCGGGCTGCAGATAGGGATCGGGGACGCCCGTCGCTTGGTCAATGTGGATGGTTTCGAGCGGCCCGCTGAAATCTTTTGCCGCCGGATTGTAATGGCGAACTTCGTAGAGATTAGTGTCCGTTTTTTTCTGAAATTGAACGAGGGCCATCTCGGGAGCGGAGATCTGTATGGGCTCGCTGGCGACTTTCAAAGTAGTACCCGTCAGCGCGGGGTCGTCGAGGCGCACCAAAAGCTCGCCCCCAGGGCGAGCCGCGGCTAAACTTTCGAGCGGGCTGACTTTTTTCCAGCCATCAAGCGCGTCGGGCAGTACGGCTCCTTCTTTTCGGCTCTTGGCAGCTTCCTCTCCAAAGCGAACGTCTTGGTTTTGGCGTTTAAACCAATCCCTAGATTTTTTATCGATCCCGTACTGAAGCCACATTCGCTGACCTTGAAGGGCGGCCTCCGAGGCCGGCGCGTGGACGACTTCCGCGAAGACTCCGCCGTCTGGCCTACGTTCGGTGGGCGAGGGAAGGACGAGTTTCACAACCCACTCGGCCGTGGGTTGATAAAAGGCTAGGGTAGCGGGGACGGCTGGCTCAGCTAGGACGTAAACGGGGAGGGCGTGAGTTCCCAAAAGCAGCAGAAGGGCAGCCAGAGTTTTCCAGTGTCTCACCCTCTCTTTTTCGGACTTTAGTGCGTCGAGCTAAAGGACGAAGCGGGGCTCATATTAACACGGAGTTGTTTGAGTTTGGGACGGGGCGTCCAGAGGGCTTTTTCTAGGCTAAAGCACGTTACCTTTTTTGCGCAACCGCGAGTAATTCCGTTTTGAGCGAAATAGCCGGGCGATCGACGGGGTTGTCCACGAGCACTCTAACGTCGAAGTCTTTCCCGGCGAGCTTTTGCCAGTCTGCTTTGGGAATGAAAAACGGCGGGCCCTTTGGCGCTTCTTGAAGGCTCTCTTTGAAAGGTAGCGAAAGCAGTAGGCCGCCCGATCGAAGCCGTTCGGAGCACGCGGCCAAGTACTCTTCCCAGCGAGTCGGTGCGAACGCGCAACAGGCCGCGCGGTCGAAGACGAGATCGAAAGCGCCTCGATCTTCCTCGCTCACCCGATAGAGATCGCCCACTCGGAAAGTTAAGTTAGGGAGATGGCCGTATGCAACGCGGGCGGCTTCAATCGCCTCGGGCACGATGTCTTCCCCCAACACGTCATAACCGCGAGCGGCAAACCAAGCCCCTTCGTGAGCACGCCCACAGGCGGGAATGTAAACGCGGCCCGTTTTAGGGAGCCACGGCTCCGCCAGTTCCCAAAGTTTTTCCAACGACGGATGAGGACCGCCCATGTCCCAAGGTGTATTCTGCGCCTTCCAATATCCGGACCAGAACTCGGTGTCTCGCATCGAAACAACTTACCACACGCCCGTTTCGCGCCAAGCAGCTGGCTGACCTTTGAACACCCCACACTTAGTTTAATAAACCGAAGAACCAAGGGAAGGGTAAGGCCTGGATTTCGCGGCGCTTGCCCTCGCGTATTCGTCTCGTGCCCAAAGCAGTCGTGGCAGAAAGCTTGCACTAATACGGCCCCGTGGTTCGTTTCAGCAAATGGTTGTTCGTGTGTTCTCTTATACTGCTCATGCCTTCGGGCAGCCGAGCGGCTCGCCGTTGCAACGAGTTCGCTGAGCTTCCTAGCCGCGCGTGGAAAAAGGCAAAACGCGACGAGTTCCGGAAGGCGCAATACGGTCCGGGCGCGCGCCCAGTTTCGACGAGCGAGAAAAACATCGGAACGGACATGTTCCAGCGCATTCTTCCCTTCATCGAAAGAGTCGGCGTCGGTGGAACGTTCAAAGGGCAGGGCGGAGTCGACATCAACTTTTGGAAGTTCGAGCATCCGCACGAAAAGGGCGCCATTGTCATCTCCCACGGGTTTTCCGAGAACATTTCTTATTATCCCGAGCTCATTTTCAATCTCTATGAGCGGGGCTACTCCGTCTATTTCCTGGACCACCGCGGACACGGGAGCTCCGGCCGCATGACGGGTCGGACGATGCCGGTCTATGTCGACAAATTTCAGAACTACGCGCTGGATCTGAAGACTTTCATGGACGATCGCGTGAAGGCGAAGCCTCACGAAAAAACTGTTTTACTGGGCCATTCCATGGGCGGGCTCGTTTCGACGCTCTATCTGAAAGACAATAAAGGCGCCGTCGACAAGCTCATTCTCTCGGCGCCGCTCTTTAAGCCGAATCTTCACGGCTTGCCTCATATCCTTGCTTCCGGCGTCGCGCAGGTCATGCGCACTCTCGGCATGGGTAGCTGGTATGCGCCGGGCCAGGGACCGAAGCCGACCATGGCTTTAGGCTTCGAGGGCAATCTCCTGACGAGCAGCCGGAACCGTTTCTCCAGCAAGTGGAAAATTTTCAATCACGAGCCCGAAGACCACAGAAACAACGGCGCGACCTACGGCTGGCTGGCGGAAACCATCGGCGCATGCTCGCGCGGCCGCTGCGCGGGGCCCGAGATTGACGTGCCCGTGCTGGTGTTCAAAGCGGGTAACGATAAAGTCGTGCTCAACTCCGCCATGGATAAATTTTGCGGCGGTCTTAAAAACTGCATTATCAAGCGCTTTGACGACGCTAAGCACGACATCTTGAGCGAGCGCGACGAGATTCGCGATCCCCTCATGACTCAGCTCTTCGAGTTTATCGAGAGCCCTCCCACGCAGACGTTTCCCCCGGCGGATTCCCCCGAAGCCGAGCCCGGCCGTTAACCGCCATTAACGGCAAAACGAGCGCCCTCGGGGCAAACTTTTCCCTCGTGCTATGGTTAGAGCTGGGGGATTCACCATGACGTTTCGAAGTTTGCTTCGGGCTTGGTTCACGGTGGCAATGGGACTCTTTTCCCTATCCGCGGCGGCGGAACCCATTCCCGGCGAGTATCTCGTGCGTTTGAAGCCCGGCGTGACCCCAAGCTCGCTCGCCCTCTTCGGAACGGCCGAGCTCTTGGTGCCCGATCTCAATCTGTACCGCTTCTCTTCCCTTAAGAAGACGTACCACGCGCTTCGCGGCGACGCGGGCGTGCTTTCGGTCGCTCCGAATCACCGCGTGACTCGTCGCAATTTGCCGAACGACGCGCTTCTCTCACAGCAGTGGAGCTTAAAGAGCGCGACGGGCAAAGACATCCAGGCGGAGTCCGCGTGGGACGTGACGACGGGCGGCGCCGATCTCAAAGGAACGAAGATCGTGGTCGCCGTCATTGACGGAGGCGCGGAGCTCACGCATCCGGACCTCGAGCCGAACCTTTGGACGAATGCAGGCGAGATCCCGGGTAACGGCATTGATGATGACGGCAATGGCTATATCGACGATATCCACGGGTGGAATGTCTACGACAACTCCGGGGTCATTCCCGCGGACGATCACGGCAGCCATGTCGCGGGCATCGTCGGGGCGAGGGGCAACGATAATGCCGGAGTCACCGGCATCAATTGGAATAGCCATCTGATGATCGTGGCGGGCGCTTCGGAGTCCACGGCGGAAGTCGCGAAAGCTTATGGATACGTCATCGCGCAGAAGAAACTCTATCTTTCGAGCAAAGGGGCCAAAGGAGCCAACGTCGTCGTCACCAACTCTAGCTTCGGTGTCGACATGGGCGACTGCAACTCGGCCGAGTACCAGATCTGGAACGATCTTTACGACGAGATGGGCAAGTACGGCATCCTCTCGGTGGCGGCCACCGCCAACTTGAACATCGACGTCGATGCCTTGGGAGACGTGCCGACTGGTTGCAAGAGCGATTTCTTGATCGGTGTCACCAATACCGACGAGACCGATCACCGCTACGCCGACGCTGCTTTCGGAAAGAGGCACATTCAGCTGGGGGCGCCGGGCACCAATATTTTATCCACGCTCTCTCGCGGCACGGGCGTACTCACCGGAACGTCGATGGCGTCCCCTCATGTCGCGGGGGCGGTTGCCCTCATGCATGCGGCGGCGTGTGAGCGCTTCTACGATCTCTACGTCAACTCACCAGCGCAAGCGGCGCTTCTCGTTAAGCAGATGATTCTCTCCACCGTCGATCCGCTTTCGGATCTGGCGGCGGCCACAGTGAGCGGAGGCCGCCTCAACCTCTATAAAGCCACGCAGAAAATGTACAACTACGGCTGCGCGGTTCCTTGAGGCGGAGGCGAGGGCTTCCAATAGAAGCGCTCGGGAGCTCCAGGAGAAGACTCTCCTTTCCACGAGAGCCAGCGCTTCCAGGTGTTGATGCTGTCATTGTAGGCGCGCGAGAGCTTCTCCGGGTCGGGCCACCTGCCCCAACCGCCTTTTTCTTCCTGGGCTCTCATCCAGGCCGGGTCGATCTCGTCGACAAGTCTCGGTAACAGCCCGGGCCCTTCCTCGAAGGGAAGCTTGCGGTTCGCGTAGTAACTTTGGGCTTTCTTCCAGTTCTCCGTGTTGGCGGGGGTCCGCCTCAGCAGAATCACCGCCTGGTTGTTCACGTAAATCGGCGCCCATTGGGTGGGATCCGCCAGATGGGGAATGGGCCAGCTCGACGGTAAGAAGGCGATTTGGGTCTCGGGCCACTGCTGGGTCACCTCATCGAGCGTCATGCCGCCTTGGGAGAACCACCGCTCTTTCTCCCAGAGAAAAATGTTTTTGTGAGTGAGTAGGCGCATGGTGTGAGCGACCTTAATTTTGGGATAGAGGCGGAAGGCGAGGTAGGCGCCCCAGCTCGGGTGATTGAAAACGTTGCCCTCCAGTCCCGCGGCTTGAAGGAAGTTTACCGCGCGCTCGACGGGCATCGTCGTCAAACCGCTCACCCAAAAGCGGCCTCCCCAAAGCGCGATGGCGATGCCGAGCAGCGCGGGGCTCGCTCTCAAGGTGACGCCGGAAGCGAGGGCGGCACCGGCCGCGCAGAGCGGAAAGAAAAGCCACGCCAAATGGCGGTGCGCGCTGAAGGCGAGGCAGACCAGGATCGCGCCGGTCACCGCCGTCCAATCGTTTCTGCCTCGCTTGAGCAGAGTCCAGAGAGCGCCCGCGGCAGCAATCCACAAAATCGGCGGATAGACGTTACTCACCCATTCCCCAATGGCGAGCGAGCGGCCCAGATCCACGATGGCGAGTGAATCTATCCAGAGCTCAGGGCCGCGAGGGTTCACGAGGAGAGCCGCCGCGCAGGCCATGGTCCATCCGAATCGGCGCGTTCTCAAAAAAACGAAGAGCGGTGCGAGTAGGCTACTGCCGTGCAAATTCGCCCAAAGCGCGGTGAGCAGGACGGCGGCCAGGCCTCTTTTTTTCGTCCATGGAGTCTCTGGCGCGAGAATCGCGAACAGTAGTACCGCGCCAAGGGCCTGGCTGATGACCACGGGGCGAAACGTTTGCACCTGCGCTTGGGCCAGCACGACGAACGCCGCCGTCAGGCCCGCGGCCGCCGCGGAGTTTCCTCTCCGCCAAACGAAGCGAAAGCAAAGTCCCACTAAGAAAAAGAGTAAGAGCGTGTTCAAAGCGCGGAGGCCTGTTTCTCCGCCCCAGTGATAGGTCTCATAGAGAACGACCTGGGATAGCCAGGAATGAGTCTCTTCGGGGGCGCTCGGGTCCGTGTAACTGAAGCGGTCGTTTAGGCCTGGAAGGCCTCGCTCAATGGTCAGCTCACCCGTCTTTAGATGGAGGTAGAGATCGTGATCGGAGGCTAGCGGCCATCCCACCGCGAGAAGTAGCGCTCCGAGCAGGCCTGGCAGGGCCCAGGCCCAAGGAGAAAACCTTTTTAACATCGCTATTTAGCTTACCACGTCGACTTTCCTCTGGCCCCACTCCTCGGGCTCTTGTATTTTGGGGCACCTCTGGAGGTCAGCGCTTGAGCCTTAAGGCTATCGGAATTTTGGTCTTTCTCTCGGTCTTCGTGGGAGGGCTCTTTTACCTCACGCGCGCTACCTCGCCAGGCCTCGTCGCGCAAACCGCTCTGAAGGGGGAGGCCACCAAAGAAGCCGAGCCCGAAAGCGGCACGGTCAGCTTGCCTCAGGCCCGCCGTCCCGGTCGCAATGACCGCACCTACGAAGGTTCGTTCAAAGCGGAACTCGCGCAGGTCGATGCCTTGGTCCGTGCCGGCCAAGCGCAAGAAGCCCTTCACTTGCTGGAGAGCATTTTGCAAAAGGATCCGAAGCACGAGCGGGCTTTGGAAGAGATGGGCATGCTGCATCTCACGGAGTTTCAAGATCCCGATAAAGCGGCTGGCTACTTCAAGAAAGCGCTCACCACGAACCCCAATAACGAGTTCGCCGTCATGGAGCTCGTGGGTATTTCGCTTTCTCCCGAAAAAGCCGCGTCCATGGCGGACTACTTGCGGGGACTGTACGAGACGAACCCGAGCTCTCCGGTTCTCGCCGATGGCTTGGGCGAGCTGTACCTGAGCCAAGGCCGTTTCGGCGACGCCGTACAATTTCTGGAGAAGTCCGCGCAGGACACGAAGTACGCCGAGTTCGCCTACACTCGTCTTGGCTCCGTTTACGAGCAAATGGGCGAGAGCGATAAGGCCATCGACTATTATCGCAAGGCCATCACGCACCAGGCGGCCGAGCTCGAAAAGAAAAAAAACGACGGCCAATCGACGGAACTTCTTTCCGCCGATCTCGCTCGCTCGCAGCTCGACATTGCTCACCTTCTCATCAAGGAAGGCCGTTGCGAAGAAGCGAAGGAAGCTCTCGAGCGCGCTCGCCGCGGCTTGGGCAATAACTTCGAAGTCCAGGCCATCGCGGATCAAATCCGCGGCGATTCCTGCTCCACCTGATTCTTGAGTATTCCCGGCCGGCCGCGACGGCGCTCATCGATCCTTGGCTGGGAGGCATCGGACCGACGAGCTGCCGGCGGTGGCCAAGCATTCCCTAATGCGAGTCTCGTGCCAGGCGCGGGCGTGCGAACACCGTGTTCCGAAATCTTGGAACGGGAAAAAAAGATCGACGGGGTGGGGCCGTTTTAGCGGATCTTGTCGAAAGAGAGCTTCGCGAGGAACTCCATGTCGAAGAGTCCTTCTTGGCTGCGCATGCGGTGCATGGCCTCGGCGGCGCTCAAGCCCTTTTGGTGAGCGCGGGTGCTGGTGATGGCGTCGTACACATCGGCGATGGCGCAGATTTTCGCGAAGGGATGAATGTTCTTTCCCGAGAGACCTTGAGGATAGCCTTTACCGTCCACGCGCTCGTGGTGCTGGTAGGCCGTCTGAATGACTTCGGTGGGCGCGGCGACCTGCTGGAGCAGCTCGGCTCCTTGCATCGTATGCGTGCGCATAAGATCGAACTCTTCGGGCGTGAGGGGACCCTTCTTCTGAAGGACGGTCTTTGGAATGAAAAGGTTGCCGATATCGTGCACGAGGCAGGCATAACCCAGCCGCTTGCCTTCGTTCAGCGGGTACTTCAAGGACATGCCGATTAAAGTCGCATAGATGGCGCTATTGACCATGTGGTTCGCCGAGTAGAGACGCGGATCGTGATTACGCCGCAAATGGCGCACGCCGCGCGCGGGATCGCGGTAGATCTCTTCGACGAGATGACCGACCAAAGCTTCGATCTTCAGGAAAACTTGGCGGCGCGGTGGCTGTTTGCGCTCGAGGAGGTCCTCTTCGTAAGCCATGAGGAGCGCTCGCATGTGGCGCATGCGCTCGTCGGCGTCCATCTCGCCCGGCATGTGGTAATCCTCGACCCCGTCGATGAAGTCGGGCCAATGCTGGCGTAAAACGTGGACCGTGTCCGCGCCGGCCTGGCTCAGGGACTGAACCCGGGTGGCGGTAAGTGTGTCTTTGCGCGAACGGAGCATGACGTAGCGGTCTCCCACCATGACGTAGATGGGACAGGGAAGCGGAAAATCCACGGGCAGGCAATCGAGCGGAATCGAAAGCATGGAGGAAGACGCGTGAACCACCTTCGGCTCAGCGCCGGGCGCGATTCCCGCTTCCTCTTTTAATTGTGCGTTCGATGGCTTCATGGGTTTTACGCAAATATAGGCAGGGCAAAACTAAGGGCGCTGCAGACCAGCCACAGGCTCCAGGTCCCCGAGAGACCCTCACCCGACTTATCGGTTTTCCCGGCGCCGGTGATTAGCCTCTCGTTATCAGGATATCATGCCCAGCGTTATGGGCTTGATTGTGGCTTTTGCTTCACATTGAGATGCGTGCCACCCTGCAATTATGGACGCCATGCGCTGGTTGCGAGCGACCCCCGAGTTCCCCGAGGGAAAAACGATTTCCACGATCGCGCGTCACGGCAACGGCCTTCGTTTTCACTCGGAGGGGAGCGATTACTTCCTCCGGCTTTGCGACAAAGGTTCCGCCGCCCCAAAAAACGCGCGACTTGCCTCCGCCGCGGGTTGGGCGCCTCCTTTCATAACCGGAAACGAGGAAGGTTATGTGGTGGGGTGGATTTCGCAAGCCCGGGCACCTCTCGCCGCGAAAGAAAAAAGTGCCGCGCGCTCGCTACTGGATCGCGTGCACGCGAGTGGTGTGGTGTTTCCGGAAACTTGCGGGGCGGAAAACGCCTTGCGGATCTCGGCCGCTCGTCAGGAAGTCATTCCCGCCGATCTGGATCGGTGGATCGATTTGGCCCGAGCTCTCGCGAAGGGGACGCCGTTATCTCCGATGCACGGCGATCCTCATCCCGAAAATTTTCTGATGAGTCCAGATGGGCTCTATTTGATCGATTGGGAGTTCGCGGGTATGGGCGATCGCGATTGGGATCTTGGCTATTGGAGCCATGCCGCGGGGGTGGCTCCGGAAAATGAGAGAGTGAGGTGTTACGCGGAGCTCGCCGCCCAGGTGTGGGCGCTGTGGGAGAGGTGAGAAAGGGGCGGGAGTCGTCTCCCGCCCCCCTTGAAGGTTAGTCGTTGTAGATCTTGTTGATAGCAAAGCCGCCAGGGGTTTGGACGTGCAACAAGAAAGTTCTCTCCCCCATGGTTTGAATGGGGACGCGTTTTTGGAAGCGATCGATCTGCAAGGCGCAGTCGCGGCTGTCCTCTTCGTTCAAGGGCTCTACGATCGGCTGAACCACGAGCACGTCGCTTTGATAGAACAGCTTCACTTCTTTGAAGTGCGTGCAGCGATCGGTCCAGGTACCGGTCAGGACGAGCTCCGTTTGCCGGGTAGTCGCGTTCTGCTCGATGTAGGCGTCGGAGACCGGAGCGAAGTTGGCGTAGCTCGCGCCCGGAACGAGAGGACCCTTGGCTAAAGTGATGGCGAGCTCGCCGAGCTTTGTTCCGCTAGCCGCATCTTCGATTTCGTAAATCCCGGCCTCCAAGCGATCGAAAGTGAGCACCGAGGAAAAAGGCACGGTGGCCGGCAGGCAGTTTCCGGGTTGATAGAACGCCCACTGAGTCGCGCGAATGACACGGGCGGCTTTGTCGACTTGGTACTGCACACCACCACCTTGGTAGCAGGTATCGGGATAAACCCCTGTGAGTACCACTTGGCTGCGGTCGTTGGTGTCGAAAGTCAGAGGTATGAAAGCTTTCTCGAAGCGGACTTGGACCGCCGCGGTAGAGGAGGCGACGGCAGCCGTCGTCAAAAACGAAAGAGCTAATGCCATCAAGCGTTGCATGGGGAAGTCTCCTTTTGGGGTGCTTGGGGAGATCTCAATGCAATGGCGATACCAATCTCGGGCGTGAGGAAGCGGGCCGATCCGGTGTGGCAATTTGTATCGGTGTTGCGGTGATCGCGGGAGCGATGCGTCGTCGAATGCTTCGTTACGAACGGGATCCGGTTTGTTAGTATCTTTGGGTTCTTTCGAACCCTTAACCAACGGAGACAGCAATCAAATGAAGAAAAATAATCTCATCGTGGCGGCAGCAATGACGGGCATTCTCGGAGCGGCGATCCTCGTCCCCTCCACGGCGAAAGCGGACGACGCGGCCAAGGGCAAATGCTTGGGCGCGAACTCCTGCAAAACCACGGGCGACTGTGGCGCGAAAGACAAGTCGCACGACTGCGCGGGCAAGAACGGCTGCAAGGGCAAAGGCTGGAAGAAGATGACGGAAGCCGAGTGCACGAAGGCCAAAGCCGACAACAAGGACAAAAATGTGAAGATCCAGTGGGAAAAGGCCTAAGCCTCGCTCCCTAGGATTCTGATGTATCGATTTGGTGAGGCGGACGGGTACCAGGCACGCTCCTTCGGAGTGGGCGTGGGGCTCCGTCCGCCTCACTATCCCTTCGTCCTCGAGAACCGGCCCAACCTGGGCTGGTTCGAAGTCATCACCGAAAATTTTCTAGGGCTGGGCGCGCGGGAGTTCGGAAGACCCGTCGAAATTCTGGAGTCCGTGCGCGAGCATTACCCCATCGTTCTTCATGGCGTTTCGCTTTCCTTGGGATCGGTCGATCCGTTTCGAGACGATTATCTAAAGCGCTGGAAAGAGCTCATCGCCCGCGTAGAGCCGGCGTGGGTTTCCGATCACCTTTGCTGGACGGGGGTCGGAGGGCAGAACCTGCACGATTTACTTCCGCTTCCTTATACGGAAGAAGCGCTTAAGCACGTGGTGAGCCGCATCGGCCAGGTCCAGGATTTTCTCGGCCGCCGCATCCTGGTTGAAAATGTCTCGAGCTATCTCACCTTCACTCATTCCGAAATGGAGGAGTGGGAGTTCCTCTCTCGTGTCGCCGAGGAGGCCGATTGCGGGTTGCTGCTCGACGTGAATAATATTTACGTCAGTAGCCGCAACCATGGTTTCGATCCGATGACCTACTTGAACGCGGTGCCGGCCGATCGCGTGGGGCAGTTTCATCTGGCGGGGTACTCGGACAAGGGTACCCATCTCATTGATACCCACGACCATCCGGTATCGGATCCCGTTTGGGAGCTGTACCGCCAGGCGCTCAGGCTTTTTGGGGACGTGCCGACCCTGATCGAGTGGGACGATCAGTTACCTGAATTTCCCCGGCTAGCCGAAGAGGCGGCCCGGGCAGAGTTTTTCCGGGAGGAATTTCTTGGATGCGACCCGAGGGCGGGTGCCCAGTCTAGCCGAGCTTCAGCAATCGCTCCGTGAAGCTTTCACCGGTACGGATCCGGCGGTTTGGGCCGCGCATCCGCACATCGTGGATCAGCCGCCCATCGCGCGCGCGGATCGAGTGGCGATCTACGCGAACGGCTACTTCTGGCGTCTTTTGGAAAGCGTCTCCGATGACTATGAGGCCACGGGGAAGTCCGTCACTTGGCTTGAGGACTACGAGACGTTTTCCGATCTAGTGCGCCTGTATTTCGAAAGGCATCCTTCGCAGTCTCCCGACATTATGGTCGCGGGTAGGGCGTTCCCCGAGTTCGTGCAATCCCTGGAGCTTTGCCGGGATAACCCTTGGCTCGGAGAGCTCGCCCGTTTCGAGCGCTGGTATCTCGAGGCTTTTTTCGCGGGGCAGTCCCGCGCTCTCGCGCCGGAGCGGTTGCAGTTACTCGCGGGAGAAGAGGGCACTCAAGTTCGCTTGGAGCTCGCGCCTTCAGTGCGGCTCGTGGAATCGGCCTGGCCCATCTTGGGGCTGTGGCGCCATCGTTTAGGATCGCAACGCCTTACGTTTCCGAAAAAGCCGCGCAAGCAGTGGCTTTGCGCTCGCCGGCTGCTCTCCGGCGGCATGCGAGTCGAGAGTCTGGAGCTCGGCGCGTTCCGTCTCTTGGAAAATCTTTCCCGCGGCGAGACTCTCGGGTCGGCTTGCGCTGCCATTGAAGGACTCGTGGACGATCCCGGGAAACTAAGCCTTTGGTTTCAGGCTTGGGTTGCCGAAGGTCTCTTTTGCGATCTCTCCCTCGCTGACTAAAAGCTGAGTCCCAGCAAAAACAAAATCCCGCGCGTGCGGTACTGATTCGCCGTCCGATCGATGTCGCCGAGCCCCAGCGCGTACCTGAGCTCCGCCACGATCCCAGGTCCCTTCGGTCCTTTATACTCAATCCCCGCGCCCATGTAGAAAAGCGTATCGCTCGCGAAAAAGCGATCGGAGATGTCGAGGTTCACGGCGCCTAGCAGCTCGACCTCACGCTGGATGGCGAGCGCCATGGCGGGGCCGCCGAAAAACGTATAGCGCATGCCGCGCACGTGACTTGCGAAGGATTTTTTCAGCAGAAGCGGAAGCTCGACGTAATCGAGCTGCACGCTACCCTTTAAATCCAAGGTGCCCAAGGTGTACACCGTGGTCTGCACCCCGCGAGCGAGTAGGCCCATGCCCGGAGAAAAGTACCAGCCGTTTCCGAGTGGAAGATCGACCGACGCCAGAAACGACGGCGCATTGCGAGTCGAGCCCGGAGAGCCGGGATCGGCGGCGCCGTAGGAAAAATTGAAGCCGAGCATCAAACGGGGCGACACGTCCCAGAGCGGTGGACGGATTTTCGCGAGGCGTTGGGGCGCTTCGGCAAAAGCCAGCGTGGAAATAAAAAGCAAAGCGAGGCAGCTAAGTAGCGGCACGTTCCCCTCCGTGAGACTTCGAGAGGATCCCGTCTTGGATCCTCAGTCTCACTATTTGACCCGATCGGCGTGCCGCAATTGTGTAGGCATTGAGGAAAAGGGCCGGCTTAAACGGCTTTTTTGGGGCCGAGAAGGCACCACTACGCGGCCAGGGTGACTTCCCCGTCTCGCCGGTTAGTGGCATAATGAAGCTGTCTTCCCAGCTACTGAAGTCTCCGTCCAATTCGAGGTCACTTATGAAAAAGTTGTCTTTAGGCCTGGCGATCTGGCTCGCCTTCTTCGCGGTGGTTCGTTCCGCGCGCGCCGACATTTTGAGTGAGCCTCCGATGCGTGTCGCCGAAGACGAGGAGTACGAAGCCGACACGGGTGGCGAGTTTCCCCCGCCGCCGGCCATGGACGGCGATATTCGCGATGACGAAACTCAGCAGCAGCAGGTGGACCAGCCCCCGCCGGTGGAAGATTGATTTAGTTACGTTCCTCAACCTAAAAGGAGGCGTTATGAATCCGTGGCACTCAGTCGATTGGCCCGCTGATGCGTCCTTCTTTCCGGCCGTCATCACGATGCCGAAGGACTCGTCGATCCGGTACGTGCTCGACAAAGAGTCGGGCTTGTTGAAAGTCGCGGCGCTGCTCTCCGAGGATACGACGTATCCCGGCAACTGCGGCATTCTGCCGAAAACCGCGACGCCCGAGAAAACTCCGCTCGAAGCGCTCATCTTGGGCGAGCGCTCGTTGCCGAGCCTCACGCTCGCGCGGGTGCGTCCCATCGGCCTGTTCAAATGTCTGTGGCGCGGCGTGGTCGACACGAGACTCGTGTGCGTTCATTGCGACGATAGAGATGTCGCCGAGTACGAAACTCTCGCGCAATACCCGCAGTACCGCCTGGCTCAGGTTCGCTCGTTTCTCGAAGAGGAAATGAAGCAATCGGGCTGGGAAGGGGAAGTGACGGGAACCGGCGGCAAGGAAGAGGCGATGCAGCTCGTGCGCGAGTCGCGCGTGCGCTACGAGGAAACGTTTCTGATTCGGTAAAAGAGGTAGGGTACCCGGCGCGGAGCCGGGTACCCTCACCGAACTTTTAGTTCGCGCCTTCGGCCGGCATTTCGCCTTCAGCCGGGGGAGTCGCCGCTTCGGGGGCCGCAACGGGCTCCGCCGCTTTGTGGGCTCTCTTCGCCTTCTTGGATTTCTTCGTCATCTTGGACTTGTGCTTACGAGCGTGCTTCTTGTGGCCGCCCTTCGATTCCGTCGTGGAGGAATCGGTCGTCGTCGTATCGGTCGTAGTGACCGTGTCGGTTCCCGCGGCTTCGTCTTCCGCTTTCGCGAGGCTCGCCGTGAAGAGGGTGATCGCACAGAGCATGAGCATCCAGAATTTCATGTCGGGTCCTTTCTAAGCTAGTACAGGCTGTACTGAATTAGTTTCCGATTATAGGGGGAGGCAATGGGGCGGTCTATCAAGAATTTCGGTAGTTTACCGTAACGCCCCGCAATATTAGTTGTCGATGGGATCGGGCTCGGGAGGCGCGGGCGAGCGAGGCGCGAAGTTACCGGGAAGCGTCGAGTAATCGTTCGTCGCGTTGTAATGGGAGAAAAGATTTTTCAGCATCTCGATGTCGATGGCCGGCACACGGTGGCCACCGACGCCGTCGGTATCGACCGCGGCGCAAAGCGAATTGAGAATCGCTTCTTCCGTCGCTTCGATGACCGCCTCGTACGCGGGATCGAGAAACGGATCGTTGATGACCGTCATGGAGAATTTCGGCGTCGAAATGCTCGGAATGGTGTTCGCCGTCGAGAAGCCCAGAATGATCTCTCCGCTCCCGTGAGCGGCATAGGTTCCCACGCGGCCGATCCCTAAGGCCGAGCGCTTGCAAATACGTCCCAGTTGCAGCGGCGTTACGGGCAGGTCAGTCGCGATGACCACGATGATGGACCCGTAATTGAACCGCCGGCGGGAGTATTCGCCTTGCACGCGAGAGAGCACGCGGCCCACCGGATAGCCGTCCACTCGCAAATCTTCCATGCGACCGAAGTTGGAGAGGACCAGCACGCCGATGGTGTGCTTCTCTTTCTGAAGCCCCATGGGGATGACCCGGCTCGCGGTTCCGATCCCCCCTTTGAAATCGCAGCAAATCATGCCGGTGCCCGCACCGACGCAGCCCTCGCTCACCGGACCGCTCGTCGCGCTCTCGATGGCCGCGAACACGTCCTGCGGACGGATGTGGAGTCCGACGGCATCGTTCAAGAAACTATCGTCGCACTCGCCGACCACGGGGATAACCACTTCCGCCTGAATGCGGCTCTGGCCGTAGCGCTGGGCCATCCATTTTACGATGCTGTCGCCGACACGGCCGACCGAAAGCGTGTTGGTGAGCGCGATGGGGGTTTCGATGAGCCCCCATTCCATCAGCTGGGTGAGGCCAGCGACTTCTCCCGCGCCATTTAAAATGAAACCGCTCGCCACGAGCTTTCTTTCAAAAATATCGTCGCTCGGCATGATCATGGTGACGCCGGTGCGGATGGGGCCTTTGCCGGGCTTGCGGCGGCCGGATCCTTCGATGAGGGTGGCGTGGCCCACTTTGACTCCGGCGACGTCCGTGATGGCGTTGAACGGCCCGGTCTCGTAGTGGCCGAGCGTAATGCCCAGCTGTCTCAGTCGCTTTCTCTGCTGAGCGGCTTCCGAGTATTTTTGGAAAAGACTAGCCACCCGTGTTCTCCCTATCGGGATTCCTGTGCGTGTAGGTGCTGCGCCACCTGAGTACCGCCGGATTCAAAATTCCTTTGATGAGATCATCGTACTTCCATCCGGATTTGTCAGCCATGATGACCAGGTCGCTGAAACCGGGCGAAAGACCCGGTAGCGGGTTGACCTCGATGAAGTAGATTTGTCCCGTTTTATCGACGCGGAAATCGATGCGTGCGATGTCCCGGCAGCCGAGAATCTTGAACGTCTTTCTCGCGAAGGCGTTGATACGGCGAAGGAGCGTCGGATCGAGCTCCGGAGGGCAAATCAGCTGGCAGAACTCATTGTCGATGGGATTCTCGCTCATCTTCGCTTCGAAGGAGTACACCGGATAGGCGGTCGTCGGACGGGGCTTGAAGGCGATTTCCATGGGGCCAACGGTCTTTAGCGCATTTCTCCCCAGAACCCCGATGGTGAACTCGCGGCCTTCGATGTACTCCTCACAGAGCACCGGTGTTTGGAACTTGGTCCAGAGCGCCTGAATGGAAGCGAGGAGCTCTTCGGAGGTGGAGACGACCGACTTTTCGTAAATGCCCTTCGACGTGCCTTCCTGGTTCGGCTTCACGATGATCGGAAATTTGAGACCCAGCTCGATGCGTTTGGGAGGCCGGTTCAAGATGGCGTACCGGGGGGTGAGGATGCCTTCCGACATGACGATCTTTTTCGTCATCGCTTTGTCGAGAGTCAGCGCGAGACAAGGCACGTCGCTTCCGGTGTGCTCGATTCCCAAGAGATCGCAGATGGCTGGTACTTGCGCTTCGCGCGCTTTCTTCGCGCGGCCTTCCGCGATGTTGAAAACGATGTCGACGTGGGCTTCTTTGAGCTGTTCGGCGAGCTGGCGTGTCGCTTCGATGGGAATGGCTTTATAGTTGAGCGTGCGGATGCTCGTGCAGATGGCGTCCACCGTCGTTTGGGAATCAAACTCCGCCTCGTCTTCGTAGCCGTCCTCTTCCTTGTTCTTGCGGCGCAAGTTGTAGACCACCGCGACCAGCGGCGACTTCACCGTCATTTTGCGGGAAGGCCGGTTCACCGGGCCCTGCAACTTTTGCCGGGAGAGAGAGGTTTCCAGGATGCGCGATAACGTTTGGTTGTAGCTGAGTCCCAAGAGTTTCGTCGCTTCGAACACTCCGGCGCCGGGTTGGAGCGAGGGCAGGGCGTTGAACTCGATGAAGTAGACGTCGCCTTCCGGCGTGACCCGGAAATCGGCGCGGCCCATGTCGACGACGCCGAGCGCGCTAACGCAACGTTTCATCTTTTCGATAATCTGAATGCGGGTGAAGGGGTGAAGCTGCGCCGGGCAGCGGATGCCGACTTTCTCGTCCGAGATGTTTTTTAGCTCGTAGTCGTAAACCCAGTCGCCGTCCTGCTTTTCCATCTGGGTGTACTCGACGGGCTCCAGCACGCCTTCATCGCCCAGGCCCGCGATATAGGACACGGTGACGTCCTTACCCGGAATGAAGCGCTCGATGAGGAGGCCTTCGGGGAACTCGGAAAGGCATTTCTTGCCGTAGGCGAGAAGATCCTTGGGCGTGCGGCAGATGCTCTGCTTGGTGATGCCCTTCGAGGAACCTTCGTAGTTGGGCTTAACGAACGCGGGATAGACCATTTCCATGGCTACCGTCTTGAGCTCGTCCTCGCTCGTGACGAAGTGGCCTTCGGAGACGGGAACCCCGCGCTGGGAGACCATTTGCTTAGTCAAAAATTTATCCAGGGTCAGAAAACAGGCGTAGGGGCCCGATCCGACGTACGTCAGGCCGGATTGCTCGAAGAGGACCGGCCCCAAACTCTCTCGGCCGACGCCGCGATAGCCTTCCGCGGTATTGAAGATGAGATCCGGTTTGACTCGGAGCAGCCGTTCCACCCAGGTGGCGTCCGTGGTCATTTCCACGTCGACCACTTCGTGCCCGGTGGAGCCCAAGGCGTTATGAATCGCCTCGATGGTCTCCGCCGTGTCGAACTCGGCTTCGGCGACGGACTTGGTCCTTTGCTTGTTAAAGACGAAAGCTATGCGCATATCTCGACCTTTGGTGGCGGAAATTTGGGGGAATAATGGGACGCTCGAAGCTCACGTACTATGTCTGAATAAGGGGCGGGGGACGGCTTGGCAATATCCGCGGCAGGCGAGGGCCCTTTTTTTTAGGTAGAATGAGCCATGACCTCGCAAACTCTCATTGCGCTTATCCACCGGGCGGACGTGTTTCAAAAGCTGTTCGCCTCCATCGCCTTCGTCATTTTGGTCTTCGCCTTGAGATTTATCGGCAATCGCCTGGTGCGCAATTTGAAGTTTGCCAACCGCGACACCCAGCGCTGGCTCATGGTCACCTTGAGGAACGTCTGGGCCGTGCTCTTTCTCTTCGGGGTGACCATTATCTGGGCGACCCAGCTGAGATCGATGGCGCTCTCCATCGTCGCCATCGCCGCCGCCGTGGTCTTGGCGGTGCGCGATCCGCTGGCCTGTCTCGGCGGAACGTTCGTAAAGACTTTGTCGCAGTCCTTCTCCATCGGAGACCGGATCGAAATCGAAGGCATTCGGGGGGACGTCATCGATCAGAACGCCTTTACCACCACCGTTTTGGAGATCGGGCCGGGGCATATGACCCATGGATATACGGGACGAGCCATCTCGGTTCCTAACTCGCTCTTCCTGCTCAAGCCGCTAGTAAATGAAAGCTACACGGACCATTATGTGCTCCATGTCTTCACCGTTCCACTCGAGACGAGTTACGACTGGCGGACGGCCGAGACCTGGCTGATGAGCTCTTGCGTGGAAATTTGCCAGCCGTTCGCCCAAAAGGCGCGCGAGCACTTCGAGCTGCTAGGCCGCAAAAGAGGGCTCGATACGCCGTCGACCGAAGCCCGCGTGACGATCACGATTCCGAAGCCGGGACAAATCGAGCTCATCGCCCGCGTCTGCGTCCCCGCCCGCCAAAAAGGAAAAGTGGAACAAGGAATCTTGCGCCGCTTCCTCGAGTATCAATACGCCGACAAAGGCCTTCGGAAGGGATAAGGCAGGGAACCCGCGCTTCGCGCGTCCGATCCGGCCCGGTCACTGGTTGCTGGAAGCTGGACCGAGGTAGACTATTTTGATCTTAGCCTCACGGACTCCTTATTGAGATTGGACTGCCGCTAACGAGCAGTCCGCAAGGGAGAGAACTAATGGATTACCTCGGTCCAGCAACCAGCAACCGCCCCGGATCGAATGGCTTTAGGCGGCGCGGGCGATGGTCTGGGTTAGAAGCTTTTCGAAGTAGGCATACATCGCCGGATTTTTCTCCAGCGCGAGACACTTATGGAGCGCTTGCTGAGCAGGAGCCACATCGCCGCGCTTCGCGTGAATCGCGGCGAGACAGGCCCAGGCGCGTAAGAAAGTGGGGCGATAGTCGACGCATTTTTGGAGGAGCGGCACGGCTTCGTCCGGCTTGCTCTCGACCCAAAAGAGGTGACTCGCCAGAGTAAAGAGTACATGAGCATTCTTCGGGGCGTGCCCGAGGATGCGGCGTAAATTCTGCTCGCCAAAATCATTTGGCTCGCGGTTCAGCCGGCTTTTGGCCTCGATGAGCTCCAGATACTCGCTGATTTCCGGCATGTCGGGCTTCAGCAAACTCGCTTTGGTCAATAGCGATCGGATCTTGCTCGACGGCCCTTCGGCCTCGAGGAGAATTTTCGCGTAGGTCAGAAGAAAACCGAGATCGGAGGCGAGCTTCGCGTTTTCTTTTTCCGCGGAGGCCGCGTTGATGAGCGCGTCCTCGAGATAACCGTCTTCGAAGAGCTGGCGGATGCGCTTGAGAGTCGGATTCTCTTCCCCTTTTTGAGAAGACTGAACCGCTTTACAGAAGGGACAAACTCCGACGGCCGGACCGCTCGGCGCTCCGCACGCCGTGCACAGAAGCGAAAAACTCATTTAGCAAGCTCCCGGCCACAATGAGGGCAAAAACGGTTCACGGCATCGGTGATGTTGTTGCACGAAGCGCAGCGCTGCTGGGACGCGCTCTTGTCCGACGCGAGAGATTTTTCTTTCTCGTGATAATCGGCGCCGATGAGTCCTTTGCCGAGCATCATCCCGAGCATCATCTGGAGCGAGTCATTGCCGCCGGACTCGTGCAGGGCATCGAGGGAGTTGGCCGCCTTGTAAAGCAGGTACTCTTTCGGATTGCCGATCACTTTCATGGCGAGCTTCGCGTCCAGCGCCTCGAGCACTTCCTGAGGCGGGATGAGAGCAAGCACTTGGAGATTGGTCACCGACAAGCCGTACTCGGCGAGCCGGGCCACGAGATCGTTTTCTAACCTGGCTGCCACCTGACGGTGCGAGGCGCCCAGATCGGAAACCGATTTCAAGACTTCGAGAGCAGTGGGAAGAGCCGCGAGGATCTCGCTCTGGACGAACTCCTCGATCTCGGTGATGTCCAGAAAGCTGCGCGTGCCGACGAGCTTTTTGAAAAGCTTGCGGGGATCGCGGATGAAAATATTGTAGTTGCCGTACCCGCGCAGAGGCATCGGGGCGGCGTCGAGATTGGTGAGTACCGGTTGAGCGGTTCCCCAGCGGCGAGCCGTGAAAACCATTCCAGAGAAGAACCAGATTTCCGCGCGCACCGGGCTCTGAAACCCTTTGCGCCAGTTCGCGAGTCGGGTGAGCACCGGAACGTTCTCGGTGCGAAGCGTATGCGTGCCTTGGGTGAGAATGTCGGCGACTTGGCCTTTGTGCACGAACATCGCGCACTGATTGGGCCGCACTACGAGAGTCGTGCCGTCGTAGAGATCCACGGAGCCGGAGGCCGGGATACGAGCCGCGAGCAAAGTGCCCGACGGATCTTGGAACTCGTAGATGCCTTGGAAAAGTCCGTTTTGTTGTTTGGGTGCGGGCATTTTGCTACCGAATGCTCTATCGGTCGCTACCTGCCTATTGTTTAAGGGAAAACTGGTTAAAAGATTCCGAGACGCAGCGCAAGATTCGCCGCGCCGACCAGAACGAGCGCGAAAACCCCGAGCATCCACAAAAGGCTCATGCGCCTTTGGAAGTGGCGGTCTTCCTCGGCCCCCACCAGCTTCGAGATTTTGTACTTTATGGCCACTTGGCGGCGAGAGACGGCGAGGATGCCCTCGATATTGCCGTTGTCGCGGAGATCGTTTTTGAGAAAGTCGAGCTGCTCGTCGGTGTGCGAGTAGCTGGCGAGCAAGGGTCCGATCTCGTCGTCGTTCTTGTATTTAAGCCAGTGTGGGTCCATGCCTACCGCCTCCAGGGCCAATGCAGCCCTGAGGTTCTCTTGTGCAAGAGGTGTTCCGGTTTCCTCCTTCGAGGGGAGGTGCTTCTCCCCTCGGAGGGGTGCCGCGTTTGGGCACTTTGCACCCCAAAAGGGGCCGACTGGTACAATTTCCCCATGGGACTTTTCACCGGTAAACGCGGCATCGTCATGGGCATTGCGAATGAGGCGTCTCTTGCGACGGCCATCGCAACTTTCCTGAAAAAGGAAGGAGCGGAGATAGGGCTCTCGTACCAGACGGATAAGCCCGGCCGCGATTGGAACCTGCAGAAAGTAAAAACGGCGACGGACGCTTTGAGTCCGCTGTTCGTTCTCCCTTGCGACGTCGCTGACGACGCATCGCTCAAACATTTCTTCAATGAGGCGGGCGGGGAAATGGGGGCCATCGATTTTCTGGTGCACTCCATCGCCTTCGCGCCCGTCGAAGATTTGAAGCACACGACTTTGGAGGCGAGCCGGGAAGGCTTTCGCGTCGCCATGGACGTCAGCTGCTATAGCCTCATCGCCTGTGCGCGGGAGGCGGCGGCTCTCATGCCCTCGGGTGGCGCCATCGGCACGCTCACCTACTTCGGCGGGGAGCGCGTAGTGAGTGGCTACAACCTCATGGGGGTGTGTAAGGCGGCTCTCGACATGGCGCTCCGCTATCTCGCTTACGATTTGGCGCCCAAGCGCATTCGGGTCAACGCGGTGAGCGCGGGCCCGGTTAAAACCCAAAGCTTCGGTGTCTTCGGCGACGTGCTCGAGAAATTCAAGGCCATGTCCCCGCAAGGCCGTAATATCACCGGCGATGACGTGGCGCGCGCCATGGGTTTTCTCCTCTCCGACCTTTCCGCGTCTACCACAGGCGAAGTGCTCCACGTCGATGGCGGCTATCACTTCATGGGATCGCCGGGCTATGCCTTCGAGCGGCTAGGCGTTAAAATAGAGAAATCATCTTAATAGGTACGCCGTACCTTTTAAGAGCCTTCCTCTACGCTCTCCCAGCTCGTAAATGCCCGATACACTTTATAAGGACGATATTGCTGTCGTGGGAATTGGGTGCGTCTTTCCGGACTCACCGAACCCCGACACTTTTTGGAAGCGAGTGCTCGCGGGCGAGCCCTCCATCCGCCGCGCTCCGGCCGATCGCTGGCCCGAAGATCTTTATTTGGACGAGACCGGCGAAGATCCCGACAAAACTTATTCCACTTTCGGCGCCTATGTCGCCGAAACCGAAGTGCGGCGGCTCGCTTTAGCGCATGGGCTGGATTTCAAAGACACGAATCGCTTTCAGGTCTTTTTGCTCGAAGCGACTCATCAGGCGCTAGCCACGGTCCCCGAGGCAAAGCGCGCGGGATGGAAAGCCGGCTGGTTTCTAGGGGCCCTTGGCCCCGACGATCAGGTCTCCGAGCACAAGCTCATCCTAGAACGACCGCGCCTTCTCGAGCACATCGAGACATTACCCGCCGCCGAGCGCGCTCCCGCGAGAGCCATCCTGGATAGCACCCTTAGGCGTCTAGAAGCGGAGCGCTCCACGCCGCTTCCTCTCGTCGTCAACACGGCGGCGGTCGACCGCCTGCAAAGGCATTTCAAAATGCCCGGCGAACGGTGTCTGGTGGGGGCCGCTTGCGCCTCGTCTCTTGCCGCGGCAGACGTCGCCATGAAGAAACTGCGCGCGCGGGAATGCGACATCGCTCTCACGGGCGGTGTCGAGACACAGCTTGCGCCCGAGTACTTCGTTTTGTTCAGCCGCCTGGGGCTCATGTCCCACGGCCGCTGCCTTCCGCTCGACGATAAAACGGACGGCGTGAATCAAGGAGAAGGCGCCGCGGTCTTCGCTCTCGTGCGTTTAGACGACGCTATGAAGGCGGGGCTTCCGGTAAAGGCGATCCTGCGGGGCTGTGGCGGTTCCTCGAATGGACGCGGCGCCAGTCTCTTTTCCCCAACTTCCGATGGACAGCGCCTCGCTTTGGAGCGAGCGTACGGCGACAACAAGCCCGCGCGTCTCGACTTTCTGGAATGCCACGCGACCGGCACGCGTCTCGGCGACGCAACCGAGATCGACACCCTCGATGCTTTTTTCAAGGGCGCGCCCACGCCGATTCCCATCGGTTCCGTGAAGTCCTTAATCGGGCACACCAAGGGAGCGGCCGGCGCCGCGGGAATGCTCAAATGCATTCTTGCGCTTACCCATCGCACGGCACCCCCATCCCCGTACTTCGAAAGTTACATCGAGGAACGAGCCCCCACCGCGGTCTTCGTGAATCCGAAGCCGGTTCTCATGGCGAAGGAAGGTACGTTGAGAGCGGGCGTAAGCTCCGCGGGTTTTGGCGGGACGAACTACCATCTCTTTTTGGAAACGTTTTCTCAGACGACCGCGCTTGCCGAGCGGCCGAAGCTCGAGGTCGGGCCCGTCTCGGTGCTCGCGCAGAGCTTTGTGCCGAGAGAGAACTTCCTCGATTTTTTTCCGAGCTACGGTTTTAAGATCCCGCCCAATAACTTGAATCAGATCGACGTGAGCCAGCTACTAACCCTCATGGCGGTGTCCGAAGCGCTCGATCGCTCGGGGCTCGATTGGGATCAGATTCCCCGCGACCGCGTGGCGGTCATCTCCTCCTGTTCGCTCGGTCTGGACGCCTGGCTCAATTGCCGGGTTCGTCATTGGGAGTTCGCGCGCGGCAGAAAAGGCGATGAGCCGGGCCTCAAAGGACTCATCTCGCACCGGGAACGGTATCCCAAAATCGGCGAGGACGCCGGGCCGGGCACGCTCGACAACGTCATCGCCGGTAGAGTCGCCAATCAATTTGATTTTCACGGCCCCAATTACCACGTCGATGCCGACTTGAACTCGTTTGCCTGCGCGCTGAGCGCCGCGCGTCTCGAGCTCTGGCAGAAGACGAGCGATTACGTAGTGGCGATCGGAGTCGAGGACATCATCGACGAAGCTTTGCCGGACGTTCGTAAGGCGGGAGTCCATTGCCTGCTCCTCGCTCGGCCCGGAGAAGTGCCGGACGTGGGCAAGGGACCGCTGTTCACTCTGGAAGGAATCGACTTTCAGCCATGAACCGCACTTCCTTCCTGCATGGCCTCAACTGGTACCAGAAAGCCGAAGTGCGCTCGGAGTCTATCTTTGGCGGCGGCTACCAGCTGCAAGTGAAGCCCGCCACGGCTCAGGCGAGCTGGGGATTTCTCTTTGCCGGCCAAGGCGCCGCGCACCCGGGCATGCTCCGCGATCAGTACCACCGTCCCGAGATTCGCGGCGTCTTCGAGAAGGCCGATAAGCTCGTGGTAAGTGCCGGCCTTCCCAAGATCTCCTCTCATATTTTGGCCGAAGAAGGCGCGGACCCGGCTTCCCTCTTACCGATCCAGAATTTGAGTCTCTTCGTACTCGAAGTGGCGCTCTTCGACTCGCTCTTGTGCCGCGGGATCTTTCCGAAGGTGCTGACCAGCCATTCTTTCGGCGAGTACGCGATGCTGGTCGCCGCGGGCGTCGTGCCATTCGAAGAAATGCTCGCTCTCGTGACCTACCGAGAACAGATTTCGCCGCCCGCCAACGAGCGCGGTTATCTAGTGGCGGTGGGCGCGGACCGCGAGCGCACGGCGGTCCTCCTTCGCGGCCGCAACGTGCATCTTTCCAATTTCAACAGCCCCACCCAGACGGTCATCGCCGTGGCGCCGGGCGAAGTGGACGAGATCGAGCGGCTCATCAAGGACAAAGGGGTCAAGGCGAAGCGCCTTCTCACGCCGCAGCCGTATCACTCCCCGTTTCTGCTTTCCTTGAAGCCGGTGATGCGTAAGTTCCTGCGGTCCCGCAGCTGGAATTTCTCGCCTCCCGCGATTCCTTTCGTTTCCTCCGTGCTCCACCGCCAAGTCGACGCCACGAACTTCAAAGCCGATGACATCTTCTTCATTCTCGAAAATCAGCTGGTCGAGCCCGTCGATTTCATCCGGCAGATGGGCGTGATGTCCGAGGGCGGCACCACCAAGTTCATGGAGATTGGCCCCACCTCGCTGCTCTCGGCTTTGGCGCGCGAATGCGGAGCGAAGGAAACGCTTTGGGTGGGCGACTTGCTCCGTAAGACCCCCCGCAAGAAAGCGGCCGCCGCCAAAGCAAAGAAGCCCGCGGGCCGCGTACTTTCCATCGTCAACGACGTCATCGGAAAGATTACCGGCTACCAGATCGAGGAAATCTCTCTCGAAGATCGTTTCCAGGAAGACTTGGGGATCGATTCCATCAAGAAGACCGAAATCCTATTCTCGGTCATGGATCGCCTGAACTTCAAGCCCGAGGGCGAGGTCAACTACGCTCGCTTCACGAAGGTCGAAGATCTCGTGGGTTACATGGAGACCGAAGCGCCGGCCGCGAAGGGCGCCGAGGCGATGCCCGAAAAGGTCGGTCATTTCGAGCGTAAACGGGTGGCTTGGTTCCCTCAGGCGCTTGATCCCATCTGGGAAGTTTCCGTCGAAGCGACCCCGCTCATGATCCCGCTGACCCCAGCGGATTTCCTGACCGATTTCGATCCAAAAGCGCTCGCGGCTGAGTTTCGTCAGCAGCTCGCTTCCTGCCGCACGCGGCAAGTGATCTTTGTCGCGACCGGCTTCGTGAGCGATTTGTCGCTCACCGCGGATGGGTCCCTCAATCAATGGCTTGAGACCGGGCTTCCCAGAGCGGCCGAGGCCGTGCAGGAAGTTGTGCGGATCGAGCCCAAGCTGGCCGAGCTGACCATCGGGTTCGTGACCATGGGCCAAGGCAGCGTCATTACGGAAGCGATCGCCGCTTTCTTCAAAGCCTTACGCAAGGAATCGCCCGAGATTCGTTTCAAACACATCCGTCTGGACGACGCCGATCCGAAGATCGAGGCGTTACGTTGGATTCGCGAAGAGATGAGAGATCCCCTCGAATGGGAAGTACGCTACCGCGAGGGCGTTCGCTATGTGGCTCGCCTCGAGGCCATGCCCGATCCGGATGCCTTGCAGAGTCTTCCTCCAAATGCCGTGGTAGTGGCCATCGGCGGCGCGAAGGGCATCACCCAAAGCTTGCTCCTCGGTCTTGATCACGTGGGTCATCTGCATCTCTGCGGCCGATCGTCGGAAACCGAGATCACGCCGCACCTGGATACCCTTCGGGCCAAACATCCGGAGTTGAGCTACGAGACCGTGGACGCGACCAGGCAAGAAGAGGTCGCGCCCTATCTCGAGCGTATCTTGGACAAACACGGGCGCATCGACTTGCTGATCCACGCTTCAGGCGTCGAGGTCAGCCGGGCGCTGGGAGCCAAGACCGCCGAGGAAATCCGCTCGGAGCTTTGGGCGAAGGCTTTGTCGGCGGCGCACGTGGTGCGCGCGGTGGCCGCCAATCCGCCAAAGCGGATTCTCTTTTTCTCTTCCGTGGTGTCCTGGTTCGGCAATCCGGGTCAGACCATCTATGCGGCGGCCAACGCCGTGCTCGATCGATTCTGCCGAGAGCTCAACTCCGCTTGGGGCGCGGGCTCGGCGGCCTCTCTCCTCTGGCCGCCTTGGGACGGCGTGGGTATGACCGCGAACCGCGCCATCCGCCAAGGGCTCGTGCAGAAGGGGCTTTCGCTTCTCACTCCGGAAAAAGCCGCGGAGCTTTTCCGCCAGGATCTTTTTCAAAGCGAAGGGCCGGTGCTCTATTTCGATGACACCGATTGGCTCGCCTATGGCCAATCGCTCGCGACGGGCTTCCCGGAGTTGTTGGGGACCTCGGTCGCCGGGCGTGGCGTTTATCGCTACGTACGGCGGCTTGATCCAGCGTTCGATACCATGCTCTCCGATCACCGGATCGAAGGGCTCGCCTACCTTCCGGCGGCGGCGGGGGTTGCGATGTCCTTGGCTGGGCTTTACCTGCATCACAAACGCTGGGTGGGGCTTGCGGACTTCGTCGCGCAAAGTCCCATCGTGGTGGGCGACAAGGGCGCCGATCTTTCGATGGAGGCGCGCGCAGGGCAGGGCGTCCTCGAAATCACGATTTCCTCCGATCACGGGTCCTTTCGCGCGTGCGAAGCCGAAGGCACGGCCGCCTTGCCGCCCCTTTGGCGCGAGGCTGCTAACGCTCAGACCGTGGGAGAGCGGCAAATCTATGCGCCGCAAGGCCTCTTTCACGGGCCCGCGTTTCAAACCTTGTCGAATGTTCTCATCGATGGCCGGGGCGATGCGGTCGCACGGCTGAATACCTTTGGCCTGGCCGATCTCTTTCCCAATGATTACTCGGCTTCGTTCTGGGGCCGGCTCATCCAGTGGATCGATACCGCCTTCCAGATGACGGCCGTCATCGAGATCGAGCGGAATGGGAATTATTGCCTGCCCGTGCGGGTCGCCCACGTGCTGACCTACTTCACCCATCGGCCCAGCGAGAAGGTGAGCCTGCGGCTCGAGCAGTTCGAGTCCGATGGCACGTCGGTCAAGAGCGAGGTTGCGCTCTTTGACGAGAACGGGCGCTGTTTTCTCTGGCTCCGGGGCATCGAGATGAAGGTGGCGCGCGGCGCGGGCGCGCGTTCCGGCAAACTCCCGTCCACGGGCTGAACTTTCCAAGTTAACACTTGGATCGCTCGGACGTGTCTCTGACTTAAGTCCGTGTATAATCTTTGCCATGGCCAAATCTCTCGGGGAGGCCGTGCTTCACTGGCTCGACCGGGCCCCGCAACTCACATTAGAGAGCGAGAACGAAACGCTGACGGCAGACGCCTTCAAGTCCGCCGTGTTGAAGCGCAAGGGAGAGCTGCGCGAGCACCGGCCTGGCGAGCGCGTTCTGAACTCTTCGGGTCGTGGTCTCGCTTACTGGATCGATACCGTAGCTCTTTGGCTGAACGGCTCCATCCCGGTCCCCTGCCCGCCTACGCCCTCGGACGCTTTGCGCGCGGCGGTGGATAAAGTCATTCGCCGCCCAAGTGAAGGAGAAGCGGCCGTTTGGTTTACCTCCGGCTCCACGGGAACGCCAAAAGGGGCGCTGCTTTCCGCCGAAGGCATTCTCTCGAATGCCACCGCGTCCGCGGCGCGCCTCGGTCTGGAAGAGGGAAGCCGCCTCTTCGTTCCGATTCCGTACACTTTCGTAAGCAGCTTTTCTCATTTTCTCGTCGCGCTGAAATCCGGGGCGTCTTACCTGGGGCACGAGCGGAGTTATTTTCCGGGCGCCTTCCTGCGCGAAGTGGAACGGCTCGGCGTGGACGCGCTAGGCGCTTCGCCGCTTCCCTTACGTTGGGCGCTCGAGTCCAGCCGGCCGTGGCGGTGGCTCTTGTCCTCGGGCGATCGTTTGAATCCCGAGACGGCCCGCGCGATCCGCTACCGCCACCCCGCAGCCAGAATCAATATCGTGTACGGCATGACCGAGCTCTCGGGCCGCGGCTTCATCAATGGCGGGGATAGGGTGAGTGGCATAGAGGACTCTGTCGGCCTGCCCATCGAAGGACTCGACGCGCGCCTCGATCCCGAGACCAGCGAAGTCCAGTTCTCGGGAAAGACCGTGATGCTGGGCTACGACGGAAGAGGGCGGGAAGGCTTCACGGCGGACGGCTGGTTGCGAAGCGGCGACACGGGCGTCATGGACGAGCTCGGCCGGCTGCGGCTCAGTGGGCGCCTCGATGATATTTTCAAATGCGCGGGAAACAAGGTGAGCCTTCTGGTCATTGCCGATGCGCTTTGGCGCACGGGGGATTTCTCCGACCTCGCGGTCGTTGCGAAAGAGCATCCCACTCTCGGACATGTGCCTCACGCGTATGTCGTTCCCATCCAGGCGAATTGGAGCGTGGGGGAAACTCTCGGCAAGCTCAGGGGAGAGTTACCGCCCGACCACATCCCCCATGGGTTCTCGAAAGAGGAATCCATTCCGCGCACCGGCTCCGGAAAATTGCACCGCCCGTCTCTCGCCGGACCGAAGTAAATGGAGTAGGTTTTCCCCATGCCGCATCTATTCGATCCGTTCAAATTGAAGTCCGTCACCTTAAAGAACCGCATAGGCGTTTCGCCCATGTGTCAGTACAGTTCCGAAAACGGACACGCGACCGATTGGCACTTGGTGCACCTCGGCTCGCGCGCGGTGGGCGGCGCGGCGCTTATCATCGCCGAAGCGACGGGCGTGACGCCCGAAGGGCGGATCTCTCCCGAAGACGCGGGCCTTTGGCAAGACTCTCAAATCGAGCCGCTCGCTCGCATCACACGATTTCTCAAAGCCCACGGCTCAGTCCCCGGCATTCAGCTCGCTCATGCCGGGCGCAAAGCGAGTACGGCGCGGCCTTGGGAAGGCGGCCGATCGCTCAAAGATGCCGAAGGTGGCTGGTCGACCCTCGCTCCTTCCGGGGAGGTTTTCGGCGGGAGAATCGATCGCGCACCCGTCGCGATGACTTTGGCCGACATCGCGAACGTGAAAAAAGCCTTTCGCGAGGCGACCGTCCGTTCCCTCGAAGCCGGCTATGAGTGGCTAGAGCTCCACGCCGCCCATGGTTATCTCGCGCACAGTTTCTATTCTCCTCTTTCCAATAAGCGCACGGATAATTACGGCGGCAGTTTCGACCACCGCGTTCGTTTCGTTTTGGAAACCGCGCGCGAGATGCGGGCGGTTTGGCCCGACAAGTTTCCTTTTACCGTGCGGCTTTCCTGCACGGATTGGACGCCTGGCGGTTGGGCCCTCGAAGATTCCATCGAGCTAGCGAAGCGCCTCAAAGCGGAAGGCGTCGATCTCATTGACTGCAGCTCGGGATTCAATAGCAACGACATCACCAAAATTCCGTTCGGCCCTGGTTTTCAAGTGCCGCTCTCCGAGGGAATACGCCAAGGCGCCGGCATCGCGACGGCGGCGGTCGGAGTCATCACCGAGCCCGCCCAAGCCGAGGAAATCATTGCGAGTGGCAAGGCCGATCTCGTGCTCCTTGGCCGGCAGCAACTGCGCGATGCCTATTGGCCCGTCCATGCGGCCCGCGCTCTCGGGCAAAGGGACGCCGTGAAGTTTCCCGACCAGTACGCCCGATCGGCCGAATAGAGTGTCGAGTTTTTGATCGGCGTTTAATTTTTCCTTCAGACGGAATTTCCTCGCCCGGCATTCTCACGCACGAGTTGGTCCGTACTCGGATGGGATTCGCCCCTACTCGCGTTGGCAGCTTAGTTGCAGCCTAATTTGTCACTTCTGTACGTATTTGCTCGAGGAGCGTTTGATGGGCCGTTCGATTCGCCTTTTTCTGGTCGCTTGCCTTTTGTCCGTCGGCTACACGCCGGCGTTTGGCGAAAATTCCATCAGCAAGCTCACTGAAGGTCCACCCGAGCTCCTCGGCTCCATTTTGCCGGAAGAGAGCTACGTGAAAGTGACTGGCCAGAAGCTCGCCAAAGCCCGGGTGCTTTGGATTAACTATGCTCTGCTTAGAGAAATGGGCATCGACGTGCCTCCGGGCGGTATGACTCCGGAGTTCGAACAAGAAATCTTAGATGCCCTCGCTTATGCCGTTCCCCGGGAGAGCGACCCGCCGGGCACGTTCGAAGCGAAGTTCATGGAATTTTTCTCCGATCGCTACGGTGGCAATGCCTTGAACGGAAACCTCGGCAGCGGCCGCGCGGCTTCGCGCGGAGGCGTGCAGCACAAAGGTTACGGCGTTACGCCGAACGTCGGTCCCAAAGTCGAAGATCGCGGGCACGCTCACGGAGGGGCGAGCACCACCGAAGGCGTTCAAGAGGCAATATGGGGCGAGGTGCTTCATCGTGAAATGCCTCATGGAGCGAACCGCGTGGTCGCGATTTTATCGACCGGCACCGTGACCGAGCACGAAGGCTGGGACGAGAAGCGCTCGCTCATCGTCCGGGTGGATCCTTTGCGCCCCGCTCATTTCTTATCGAATCACTCGATGGAGGGTGAGCAAGCCCTGGCTCTAGATCAAGCTCGGGTCGAAGGGGCGCTCGCAAATCTCACCAAAGCCTTGCCGGGATTGCCCGGGAAGCAGGCTTCGGAGAAAGAACGGATTAAGCATGGCTTGGAGACGCTCACTCGCCGCACTGCCGAGTCGTACGCCACCGCCTACGCGCGCCGTTTTTATCACGGGGCGACGAGTCCTTCGAACTTCATGATGAACGGTGGCTTCATCGACTACGGCACGCAAACCGCCTTGCCGGATTTTCAGCGGCTTCTCCTCTTGAAGGATGACGGGCCGAACGGAGACAGCAGCATCCCCAAACGAGATCTCTTGAACGAGATCGTGGATGATTTCGCGCAGAAGCTTCCAGTTAGCTTGCGCGGCGCCGTTCCGTCGCGGGAACGGGTCTCTGAACTTTTCGACGAGGCTTACGGTAATCATTTGGGCTTCGAAATGCTCCGCTTGACGGGCGCTCCGGAGGAGCTGTTGAAGGTGGTGCAAAAGACGCTAGCCGGAAAAGCGCTCATCGCCGAAATGCTCAAAGTGGCCAGCGAAGGACAGCCCGAGGTCATCGAGCCCAAGGGGGAAACGCTGGTTCGTCGCGGAAAGTACGATCTCGGCGCTATTCTGACCACGCTTGCCGCGGGTAAGCCTTCCGAAATTCCTTTGGTCCATTACGAGGCGTTCCTTAAAGTCTTGCGCGCCGAGGCGCTACCCGCCGGAGTCAGTCTAGATGGGTTGCAAGTTTTCATGAAGGCCGCCGCGGTGAACCGGAACCGCAATCAGCCGGATCTCTATATCGGCAATAAGCGCTGGGAGCACATCAACGCCATTATCGACAAGTCGGTTAAAAAAGAGAAACCGCATATCATTCAAAACTATATCGACGGCGTTATTGCCCACACCTTGAGAGACATCAAAGACGATGTGCCTTTCCGGGTTGTGCTCGAGCATCAACAGGATCCCGTGACGGGAGTGAGCCGCCGCCGGGTTTTCGATGCACGGCAAAACACCGAGTCGGAAATATTACGCGTGCCCATTCAGGACGGGCATGCTTCAGTTTTTGGCACTCGGATTTCCCTAGAGCAGCTGAAAGAGACATCGCTCTCCTACCGGATGGCCCCGGGAGAAAAGATTCGCCAGACTAAGGCCGTGGTGAAAGAGGGACACGTCGAGTTTGAGGTCCCCGCCCGCGAGGGTGCCCATCCGGCGCAGTTCATAGCGCTCCGGAGGCCTGACGGAGGCATCCTACTCAGAGCGGGACGGCCTCTCACCAAGCCTTTCCGCGGGGCGATGCCTTGCCCGTACGATGAAGTCGCCGCGAACTAGGGAAGCCGAACGACGTCCGCTTCGCTCTTAATCAAAATCTGCGGATTGGCCTGACCGGGGTCGATCATATTGCCTTCTCCGAAGACGCGGAGTCGGATTTTCGGGTTGATGAACTTATTACGGGCATTGACGACGGTGGAAGCTTCCGCGTCCCACATCTTCTGCAGCTTCTCGCGAAGCGCTTTGAACACGGCCGGGTCATCGAAGTTGATGAGGGTGTGCTCGACTTTCACGCCGTCGGCATCCACTTCCTGGATGGCAAACACGTTGAAAATGATCTGCGGGCTTTTCGGGAACATCACCAGCACGCCTTCGGTGCCGATGGGCTTGCCGGTGGCTTTGTCGATACCGCCGGCCTGTTTGCCGTGAAGGTCAGTCATGTGGGCCATGACTTCGATGGGATTAGCCGCCGCCGGGTCGAGCTCCACGTGAGAGGGAGAGTTTGGGTGCTTGCGGATCACGTAGTGGAGCTTGATCTTGTCATTACGGTACAAATCTTTGGAGTAAGTGTTGTTCGAGACGAAGACCGGGATGACCGCGTCCTTGTACTCGATGACGAGAATCTTGCCGTCGTCCACCACCGCGTGGACTTTGCCGATGAGCTCCGTCTTGCCTTCGAGATCGGCCGGCATTTTCGCTTCGCGCACGAAGTGAGGGGCCGTCACGCCGGACTTAAACTTTGTCACCACTTGGACGGAAGAAAGCCGGATGTGGCGGACAGGCGCTTGGAGACCCGCGAACTTTCCCTTGATGAGGATTTCGTCATGCCGGGCGAGCTTCGCGAGCTCCGCCTTTATCGCGGGGTTCGACGTAATCATCGGGAACTCGAAGTGGAGAAAGAAATCGTTCGGGTCGCGCCAGGTGAAAACGTACTGGTTGAACTCAGGGGCCGCGCCGTGGACCCAGCCGCGGAGGCCGTTCGTCTGCAACTCTTGATCGACTGCCGTGAGATCCAAGGCCTGAGCGGCGACTCCGCCGTGTTGAGCCCAAGAAGGAACCGCGAAACAGAGTAAAGCGAGGAGCGCCAAAGCCGTCTTCATACCGAAACCTCCAGAGAGTTGAGGTTTCTTACCTAACATGACTCGGCTGACGCGCCAAGTTAGGCTTGCAAGACTCTCTTTTTTTGAATTTCGCTCCGTTGCGTGACCCGACCCCTTTTTTCGGGGCACAATAATTCCCGGGTCTTCAACGACAACTTGGGAGTCTCAATGAAGTCAGTGGCCATACTGACGCTACTTCTCGTGGCGGCGGCAGGGGCGACGGCGGGCCCATCCCGAAAGGGAAAAATCCGGCACGTTCGTAAGGAAGCTCCGGAGTTCCGGCAGGCCGAGCTTGGTCTGAGGGAGCCAGCTTCCGTTGTGCGCCGAGTCTGCGCGTCTCCCAAGCTGAAAGTGGAAGTCGATTGGGCCTCGTTTCGGGGCCAGAAGAAGGAAGGGTCGCCTTTCGGGGCGGCGGCCGGCCTTTGTGAGACCGTCATGGACGGCTTAAAAGAGTGGTGCGAGGAAAGGGAGCCCAAGGCTCCCCTGACCCGGCAGATCGATAGCGTGCGGTGCGTGTACCGCAAGGACGCCCTCAGGTTTCAGGCTGAAAAGAGGGCGAAAACGGTTTTGGTGTACTACGGCTGGGAAACGGCGAGCCTCGCCGACGAAATGAAAGCCTGGCTGAAGAAAGAGTACTAAGCGTCTTTATCCCCCGCTCCTCGGAATCCGGAGATGCCCCGGTTCCGGGGAGTGGGCCCCAGGCCCACTCTAGAATCAGTAATCTTCGACTTCGATGAGCTGTTCGTCTTCGCGCAAGCGGTAGACGAGCGCCGTCTCGAGGGTCCGAGGACGGAAGGCCTTCTTCAACATGTCATAGACTTTGTCCGGATCGAAATCGCGGCAGCTATAACAGTCGAAGGTGAAGAAGGGCTTGAAGACCCGGCGCTCGATGCCACGGGGCTTACGGCGTCCATCCTTCTGTCCCTTAGGGAAGGTGTGGATGCTGATGTGGCTCGTCGCGATGATCGTCGTGCCGGTGATCCCGATGTCGGGATGATCGGTGGCGTTCACCTTGTAGACGATGGGAAGGCCCATCCTCTGCATGCCGATGGCGTCCGGCAATTCCTTCAAGAAGGTATAGATTTTGTCGTACGACATGAGAGCATGCCGGTCGCAATCAAAACCAGAAGCCATCAAATGGGGCCAACCGCGGTAATCGTCTACATGAGCCATTTAGGTTTTCCTTTTCTCGCGTTAAATATTAAATCCACCTAGCGATTACAAGGGGTTTCTTCGTTTTCGGCGCCGAATTTTCTTCTCTCGTCGGATGCCGCACCCCTCCATTTCTTCCGAAAACATTCTGCTAGTCTCGGGCAGGGGGAAAAAAGCCATCGGATCGCTCGAAGTCACGTTCGTCTCACACGCCTGTTTGCGCCTCGAAGGCGAGTTTGGAACCTTGGTTTGCGATCCATGGATTTTGAACGAGCCCGTCTATAATTTCACGACCTGGAAATTCCCGGCGGCGGTTTTGGACGCCGAGGAAGTCACGCGCGACGTCGATTATCTTTTGCTGACTCACTCCCACGAGGACCATTTTCACGTCCCATCGCTCGATCGTTTCAGCCGGGACGTGCAAGTCTTGTTGCCCGAGTACTCCGATCACCCTTCCTTGAGGGCGCAGACCATCGAGCGGACGCTCCGGCTCATGGGCTTTTCGAAAATCCGCAAATTTCGCCCGTGGGAGCGTTACTTTTTGGGCGGTAAGACGCCTTTGACGTTCCTTCCGGCCGCGGTCAGCCGCGATCACGACTGGGAGAACTGCGCGTTCGTGGTGGAGGCGCCCGGTTGCACTCTAATCAACTTGAACGACAACCTCACTGACCTCGATCTGTGTCAGAAAATAAGGGGCAGGTTTCCCCACATCGATTTGGCGCTGGTGCAGACGGCCGGCGTGACGATGTACCCCGGCTGCTTTAAGTTCACGCCGGAAGAAATGACGCGAGAAGCTCGGAAACGCGTGCACGGGTTCGCGGAGCAGCGCCGGGTCCTGGACGGTCTTCGCCCGAAACGCATTGCCCCCATCGCGGGCGATTTTTGCTGGCTCGACCCGAAGTTCTTCCACAACAACTGGGCGAATCGGGCGACGCCGAAGATTTTTTCCGAAATGGTGGCCCGCGATTACCACGGGCGGGAACCCGAAATCATCGAGTTCTTGCCGGGAGACACTTGGAGCGCCGAGCGTGGGCATGTCCGCCGCCATCCCGAAGTGGATTGGGACAACTATTTGGACGAAATAGCCGGTCTCCAGCTCCGTTTTCGGCCCAAAGTGGAGCGTCTGCGCCGCTGGATCGACGGCAGCTCCCGGCTCGCGCTCCGCGAGCGCACGTGGGAACGTACGGCGCTGGTCGAAAAGTGGATTACCCGGGATTACCTGTTCTTCGAGGCGCGCTTTCGGATCGCGGTCGAAGGGCCCCACAGCGGTTTTGCTTTCGTGCTAGCGGCCGACCTGGAGCAGGGCTTTCGCATCCTTTGGGACGACGAGGGCCCCGTCGATCAGACGCTGCATGTGGAAGAGGGCGTCTGGGCCGCGGTTCTCGAAGGCAAACTCATGTGGAACATCCTGCAGTGGTCGGCCATCGCCGAACAGCACGTTCCCTACCGCCTCGACATGGGGCGCTTCTGGTTTTGGCTCGAGTACCACGTGGATCTGAACAACAAGGTGCCTCAAGTGATGCTCGAGCCGTTGCTTTACGGTGTCGACGCGCCTCTCGTGCGCTCTCGCTTCGGAGTGTTTGAAAATGAAGAATGACTTCAAATGGGCGTTTGCCGGTGGAAAGCCTCAAGGGATTGCGGTGCTCGCAGCACTAGTGGAGGCGGGTTTCGTGCCGTCGGTGGTGTCGGCATCGGTTCCCGACGAGCTGGCGGTGTTAAAAGCACTTTGTCCTTCGGCTCTGGTGGCGGACTCCGGACAATGGGACGATCTGGATCTCATTCTGACTTGCCGGTACGAGCTGCTGAAATCCGCCGTGTTTGAAAAGGCGAGGTGGGGGGCCGTGAATCTACACTCGAGCCTTCTGCCGGCTTACCGAGGCGTGCACCCGGTCTCCTGGGCGCTCATCGCGGGCGAGACGGAAACCGGCGTGACGATCCACCGGATCGATAGCGGCGTGGATACCGGCAACATTCTCGCGCAAAAGGCCATCGGCATCGAGGCGGGCGATGACCTCTGGTCGCTCACTCGCCGGCTGGACGCGCTTTCCGCCGAAATGGCGGTGAGCTTCTTTCGTGGTCTGGACGGCGGACTGCCCGAAGGCGTGCCGCAAACGGGGACGAGCACTTACGCGCCTCGCCGGCTTCCCGAAGACGGCGCCTTTTCCTTTAAGTGGCCGGCGCGCAAAATCCGGGATCTCATCCGGGCTTTGCCTCCTCCGATGCCTTCGGCCTTCGCCGACACCGAGAAGGGCCGCTTCAAGGCGAGCCGGTGTGAGATACTTCGCGAAGGCGAGGCCCCCAAGGCGACGCCCGGCACGATTTTGGGACAGGACCAGGGCTTTGCGTTCGCCACCGCGGATGGGATCGTCCGGCTCGAGGGAGAGTGGTGTTGAAGCGCGTCGATTTGAGTCGCCGGGACTTGTGGGAGAGCTCGCTCGCCACGATTCCTCATGGCTTCTGTCACCGCTGGGATCATGCCCAGGCGCTCGCCCGAAGCGGCGCCGCGCCTTTTCTCCTTACCGATGGCTCGTCCGCCGTCGTTTTACTCGAGCGGCGGTACGAGGCTTGGATTGATGTCACCACTCCTTATGGATTTGCCGGTCCCGCGGGAGTCGTCGCCGAAGGTGAGTTTCTCGAAGGGCTCCTTCGCTACGCGAGCAAGAAGAAATGGGTGGCGGGATATCTAGCTCTGCATCCGCAATTTTGCTCTTGGGAACGCTTTCCCTTCGCCTCTCCCGCCCGAACGGTTTTTGTCGTCGATCTGGCCAAGAGCGAATCGGAGCTATGGCATCGGCTGGAGGGTAAATCCGTCCGCTCCGATACGGCGCTCGCCGCCGGCTGGACTTTGGAAGACGATCGCGCCGCACTCGCCTCGGATTTCCCGGCGCTCTACCGCTCCACCTGCGAGCGCGTAGGCGCGGCGCCCGTCTATCGCTTTTCCGACGAGACGCTTTCCCTTTATTCCAAAATGGAGGGATTTTTGTGGCTGGGAGCCCGGGACACCGCGGGTCGCGTCGTCTCCATCGCCGGATTTGGAGCCAGCGCCTGGGGAGCCGAGTACTTCTTTCAAGCTTCGACGACCGAGGGCCGCCGCGCGACGGGCGCGCTCTTATGGGAAGGGATGCTCCGCCTAAAGGCGCTCGGTTTGCCTTGGGTGAATCTGGGCGGCGGCTCCGTCGAAGGAGACGGCCTCGAGAAATTCAAGAGCCGTTTTGGCGGTGAGCGGCTAACCGCTGGCCGCTGGACGCGAGTTTTCGACGATAAAGCGTACGGCGCCGCTTGTAGCCGGCGCGGGATTCGAGACCGGAACTATTTTCCCGTCTATCAGGCTCCGGAGACGCGTTCTTGAAGATGGACTCCTGCATCGTGCTGGGCGCCGGCATCGCGGGACTGACTCTGGCCGATCGCCTGTCTTCCCGGGGCGTGCAAGTGACCGTGCTGGAGAAGGAGTCCGAAGTGGGCGGTCTCGCGCGCGGCGTGCATCTGGATGGCTCGCGTGTCGATCTCGGGCCTCATAACGTACGGGCAAAGTGGCCCGAGGTGCTGGCTTACTACCGCGATCTCTTGGGCGACGATCTTTTGGATCGCACGTTTCGGATGAAGGTGCTCTTTCGCGGGCAGGTCCTGTCCTACCCGGTCAACCCCTTGGAGATTTTGAAACGGCTCCCTCCGGGAGAAGTGCTCAAATCGGGAATCGGTTTCGGCCTGGCACGGCTGCTTCCCGCCGGAGAAGTGAAAACCTTCGAGGACTGGGCGCGCTCGCAATACGGCGGTCCTCTCTTTGAGAGTTTCTTTGGCCCGCTGACCGAAAAGATTTGGGCCGTTCCGTCCAAGGAGCTCGACGGGCGTCTCGCAAAGGATCGCTTGCCTCCTCTCAAGCTTTCGCGCCTTTTTGGCCTCGGCCGCAAAGCTCGCCACGCGGAAGATCCTTTGGCTACCGCCCACTACTATCCGCGGCTCGGCGTTTATCAGATCGCGGAGAAGATTCTGGAGCGGCTGCGCTCACGGGGCGTGACTTTGCGCTTGAGCGCGCAGGTGACCGCCATCCGCGAGACGCCGGGAGAGGTCGTCGTTGACGTGGATGGGCGGCGGTTACGGGCGCACACTTTGGCCAGCACCATCCCGGTGTCGACGCTGTCTCGCCTACACGGCGATCTCGCGGGTCTCGAGACGGGCCGGCTGAAATACCGCGGCCTGGGCTTTACGTTTCTAAGCGTGCCGGAGGACGTGCGCCTTTCGGGCCCGTTTACATTTACCGCCGACCCGGAAGTGGCGTTTAATCGCGTGACGGATTTTTCGTATTGCAGCCGCGATTGTCTGGCCGAAGGCAAGAACGTGCTTTGTCTCGAGTACAACGTGCCGCATCCGGCGCAGCTTGCTCTTAAAGGCGATAAGGCCGTCGCGTCCCTCGTGGCTTTGGGCTGGCTCGATCCTTTGAAGATTCACGAGCGGCTCGACGTCAATCAGAGTGTGGTTTACCCGGTTTACCTCAAAGGGCACGCGGATCAGTGGGGGGAGGCGGCCCGGCGCATGGCTTATCTGCCTCGGCTCTTGTCTTTGGGGCGCCAAGGGCTCTTCACTCATAGTAATATCGACGATGTGATCCAAGGAGTCTTCAAAGCCGAGTCGCTGCTTCTCGATCGGGAAGCGGATCTGGAAACGCGGGTCAACTTTTACCTCGGACATTCCGCGGAGGGTAACGCGTGACGCTTCGCCTGGTGCTCTCCTTAGTCATGGCCCAAGTGACGATGGCCTTGGTCTGGCTCGTCACGCCGCGTGGGTTTAATCCCAGCACGGACCTGATGGGATATCCGCTTTTTGCCAATTTCAACATCGATCTCTATTTCAAAGCGTACCTATTGGAAGCGATCGGCATGCCGCTGTTTGCCGCCTGGATTTTCTTGCGGCTCAGGCGCCACCGCTTTTCCTGGGAGCAGTTCACGCCGGTCTGGTTTGAGTCCTGGCTGAAGGATGTTCCCGAGCCCAAGGTCTCACCGACCACCTGGGCGTCTCGCGTCGGCAGAATGATGCGGCTTTGGTTCACCGGCTTCGTCTTTGGGTTGGGCACCGTCTGTTACGGCCACGGCAATTTTTTCGCGCAGACTTTACTCGTCGCCGTGCTGTACGGGGGACTCGTCTATGGGGCGGCGCTCTGGATTCGTCGGAGAGTGCCCGACGGCAACGAAATCGGCGCGTCTTGGGTGAATGCGCTTTTCTCGGCGGCCATCCCCTTCGTGCTCTATGGAGCTTCGCAGGCCACTCGCGTGGGCACGGACGGGCATCCCTGGTTTCCCTTCTGGCTCGCGGCGGCGGCTACCGTGGGTCTTGCCGTATGGATTTCGCGCCGATTGGGCCGCGTCAGGGACGCGGCCAGCGCGGCGGCCCTCGAGCGCAAAGTTTTCTTCGGTCTGGTTTTTCCGGTCTTCATTTTCGTGCTGACGGCGGAAACTCCGGTGGCGCGCACCTGGCTGCATCTTCATCATGACGGCGAGTCCCTGGTTACGAGCCTCTTGCTTCGTCAGGGCGGGTTCCCCTGGCGGGACTTTCTGTTCCAGCACGGGCTTCTGCAAGATCCGATCTTTGCCTGGGTTGGGCATCGCTTCTTTGAAGATACGGTTTGGGGCGCGGACGCGGGCGTGTCGCTCATCGCCAAGCCGCTCTTTTTTCTTTCGCAGTACGTTTTGCTTTGCCTCTTCTTCCGCCGCCGCCCTTGGCTTCTGACCCTGACCGCGGTGCTCTTGCCTTGGGTTTGGCCCATTGTTTTTGACGGGTTCAACTTTCGGTTCCTCTTTCTCTACCCGCTTTTTTTCCTGGCGACGCTTGCTCTAGCTCGCCGCTCGGCGAGGCTCGCGGCGTTTACGGGCGCCGGTGCGATCGCGCTCGTAGTGGCGACACCCGAAGCCCTCTTCGTGCCGTTCGGCCTCTTCTGTGGATTCTTCGGGTTTGAAGCCTTCAATCGCATTCCGTCCGAGCGTTGGTTCAAAGCGTTACGGATCACCAAAGCGGGACTCGCCGGGGGAACTTTGTTTCTCGTCGGCTGGCTGGCGTTTCTCGCCGTGTTCGGCGCGCTGGGCGCTTACATCAGCTGCTACGTGAATTTGGCGGCGGGACACATCTACGCGGTCGGCATTCCGATCCCTTGGAAAATCACGAACTGGTTCACCCTCGCGGTGCTTTTTCCGTGGATAGTGTATTTCTCGTCTCTGCTGTTTCTCGCTTTCCGGGTGCGCGCAGGGAAACTTTTGCCGCTCGACGCGGTGATGTTCGGCTGGAACGTTTTCGCTATTCTCTACTACCGGAAGTTCTTAGCGCGCGCGGACGAGCACATCCTCGCCCACGTCTCGCTCGCCTTGCCTCTGGTTTACTGGATGATGGCGGAAGGCGTGGCTTGGGTCGATCGGCAGTGGGAGCATCGGCTTCCGGCCGAGTACCGCGGCCGGGGTTTGCAGCCCATGGGGCTCGCGCTCATGGCGGTATTGCTCATTCCGCTTTCCCGATCCGTGTGGTGGCACTTCGAATCGCTGCCCGCGCGGTACGCTAAACCCGCTGCGGTTCGCTCGTCCTTGTCGAGGTGGGGTTACGGAGAGCTCGGTAAGGATTCTCTGAGAATCGTACGAGAGCTTCGGGATTTCTTTGTCACGCATAAGCTCGCGGGCGAGAAGGTTTTCGACTTCACCAACGAGCCCGCGCTATTTCATTATCTTTTGGAACTGCCCGTTCCGCTTCGGCATCAGTACCCGTACGCGAACGCGAGAGAGCAGCGGCGTATTGGCGAGGAGCTCGATCGGGAAAAGCCGGAGTGGATCGTTTACTTGAGCAGCGCGCCCTTTGCTCGCTTTGACGGAGTGCCCGCGCAGACGCGGTACTACGAATTGTCTCGGCAAGTTTTGAAGAGCTACCGCGTTTTCGCGGTCTTTTCGCACCACGTGATTCTCATTCGTGATGATCTGCGGCGCGAGAAGGTGGCGGTCCGCGGGCTAGTCGACAACGGGCAGGCGAATTTTTTCGAAGGCTGCGACTGGGGTTTCGCGCTCGCTCATGGTTTGGCCTGGCGAACGGGACGGGCCGATACGGTCTTATTCAGCACATCGAGCTCGGCCAACGGTCAGATGACCGAGATTCAGCTTCCGCGCGACAAGGCTTCCAAAGCGGAAGCTTTGGAAATCGAGTTCGAGCGCGTGGTGCCGGATGCGTTCACGCTCTCCGACGGGCACCTGAACGTTTCGAGCGACAAGGGCGCCATTAATTTCAGAACGCTGACTGCGGGCAGGGTCGCCTACCGCGTACCAGTGAGTTCTTGCCTACAGTGGAAGGCATTCACCGGCGACACCCTCTATCTCGCCTACCTACACCCTCAAGAAATCCGCGCCATCCGCCTCATCGGCGCCACCACCAACGCCACCCCCGACCGGACCCTCAGCAGCCCTTAGCCAAAAGGTGTGTGGATACTTTTAGCCAGGGTGCCGGAGATAATTGGGCAGCCACTTTCTGCTCGGCGACGCGATTCGAGAACTGAAACTCTCGCCTCCTATTTGCCTTTCGAATCAGCTCTTCCTGTTCTTTAGCCAGAGGCTCATTGAGCCAAAATAATCTCTCCGCAGGGCGAAGTCCGGACAGGGCATCGGGGAAAAATTTGCTCGCTCTCAGAAATTCGAATCGACTTGCGTGAACTAAGCTAGATACGGTGGAGAAAGGATATTGTTCGACGCTCTTTACCAATCCTGCTTTCACGGGATTTCTATATATGTATTTCAGGACGTGAGCAAAGTCTCGTGGGTTGTAGACAAGGCTGGGGTGATACCTCGCACCGAAAATATGATTTATCAGACCGGTTTTCCGACTGATCGCCCGGGTTACTTCCCGATTCACATATTTCATTATTACGTCAACGTTGAAGAGTGGGGTCGTTAGGAATAGATGATAGTGGTTAGACATTAGGACAAAAGCGTGAATTTCCGCCGATAGGTTCTCAGTTACCCTCTCTAAAATATTCATGAAAATCGGCCAGCACTCTTCGAGTGGGAGTGGAAAATCATGTTTATGATTAACTCTGTTGGTGATGTGATAAACGCCGCGTGCGGTTCGAACAAGCTTCATTCTTGGCATAGCGAGGCGTTCGAAAGCAGGAATCGTGCCGTCGTTGGCTAAAAGTATCCACACACCTTTTGGCGAGCCGGCGTAGCCGCGGCGAGGGGGGCCTTTTAGACGTGGAGGTCGCGGTGGGCGAAGGTGGGGGCTTCGAGTTGTAAAGTTACGTGCTCGATGCCGTGACGGTCGTGGAGGAGCGTGGTGAGCACGCGCAAGACTTCGGAGTGATCGCGGCCTTCGTTTACGGTGACGTGCGCGGAGAGCGCGGTGAGGCCGCTGGTCACAAGCCAAACGTGCAGGTCGTGCACATTTTTTACACCGCCCGCCGCTTCCAAGTCGCGTTTCACCGCCGGTAAATCGATGTGCTTCGGAACTCCTTCCAAAAGCACGTTCACGCAGTCGACGAGTAAATGGCCGGCGCCGAAAACGATGAGTAACGTGAGGACGACGGAGAGGATCGGATCGGCGAGGTTCCAGCCGTACTTCCAAATGAGCACCGCCGCGGTGATGGCGCCCACCGAGCCCAAGGTATCGCCGACAAGGTGAAGCCAAACCCCACGCATGTTCAGATGATCCTTGTCACTTCCATGCATCAGCCAAAGCGAGACGACGTTCACGATGAGCCCGCCCGAGGCGATGATCGCCATCGCGGATCCTTTAATCTCCGGAGGAGTGCTGAAACGAGGAAGGGCCTCGGCGATGATCCAGGCGGCCGCACCGATGAGAACGCAGCCGTTAAGGAGAGCCGCCAGAATCTCCGCCCGGTAGTAACCGTAAGTTTTTGCGTCCGTCGGTGGGCGCTGCGCAATCCAAGTGGCGAAAAGCCCGAGAGCGATGGCGCCCGTGTCGATCGCCATGTGAGCCGCGTCGGCGAGCAAGGCCAGTGAGCCGGTCCAAAGGCCGCCCACCACTTCGGCTACCATGTAGCCGCCGGACAAAAAGAAAACGAGCCAAAGAGTGCGCGTGTTTTTCGGGGCGCACGGGCCGCTGTCGTGGTGATGGTGATCGTGCCCGTGTCTCATCTAAAAGCTCCACCGAAGGGCAAGGCTCGTGGGCGTCGCGGGACTCGAGCCAATCAAAATACAGGCCGCGCCTTCTTCTGGACTCGGGACGAGAAAGCGGTAGAGCGCGATCGCGACCAAGCCTCCGCCGAGAAACACGGCATTGTGGTAGCGGAGGGAATTGGAAAAATAAAAATAGAAGTAAGGAGCCGCATTGACGAGCGCCAACGCCCCGCGTACGTACCGGCTGGAGCGGCTCGTCTCTGCGAAACGGGCGAGGGCGGCATCGGCGTAAGCGTCTTTCGTCGAGAAAAGCCCATCTCCGTTCGGACCCATTTCGCGGTAGTGCTCGATAAAATGCTCGCCAGAGCTCTTTCCGAAACTCATCGCGAGACTATCGAGCAGCATCACGGCGCCGGTAACCCCAGCCACCGCCCCGACGGTGCGCTCGGTATCGTTGTGGTGCCGAGAGTCCAGCATGATCCAAAGTCCGCCGAGACCGGTGACCGCGCCATAAGCGAGCGTGGGCACGCCTTCCGCTACCCGGCGCCAAGGGTAAGAGCCGTCTAGACGCAACAGGGCGGCCTCAACGTGGGTCGCCCCCCGCGCGGTAATCGAAGCCAAACTGAGCCAGAGGAGAAGGCGCAATGCCATGCCCCATGAGTCTAGGCCACCGTACGGAAGCGATCAAACCCTTTCCGCCGTGAGCAAAGTGTCGACCGCGTCGAGGTGCTCGCTCAGGGTAGGAACCGAGAAAGCAGAAAGACCGACGGCACGGCGCGCTGCTTGGTGCAAAATTTCCGTATAGCCGTCGAGCCAACCCGCTCCGTGGAAAGGCGCCTGCTTGAGGCCGAGCGCCGTATCCTTACGAACGTGGACGTGCCGCTCGGCGCCCTTTGCCACCACGATCTCGTCCGGCCGCTCGAAGCTCCAGCTCGCGGCGCTTTTCGCGCCCAGCACGTGGATCTCCAAGTTATTGCCTTGGCCGTGAAACGTCTTGGAAAGGGACGCCCACGCTCGGCGCCGGTTCGAAAAACTCATCTCGAGTTGCACGTGCGTGTCCCGATGGGCCGCTTCGCCGTTCGCATGATGAAGCCAAGCGCGCGCCGACGCGGCCTTTTCGCCGAGTAAGTGCTGAACCAGGTCGACCCAATGCGCGCCGAGATCGAGAAACGTATCGAACTGACCGCTCAGACTCGGATCGTTTTTCCAAGCGTTCGCCGATTTCGTGCCGGCGAGCGCTTTGGCCGCGGCCGAGGCTTGCCAGTACCTTCCTTCGACGGCAATCAGCTGCCCAAGCTCTCCCGAGTCGACCCACGTCTTCAGCCAGCGCGGGCCCCAGGTCTGCCGGTAGCCGTGACAAACGGAAACCGCTCCGGCGATCTTTCTGAGCGTCGCGACTTCCTCGTGGCTCACCGCCGCGGGTTTGTCGCAAACGACGGCCTCGAAATCGGCTTTGGATGCCTCCACGAGGGCGCGCGCGTGCAAGCCATGTGGGTTGGCGACGGCGAGTAGGCGGGAGGCGCCGCTTTTCGGAAGTTCCGCGAGCGGCCGCCCCCTTTCCACCCAAACCGGGGGAAGTACCGTGAGTTCTGTATCGAGGAAGTTCACGAGACTGAGAGCCTTTGCCATGGCCTGACCGGCGTTGCCTCTGCCCAAGATAAACGGTTGCAGCGTGGGGGCGCTCATTCTTCTCCCATCCGCGAAGCGGTGTAATCCAGGGGCACGTAATCGGGCATAAGCGGGTACCGATAGCTGCGGTACACTTTCAAGTTCGGTTTTCCTCCGGCCTCGTAAGCGGCGTCCCACATTTCGGCGAGTAAAGCAGCCGAGCGGGCGAGCTCTTTGACGAGGAGAGACTTGAAGCGTTTCGCGCTTTCTTTGACGGGCGGCCGCTTGGCGGCGGTTTTCGTCGCCGCGACCGAAGGCTTAACGAGCACGTCGAGCGCATCGAGCTCCGGCATCTCCCGCATGGCTTGAATGCTTACCGCGCGGATCTTCTGGGTAGCGCTCGTCCAGACTCCGCTTTGCGCGCGCAGGAGAACGGCCGCCTGGTACACCCACTCGGCGAGCTGCAGAGGTTGCGCCGTCACCGCGGCGCTTTCGAAGTAAGAATGAATGCCGCCGCGGCCTTTCTGCCAGCCGTCGTAGTCAGACGTGTTGTGATACGGCATCGAGGCGTCTCCCGCGAAGTGCCCCATGAGATAGAGGTCGGTAAAAAACTGATACACCGCTTGGTTGTAAGGATGCGAGTTGTCTTGAAGCTGCGCGGAAGTGGGAAGCGTCGCAAGTCCAATGGCAGTCGCGTTCGCTTTTGCCCGGCGAAAAAACTGATCCGCTCTCCACCAGAGCGAACCGAGATCGACGGCCAGTTTAGCCCTCGTTACGCCTTTCGCCGTCGCGATGTCGGCGAACACCAGGGGAAGGGTATCGAGGGTGTAACCGAACGGCTCAGGATCGAGAAAGTGACTGTTCTCTCCCGCTTTGTCTTGCGCGGGCAAGTTACGCCACAAGATGTCCGGGATGTTGCAGACGTGGCCCGCTTGATGGCCGCGCCCCTGCAGGAACTCGGAAAGCTCCGGGTTTGCCACGAGCCGGGTCGCGACTTCGCAAAGCACGTGGTGCCCGCGCTCGCCCCAGCCGTAGAGAGCATGGGACAGGGTGAGACTGAGAAGGAAGAGAAGGGAGTGGATTTTCATGGAACCTCCGAGGGCCGGTACCCGTTCGGCAGAGGACCATGATCGGCCGAGGCGAGTCAAGACGGCCAGGAAAGGCCCGTATTCTTTGAGTCTACGGAGCGTTCCGCGTCGCCAGTGGCTACCGCCCGTCAGGAAAATCTAACCCCTACAGGCACGGATTAACCGGGCACTGGTTGTGCACAGTCGGCTACCGGTGGGTCTGGTTTCCTTTCGGCGCGTGGGGCGCCTCCTTTTCGCATTGGCGTTGGCCGCGGCCCTCCCACGGGTTCTGGATCCCTTGCGGGACGTCGCCTGCGAAGGGGCTTACGATGCGGTAGCGCGCTCGTCGCTTCACTCCTTCAAGGCGCATCTGAGCTACCGGGTGCAAGAGGCCGACAATGCAGGCTTCCTCGCCGCGGCTTTGACGCCGGAAAAGTATGGCCTCTTTTTCCATGTGGAGAATGCCGTTTTGAAGGCGATGAACGACAAATACTTCAAAGACAAGGAAGTGTCGGCCTCCGTCGTCGCGCTCTACGAGCAAATTTTCATAAAGCATCTCATGGCGGATCCCGCGCTCCGCCCGGACCGGGTTTACTCCGACTATAAGACGCTTCGCTTTGCTTTCCACACGGACTCTCCCGCTTTGCGCGAGCATCTGACGAAAGCTTTGGAGTCCGCGTCGGCTGAGTTCAACTTGGCTCTGAAGCGCTATACCGCTTTAGAGCCGCTCTATGATTTTCCGGGAAGCACCATTCGCAATTCCAGCCGTTGGCATCTCGCGGGCTTTGGCGCCACCGCCGATCAGGCGGGAACGGCCGCGCGCTTTGCCCGGTACACCGTTTCTAATAGCTGGCAGGATTTTGGAGACGCGGCGACCCGGGCGCACTTGAATACGAGAGCGCTGGCGGCAGAGCGGTATCGAAAGAAGCTCTACAAAAATCTCTACACCGGCGGAGAATCACGAGCATTCACGCGTGGAGAGGACGGTAAGTACGTTCTCTCTCCCGCGGCCATAGAAATTCTCAAGAAAGCTTCCGGGGAGGAACCTGACTTCGTGCAAACGGCGTTTTTGCGGCGTTTCGGCCTGAGGGTAAATGAGGAAACGCTTTCCGACCTCCGTACGTACTTCGATCTCGTCGAAACGTTCGCGCCCAGTATTTATGAAGCCCAGGAAACCTTGAGCATGGGCCTGGAGAAGGCGACCGAGGGCTTGGTCGCCGCCGATTTGGCCGGACAGAACGTGCGCAACCTGCACGCGGTCATGGCGGCTCTCGCCAAAGCGGCCGACGGACCGAGGGACGGAGCGGCGGTCCGTGCCGTCGAACAAACGCGCGTGGCGCAGACCGCGGCCTCCGCCGCCTTCGAAGCGCGCCGGGCGAAGTTCGAAATGGCTTTGAAAGCGGCGGGCATCGTCGGCAAGGCTCTCATTTTCTCAGGCGACGACGGCGTGTTTTATCCCGCGAAGGCGATGAGCGAGCCGGAACGTGAGCGCTTTTTGCTCGGGCTCAGACAAAGCGCCCTGGAGTCCAACGATTTTCGGGTGACCTTCCTGCCCGCGTCCTACCTCGGCACGAACCATGGCATTCCCGTGGAGCGGCGGGCGGATTTCATCTCGAAAGCCGAGAGCGCGGAGAAGGCCCTCCGGCGGCGTCTCGAGGGGAAAGGGATTTCGTACCTTCAGCTGAAAGAAATGGGCATCGCGCTCGACCTCCGTCCTTCGGAAACGAGTGTGCGCGTGAAGCTTTGGCTTACCGGCAAGGTGAGCCCCGAGCTGAAAGCGGCCGTCGAGCAAACCCTGCCTGAAGTGCTCCCTCTGGGTTTTGAGGCAGGATCGGTTCAGGAGCTCGAGCCCCTGAGCGGAGCCTATCGTCTGCGCATAGTGCCTTCGCAAAGATTTGAGGCCCGAGAGCTTTACGAGTCGCTTGCGGCTTAGTGAAATCTTTCTATGATATTGAAGGTTCGATAGTAGACTCTTTGAACCGGAATTTACGTAACTAACCTTTGATTTAGGATCGACGCGCGTTGTAGGTTAGGCGCTCAATCAGAAACGTATGAAGTCTTGGGTATTAATTTTCACGCTGCTCCTGGGCGGTGGTGCCGACTTGGCGGCGCCTCAGCTCAAGGGGCAAGGGCTCTCTCAGCGCGTTCAAACCGCCTCGAGCCTGCCGATCCGTCAGAAGCGGGCTTCCGAATTGGCCCCCCTCAAGGCGCTGGCGCAAGATTTGGAAGACACCGAAGAGTCCGCAAAGGGGCTACTGTCTTCCGCTTTCGTGCATGGCCCCTTTTGTGAAGTCGTCACGAAAGCGCCGTCGATTTCCGCTTTCCTCTCTTTCAGCCGACTTCGCCTCACTCTGAGATCTCCGCGCGCTCCCCCACGCCTTGCCTGATGCCGTCCCTCGTCTCGAGTCAATTGCCTAATTCAATTCGGTTTCAGAGGATCTTCATATGACTGAGAAAAAAACTGGCCCTTCCGCGCCGGTCGGGCCCGTTCCCACTTCCCTTCGTGAATCGTTACGCTTCGATATCAGCGCGGGTTTTTTGGTTTTCCTGATTGCGCTGCCCCTGTCGCTGGGCATTTCGCTAGCCTGCGGTTACCCGGCCATCGCCGGAATTTTCACGGCCGTCATCGGCGGCATCGTCGGTAAGTTCATCAGCGATTCTCCTTTGGCCATTAAAGGACCCGCGGCGGGACTCATCGTCATCGCTATCGGTTGCATCACCGACCTCGGATACACGGGCGGCAAATCGCTCCCGGCCGATATGAACGCTTATAAGCTCGCGCTCGCGGTGGGCGTGGCGGCGGGCCTGCTGCAAATAGTGCTCGCGCTCTTTCGCGCCGGCATTTTGGGCGAGTTTTTTCCCGCGGCGGCGGTCCACGGCATGCTGGCCGCCATCGGCGTCATCATCATCGTGAAGCAGGTGCCGATTTTGCTGGGGGTTAGCGCTTCCGGAAGCCCGTTTACTTTGCTCATGAAAATCCCCGAAGAGATCAGCCGTCTCAATCCGGAAGTCGCGCTCATCGGCGGCATCAGTTTCTTGATTCTCGTGCTGGCGCCCTTCGTGCGGAATAAGTATTTCCGTATGGTTCCGGCCCCGATGCTGGTGGTCGCCGTCAGCATTCCGCTCGGTTTTCTCTTCGATTTTGCCCACGACCACGGCTATCTCTGGCATGGGCATGCCTATCTCGTCGGTCAGTCGCAGCTGGTGGCCGTGCCGTCGAATCTGTTCAACGCCATGACGTTCCCGGATTTCAGCGCGCTCTTACTTCCCAAGGCGTGGAAGTGGGTAATCATGTTCACGCTCATTGGCAGCATGGAATCGATTCTGAGCGCCAAGGCCATCGATCTTCTCGACCCTTGGAAGCGCAAGACCAATCTCGATCGGGATCTGCTCGCGGTGGGCGTGGGAAATACCCTGGCCGCGCTCATCGGCGGATTGCCGATGATTTCGGAAATCGTGCGGAGCCGCGCCAACGTGGATAACGGAGCGCGAACCCGCGACTCGAACTTCTTCCACGGCGTTTTCCTGCTCGCTTTCGTGGTTCTCGCGCCCGTGCTCATTCACCGCATTCCGCTCGCGGCGCTCGCCGCGATGCTGGTCTATACGGGACTGAGACTCGCGGCTCCGAAAGAGTTCTTTCATGTCTACAAGATCGGCTGGGAACAGTTTGTGGTCTACCTCTCGACCATCGTCGGCGTTCTTTCGACGGATCTGTTGGTGGGCATTGGCATCGGTATCGCGGTCGAGCTCGCGTTTCACCTTCTCCACGGCGCGCCTTTGAAGGCCCTCTTTTCGCCGACTTTCGAAGTCAAAGAGAAGACCGGGGACACGCTCCAGATCGCGCCTCAGCAAGCGGCGGTGTTCAGTACCTGGATCGTCGTGCGCCGAAAGATTCATACCTTGGGAATCGCCGGCCGTAAGAACATCGAAGTCGACTTGTCTAATGCGCGCGTCGTCGACCATAGCGTCATGGCCAAGCTCGAGGATCTGGGGACGGAGTTTGCGCGACAAGGGCTTAACCTAACGGTGGTTGGATTGGACGAGCATAAGCCGATTTCGACTCATCCTCTCGCGTTGCGCCGGTTAGTGCGAGGCGAAGCCACGACCTAGCGCGCCCCTGGATACTTTTCGTCATCAATGCGGCGCACGACTTCGGAGCGCTTCACCCAGAGCTCCAGAAAATCTTCTCCGGCCGGCTCTTTGCCCTGGAGCTCGAACGAGGCGGGAAGAGCTCCGCCCAAGCCGTGGAACGTCACGACTCTCACGCCGGGCTTTAAGGTCTCGAGCCGTTTCATCACCCAAGCCATCTCCTCGCGGAAGGTCTGCCGGTTCAGCTCCAAGGACTCATCGATACGGGAGGCAGCCTCGAGATGCTCGTAGAAGGGATTGTAGAAATAGAGTCCGTCGAAGAGGTCCCAATCCACCTCTCGCATGCCTCCTCGAACGAGCTCGACACGCTCTATACCAAATCTTCGCGTGAGCTCCTGGGACTCGCGCACCAGCCACTCACGTGTTTCCACACCGACAAAATGCCCGGGCGTGGTGAGGGCTCCGATGAAACAGAATTTTCCGACTCCCGAGCCGACGTCGAGAATGAACCGACCCTGTCCCTCGGTTAATAGCTCCGCCGCTCTTTTCGCCACCGATAGCGGCGTCCAATGCTGAGCCGAAGCATCCCGGGCTCGCGGCGAGAAGAGACGATCGAAGCGGCGATCGTTCAAAGACAGCCCCGCTTTCACTTCTTCGAAAATCTGTTCGCCAAGCGCACACTCAAGCGCCCAAGGTTGGGCGCGGTGCTTTCGTTCGAAAGAAAATTTGAGCGTTCGGCCCACCGCCCTGATGGTGGAGGGAGACGGCGCCCGTGGCAAGTTTCGGTTTTCGCCTGGTCTCAAATTGTGAAATTTTCCGCATTTTGCCGGACTGCTTCAGAAAGGGTGTCGCCGCTATAACGCGGTGTTCGTGCCGCTCCCAACGTCTAGACTCGGCCGCACGACGCACTGTTTGAAGCTGAGCGCGGTGAAGGTCTGGCCCCTGCCTGCGCGGTGGTACAGAAAATCGCCGGAAGATCCGAAAAGAAAGAAAGAGTAACGTTTACGAATGCTAAAAGTGCGAAAACGGAATGAAAATTTAGCTTCGATCGCTCGGAAAGCAGGACACGCCTTCGTCTTGTTTTCTGCTTTCGTTTCGGTCGCCCGCGCCGACAACGAGGCGGCGTACTTGAACGCTTTGTTCGACCCGGGCATGGGCGGATTCTCGTTCAGCAAAGCCGGCGATCCGATCATGGCGGGGGCCGAATGGAAGGTGAGCGACGCCGGCACTGACGGCCACCAGGTCATCTACACCTCGCGCGCCCAAGTGCTTCCCAACCTCGTTTCGCCTCAGCACAGTCTCATTATCAACTTTCGCGACGTAGGTAGAAACCCGCGCGGCATCGGCTACGTTTCGGCCGTCGCGCCCGGAACCAAATTTTATGCGAGCCTCTCCGTGAGTGGCAGCATCGAGTACGTGGCCTTCCTTCATCCAAAAATCGGAAAAGTCGACGTCATTCTGATCAACCCCACGAACTGCGTGGCCCTGCGCCATGCCCTGGGAGCAAAGAGTAACGACGAGATGGTGTCGAAAGCCACTCAATGCCAGAATGCGCTCGACCAGATGCTGCCTACGCAACCGATGGCCGAATCGGCTACGGCATCGCAGGATAATCCGATGCTGCAAGAAGCGAGAGGCTGGCTGGATCAGCTCTCGCAAACGATTTACCGAACCCCTTTCGCTCGAAAGGACGGCGCGCCCTGGATGCTCGGAGAATCGTTCGGATACAACTTCGCCAACTGGGCCCGTCTCTGCTCGACCGTGCCGTCCTTCGCGGCGCTGGCCGGGGTGTCCCCTGGCTTGACCGCGGTCAGCGCGCCGCAGCCACCGCCCCCCCTGACCGAAAGAGTGCCCGCGAAAGAGAAAGCCGCCAATGAGACTCCGAAGGAGACTCCGGCCGCGGCGGCGCCTGAAACGAAGGCAAAGCCCTCTGACGAGAAGGCCAAGGACGAGAAGGAAGAGGGCGACGAGGCGTCCTCGGACGAAGACTCATCCGAGGGCACCGAAGCCGCCAAGGTAAAGGCCAAAGAGAAAGCTGCTCCCGCCAAAGCTCCCGTCAAGAAGCCGCGGGCCGGTAAGAAGCGTCCCAAAGTTAACTAGGCCCTGTCGGGCCTAACTAGCCAGCCGTTACCGCGAGCACCAGCAACCGACCGTCTTGTCCGTCGAGTCGTGGTCATGCTTTTGCCCGCTAGCGTAGCACTCCTCGTTGAAGTTACCGCTCGAGGCGTCACTCGAGCTGCGCCCCGGGATTTCCCGGCTGCGCCAGTAACCGTAGCGATAGTTGATATAAGGATAGGCGGAAGCCGCCTGCTGCTCGCCAGCCACGCAACGCATGCCTTCCGGGCTCGGGTTGTTCGTAAAACCAATCTGCGAGCAGAAGGTGGGACAGTGGAGCTGATCCACGTTATGCCATTTGCCTGCCGGCGCCCGCGGGAAAATCCATTTCGGATTGTCGCAAACGGCATTGAGCTTGCCCGCGCAGACGTAGGTGTTGGTGAACGTATTCATACCCGGCCAGGAGCCGCGCACGATTTCGTACGTGGTCAAAGCGTCGTTCCACATCATCTCGGAGTTGTTGTGCGGCGAGCTCCAAGAGTTCACCGTGTAGCTTTCCACGCGCGAGTAACCGCGCATGCGGCAAGCGTTCAAGCGGCTCGCGTCGTTATTGAAGTAGTTGATACCGGTGCCATTGCCGTAGTACGGGTTCCAGAATTTGGGAACGTTGGCTCCTTGGGACCAGAGCCCGTTCTGGCGAGCGCCGTCCGCACCGAGGAAATTTGCCCTCGCCGCCGCATCGACGACGGCCACGGCGCTGGTGCAATCCACGTAAGTGAAGGGCACGGGCACCGTCGCGGACAATCCGCCTTGCGACACCACCACGTTCACCGGGCCCAGTGCGTGAGGCGGCGTCGTGCAAACCACTTGAGTTGCCACCGCGGAAACGAGCGGGCACAGAATCCCATCGAGACGTACTTCCGTGCGCCCTTGAGCGTCGGTGAGGCCCGTGCCTTTGATGGTGATGACCGTTCCGCCTTGCACTAATCCGCGTCTGGGATTGAGGGGCTCGGTGGGGCTAAACGAAATGTCGGTAACCGTGAAGATCGGCGGTCCCGCCGCGGGAGTCGATCCGCCGACGTGGCTGATGACGACCGGGTGCGGCCCCGTCGGCAGGTTAATCGACGTATTGCAGACGATTTGCGCCTTCGCGTAGGACACGATCGCGCAAGGCTGGTTGCTCATCGTCACCGCCGGCTCTTGCCCCGGAGGCGAAAGATTCGTTCCGGTGATGGTGACGCGGGTCGAGGTGTCTCTCAAGCCCGTGGTGGGCGTGAGACCCGGAGACGTGTTCGTCTGGGTATTGATGACCGGTGCTCCCACGTACGTATAGAAGTTGCCGCCCGATCCCGAGAGGCTTTCCGCCTGGCTAATCGAGATCGCCACGAGTCCCGCCGCGTGCGCGGACGTCGTGCAACGCAAGTGCGTCGGGGAGTCGAGGGCGACTCCGTTACAAACGGAGCCTCCGAAAGAGAGTTGCGCGCTGGCCATGAAGCCCGTACCGGTGACCGTAACCGGAGTGCCGCCTTGATAAGAGCCGAAGGCGGGCACCACGGACTGAACCACGGGGCCGGGAGCGAGGTAACGGTAGCTCGAGGGCAGGCGGCCCGCGATCGAGCCCGGATTCGAAATGATGACGTCGACCAAAGCCGGAACGTGGCTTTGCGTGGTGCAATGCAGTTCCCCCGGGCTCGGGCATTGGCTGTTGATACATACCGAGGCACCGACGTAGATCGTGGCTCCCGGGAGGAAGCCGTTTCCGCGAATGGTAAGCGGCGTCCCGCCCGTCGCGGGACCAGAGCCGGGAGTGACGCTCGCGATGGTCGGAGCGTTACCCAAATAGGTGAAGGCCATCGGCAGCTTAGCCGGTAGCGAGTTCACGTTCGAAACTTTCACCGCCACGGCTCCCGGAGCATGCGCCGTGGTCGTGCAGACTATGGTGCTTTGTGAAGCGATGACGGACGCGCAGGGACTGTCTGCGAAATTCACTCGGACGCCCGGCAAAAAGCCGCTACCGTTGATGGTGACGACCGTGCCGCCGAGATAACTGCCCATGACCGGCGTAATGAGGGTCGGGACCGGTGCCGGGCTCAGATACGTGTAGGCGTTGGCGCGCGTGAACGGGAACGAGTCCGAATTCTTCACGGACACCGGTACTGGCCCTGGAACATGGGCCGAGGTCGTACATTTCACCAGCGTGTTGGTTACGGACGTCACGGCGCAGGTCGATCCTCCAAAGGCAACCGTTACACCCCGCAGGAAGCCCCGGCCTTGGATGTTGACGTTAGCTCCGCCCGCGGAAGGACCCTCGGCCGGCGAGATCGTTCCCACGACGGGGGGATTTTTGCGGAAATAGAATCCCGTCGCAGAGCTCCACGGATAAGAGTAGCGGTTACGCACTTCGACTACGGCGGTACCCGCCGGATGCGCGGGCGTCAGGCAACGGATCTCGGTCGCCGAGAACACTTGCAAGCTCGCGCAAGCCAGGCCATCGAAAGTGACAGACGCGCCGGCGATAAATCCGCTGCCCATGACGGTAACCGGCGTGCCGCCGGCTTCGGGGCCTTCGGAAGGCTGAATGCCGACACAGGTCGGGGCCGGAGCGAGATAGGTAAAGCCTTCGTGCATGTTCGCCGCCGCGCCATTCGGAGGCGAGACGACAACGTCCACTTTTCCCGCGGTTCCCGCGGGCGTGGTGCAAGCCAGCGAGCTCGGGTTCGTCACGCTGACGCTCGAACAAGCCGCGCCGCCGACCATCACGCCCATGCCGGAAACGAATTCCGTTCCGGTGAGGACGATACGAGTGCCACCCGCGGTGGGGCCTTCGCCGGGAACCACGGCGAGAATCGTAGGCGTAAGGTTGCGGACCGTGACCGACCGGTTACTCGAGGTTAAGCCGCCGGAAACCGCCGAGATGGTATGTACGCCGGGAACCGATCCGGTCAGATAGAAATTGCCTCGGCCAGTCAGGGATGAGAGTACCGGAGTCCCGGAGCCCACCGTCGGGCCCGCGAGGATCGAAAGATCCGCGGGACTGCTGTTCAAGGAAATCGGTTGGTTGGTGTCGGGCTTCACGAGGTTACCAAACCCGTCGCGCAAGACGACTTCGTACGGGCCGCCGACTCCCCCCATCAAGAATTGATTCGGGCCGCTCGACTCGAGATCGAGATGGCGCTGTCCGCCGGGACCGACGTTCAAGGTCACCGAGCGCGTCTGGGTCGTGCCGTCCAAAATCGCGTTGATCTGGAGCGGGCCGGCAAGGGTCGTGCGCACCATGAACTGACCGACCGGCTGAGCCGGAGTCAGATTCAATTTTTCCGGGGAAAGACCACGGGTGCAATCGGACGCCGTTTTGAAGACGCCCGCCACCGGGCTGTCGGAAGAAAGGCTGAGCGAGACCGGATCGAGAACGAGCGGATTATTGTCGCCGTCCACGAGAGTCGCCGTCGCGGGAACGCAGTCACCCGCGGCCGGGCTCGTCGTCGCAACCGTCAAACGAAGGCTCGTCGCCGGCGCGGGTCGGATTTCCAAACGAGTGCTCGCATCGGCGATGGAGCTCACCGTCGGGTGCGCCACCACGTCGAAATTACCGATCGAACGAACGCGCAAATAGATACGGTCCAGGCGATTTTCCGTCACCGGAATCGTAACCTGGGTGGTGGACGTGTTGAACGACGGATCGTTCACGCTGAATTTGTTGTCCGCCGCGCCCGGCACGCTGACTGTCGCCACCAACGCCTGGGCCAGCCGGGCGGGGTTGTCGAACGCATCCTTGGCAATTAAAGCCACGGGGCCGATCACTTGGCCCGGGAACGCCCCCGGCGCGATGCCTTGCCAGACGATTTGCGTCGGGCGGCCCGCGAGGATTTCGACCGTCGCGGAAGCATCGAGCGGAAGCGGGACTTCCGGGTCGTTTTTTGTCGTCAAAACGGTGCTGCCGGCCTTGGTGTCGGACCAATAGCCAGTCACGCTGGAGCTACCTTGCGGCATGACGATGGCGGAAATAGCGCCGTTGCAAGGGGCTCCACTCGAGAAGAAGCGCGCCGTTGGAGACGGGGAAGACAACTTGAAATTGATGGCCTGTCCCACGGGAAGGGGATTTTGGAAGGCGTCCTGCGCCTTGAGAGTGAAAGGCACGCACACGCCCGCTTCCACGGTGGCGACCGTATCGAATACGAGCCGGCTCGCGGGGCCGCCATAAGGGCCAACCATGATGTCGGCGCTCGCCGGAATGAGCCCGGCGGAGCTCGCGCCGATGGTGAGCGCGCCCGGCTTGGTGAAGAGGAGACAGAACGGAGAGCTGGCCTCGTTCACTTCGACGTGAATTTGCGGCGATTGAGGGCCCTGGCAAGAGCCCGCGAGAAATTTCACGTTGGCGACGGAGTTAGACGATTTGGCCAAGACGATGGGCGTTCTTTGGCTGACCACGGCGTAGTTGTTATAGGCGTCTTTCAGTTTCACGAAGCCCGGCATCGAATCGCCCACGTGAGACGTGGGGAGGAGCGCGAAGAACTCGACGGTTTTCGGCGCGCCCGCGATCCATTGCAAGCTCGAAACGGCGGAAACGTAGTTCGGCTCGCGCGCGGCGATGCCGACCGTCTGCGGCCCTACGTCAGTGGACGCCCAGAAGGTCACGCTGCTTGCTTGAGCGGCGAAATCCGCGGAAGTAATCGCCCCCGTGCAACCCGCTTGCCCGAAAAACTGGAAGCTCGAAGAGTTGTCTTCGAGCTGTACCGTCGTCGGCACGCGCATTTTAAGTTCCGAGCCCTGCGAATCTTGGCTCAGCAGCGTGACGGCAAGACACGTGTGGACGGCATGCCGGCCGGCCGCATGAGAGAAAGTCAGGCGAGGCGCGTCGTTCACCATGGCGCTCACGTCTCTGTGAGCGACATCGATGGTGGCCGAGTTCGGCGCGGCGTTGATGACGCCGTCGCCCGCGCCGCTCGCGAATAGATAGAAGGGCGCCGTTTCGGAGGCGCCGGAAAGCGCGCGCGCCGAGCTCGTGGCGATGGTGCAGCCCGCGTTCGCGTAGAAATTTAGGCGCGGAAAGTTCGAGAGGCTCAAGTCGAAATCGATGGTCTCTTCCGCATTGGTGCGGTTACCGCGCGCGTCTCTTAAGTAGATCGACGCCTGCACGCAACGGAAAGCGGAAATATTGCGTGGGGAAAGAATGACGGCTTCGCGAGCGGAGCCCGCGAGAATCGTGGTCTTGAAGTGGCCTTCGATCAATGAGCCGTTGGAGGCCGCGAGATTGGCTTCTCCGAGGCTGACCGGAGTCAGATAAAATTCGAGACGAGGGCTGCCTTCGGAAGGAACCTGCAACCCGCTGTTTCCCGCGCCCGTCGAGCAAGACGAGTCGGAGAAGATTCCCGTTCCCGGCGGTAGGCCGGTGATGCGGACGCTGGAGCCGCCGGAAAACACCGCGCCGGAGCGGCCTTGGTCGTCGTGCCCTACCACGGTGAAGGGTCCGCGGCATCCATCCACTTTGATGAAGGTAGGTCCCACCAAGACTATGGCAGACACGGAACCTGCCGCGGTAACTCCCGAACCCCCACTATTTAGCGTCGTAGGTTCGGTGACCGTGTAGTCCGAGCCCAGCCGACAGGAAGTCTGCAAGGCAAGGCAAACCAAAGCCGCGGTGAAAGCGATAATTTTTTTGGACATATTTTGCGACCGGAGGGCTACGAGGGAAAATGAGAAGCGACCCCATGCGCTTCGCACCCGTTCGTCTTTGGCCCCAATGTGGATGAGTTAATAAAAGTATAATGCACCGAATCAATTTTCACAATGCCCAGCTCGCCATTCCGGCCCTCGGTGTAAGTCATCGACTAGTCAGAGAGATTCTTGGTGTGTAAACTGAGTGCACCTTCACCGATTCACCAAGTGACAACATGGCAAACCACAAAGACTCGCGTTTCCTTCACAATTTGTTTTTAACTCTCGCCGTCATGTGTCTACTCGGCGGACAGGTTCGGGCGGAAGAAGAGCAGGTCACCAGGGCGCCCCGTCGACTGAATAAGCTCTGGTTCTTCGGCGGCGGCGACTTGGGCTTTAATACCGTGGTCTCTTCCGTTGCTGGTGAAGAGAACAAGTCGGGTCTCGGACTCGACGTCAAAGGGATGCTCTCCATCTACCAGCCCGAGTGGATCTATGAAGTGGGTCTGGGTCTCGCTTACAAAAGAATTTCCGGAACCCGCAGCACGGGTCTCGAAGCGACGCTCAGCATGACGTCCGCTTTTTTGGAATTGGGCGCGCGGTATCGTCTCACCAATAGCTGGCAGCTCGGTCCTTTTCTCGCGGGTCACGTCGGTGGTGACTTGAGCCATCGTCCGACCATTGCTCCTTTACTAGCGGGCGAGCCGTCGAAGGGTTTTATCTTGATGACGGGTCTTCAGCTATTTTACGAAACGCCGCACCCTCGTTTACCGTTTCGTATCGGGGGCCGCTTGGTGACCGACATCAATGTGCCTAATCGGCAGGTTTTCGGCGCGGAGTTCTCCGTGCAATTCGGCTTCTCGCTAAGCCCCGCGCCGGTCGAGGCCGTGGTCGGCCCGTCCGTGGACATCAGTTTGATTCGCGCCTTCTTCAAGACGGACTCGTGGCAGCTCTCGGAGCGGTCGGAGATGATCTTGAACGACATGGGGCGTTTGCTCTACGCCTATCGTAGTGAGTACGAGCGCATCGAAATTGAAGGCCATACGGATAAGGTGGGCTCAGCGGAGTACAACCAAGAACTATCGCAGAAGCGGGCGGACTCGGTGGGATCGATTTTCATCGCGAAGGGCGTGCGCCGCGAGCGAGTCCACACCCACGGTTACGGCTTCAACCGGCCGCTCGTGACGACGGGCCCTCTGGACCAGCGCAAGAATCGTCGCGTGGTCTTGCGGCTTTTCGGAGTGCAGCCGGGGGCCAAGGTGCCCGCGAAGATTCGTGAGCTGATGGATGGGCATCGGTCGGAGCCCGCAGAACCGGG
>JAYUGC010000065.1:0-35162 GCA_043767805.1 Pseudomonadota bacterium | reverse complement strand
CTCTATCAGGGGCGCTCACTCAAAGGGCTCAATGAGGGCGAAAAGAATAAGCTGCGCCGCTTCGATTTAGGTTTCGTCTTCCAGCATTTTCATCTCTTCGAGACGATGACCGCATATGAGAACGTCGAATACTTTTTGAAGCATCAATTCCTCACGGCGGAGGAGCGTGAGTCGCGCGTGCACTCGGCGCTCGACAGCGTGGGCCTAAAATCCCACGCGGAGAAGCGGCCCCTCGAGATGAGCGGCGGCCAGCGCCAACGAGTCGCCGTCGCGCGCGCCTTGGCAAAATCCCCGCGGGTCATCCTCGCGGACGAGCCCACGGCGAGTCTCGATCAAAAGACCGGCAAAGAAATTATGGAAATTTTCTCGCGTCTCGTCACGGCAGGAGGCACGGTCCTCCTCGCTAGCCACGATCCCATGGCGCTTGGATATGCCTCTCGTATCGTGCGCATGAAAGATGGCATTATCGAAAAGGAGGAAGCGCGATGAGTAACTTCCGCTTGCTGCTTTCTCTCGCCCTTAGAAATTGCTTCCGCAATTATCGCCGTACGATGGCCGTCGCGCTGACGGTGGCCGTGGGAACGGGTGCGCTCTTCACCTTTAATGGTTTTAACACCGGCATCATGAACCAGTACCGCGAAAACACCATTCGTTCTCGTTTTGGCCACGGGCAGATCAATACCGAAGGTTATCGCGGCCAGGTTTTCGAAAAGCCCTGGGAACATTGGATAGAAAACCCCGAGCCCTTGATGGCGAAGATCCGGGCGACCGAAGGGGTGACTCACGTTTTTCCCCGGCTCGAGTTCTATTCGCTCCTTACGAATGGCTCCATCACTCTGAGCGGCCGCGGGCAGGGCATCGACGGCACGGCGGAAGCGGATTTCTTTACGGCTTTGAATATCGAGGAGGGAAAGCCTCTGACCGATCAGCCGGAAGGCATTTTGATGGGCCAGGGCCTCGCGCGCTCGTTACGCCTTAAAGTCGGAGACCGGGTCACGGTGCTCGCGAACACCATCTACGGCAGCATCAACGGCGCCGATCTCACGGTCGTCGGCATTTTTCACACCGGCGCGAAGGAGTTCGACGATCGCGTCTTCCGTTTGCCTCTGACTGTCGCTCAAAAGCTTCTCGATACCGCGAAGGTCGAGAGTATCGCCGTCGGCCTCAAAGATTTGAAAGACTGGGAACGGGTCGCTTCGACGCTTGCGCCTCAGGGCTCGGGACTCGAAGCGGTCGCCTTCGCGGTGCTGGACAAGGTGTACTACCAGAACGCGGTGGACTGGCTTGGCTCGCAGTTTCGGGTCATTCGTCTCGTCATTCTTTTCATCGTCATTCTCGGCATCTTCAATACGGTCTCTACCGGCATTCTCGAGCGCAAGCAGGAAGTCGGTAACTTGAGAGCCAATGGAGAGTCCGCGCGTGACGTCATGGCGCTCTTTCTCACGGAAGGCGCTTTGCTCGGCATGGGGGGCGCCCTCTTCGGCCTCGCGGTCGCTTACCTCGCCAACGCCACCCTGATGGCGAATGGGATATTAATGCCGCCGAGCCCGGGGCTGACTCGTCAATATCACGTGCTCGTCGAGCTCCAGGCCTTCAATGGCCTCGAAACGTTTTTGCTGGGATCCATGTGCGCGCTCATCGGTACGTTCCTCGCGGCTTACAAAGTCACGCGGATGCCTATCGGAGAAGCGCTGCGCTCAACTTGAGGAAAGGGATAGGAATGTCGAAAATTTGGCCTGTACTTCTTTTGTGGGTGGCGTCCGCTTTCGCGACGACATCCCCTGAAACTATTTTAAAAAACGCGGACGACATCCGAAACCCAGACAAGTCCTTCATGATGACGGTGGAGGTGAAGTCCACCCACTCTGGCGATACCGAGACCCACGTTTTTGAAGTTTCCTTGAAGGGCAACGACAAGACGTTGATCCGGACCATGGCTCCGAAGCGCGATGTCGGGCGCGATCTTCTGATGATCGACGAGAATATGTGGGCTTACGTGCCGAACCTGAAACGGGCGGTGCGAGTCGGGCTCAGTCAAAAGCTCACCGGTGAAGCGGCGAACGGCGATATCAGCCGCATGCGCTGGGCGGAAGACTACATCGGCGTCATCGAGAAAGACGAAGCGGCCAGCTGGACGCTGCTTCTCACGGCAAAAAAGAAAGGGCTCACGTACGAAAAGATACGGGCCGTCGTTGAGAAAAAGACTTTCAAGCCGCTGACCGCCGAGTATCTAACGGTCGACGGCAAAGTGCTCAAGCGCGGTGAGTTCAAGGACTATATGTCCATGGCGGGAAAATCCAGGCCCACGCTTCTGCTCATCGCGGATGCGGTGCGCGCCGATCAGAAATCCGAGATTCGCATCTCCGACATGAAGATCAAGACCTTCCCCGACACGCTCTTCAGCTTAGAGAGGTTTCAGTCCAAATGAAGGTGTTTTTCTGCATAGCGGCCCTGTGGGCCGGCCTGGCTCAAGCGGAACCCGAGGTGCGCAGCGAAATCTCTTATGAGAGCGGCGTGCGAAACACGGGACGCTTCGATACGAATCGCATCGCCTACGAGCTTTCGGTCAAGCAAACCGCGGAAAAGACACCGATCGAGTTTCAATCCTTGGTTAGGGCGTTCTCCAACGGGAGCCATGCGGAAGCCAAAATGACTGAGACGAGCGTCACGTTGCAGACTCTGCGCGCCTCCTACTGGGGCGATCGGTGGGGCATCTCGGCCGGCGCTCAGCAAATCACCTGGAGCGAGACGTTCGGTTATCAGGCGGTCGATATCTTGAACGCCCGCGATTTCCGTGATTACGGCGCCCTGGATCACGGCAGGAACCGTTTGCCGGCTTGGAACTTAAACGGGTTCTTCACCGTGGGAAGTTTCAAGGTCAGCCCCTATCTTAGCCCCCAGGGCCAGATTCCGCGGCTTCCCGCGGCGATTAAGGGCCTTGCGATTCAAAATGATCTAAGCGCGGGCGATTTCTTCACTTATCCCGAGGGTGGGGTTCGGGTCAGCAAGACTCTCGCCGATTCGAACGCGAGCGTGTTTGCTTATCGGCACTTGAACCGGCTTCCCGCCTTCGTAATGCGGGCTCCGGGCACATTGAGCGCCGTTTACCGGCCCGTGCTTTCCTATGGCGCCACGTTTTCCAGAGGCTTTTCGGAAATCGTGCTGAGAGCGGACGGCATTCTGACTCAGGACCATCCGGTCTCGGACGCGACGTTTACGACGACCCCAACCCAAACGACCTACTCCGCGAACGCCGGTTTCGATTGGACGCCGGCGTCCCTCGAGAATCTGACTTTCGGCGTTCAGGTCTCTCTCGATCGCTTCGCCGTTTTGGGAAGCGACGCGCGGGTAGGCGCGGCGCTCATGGCGCGCAAGGGCTTGTTCAACAACAAGTTTGAAATCGAAGGGAAAGCTTCGTCCCGGTTTAAGTCGGGAGACTACTGGTTTCAGCTCTCCGGGCGTTTGAAGCTCGGCGAGGCTTGGGAAGTTAAAACAGGCGGGGAGTGGCTAGGCGACGATCCAAGCTCTCCCACGACCCTTCTCGGCTACACGAGCCGAATCACCTCGCAGGTGAGCTTCTCTTTTTGAGGATATATGCACAGGGTTCGCGTATTTTTAAATGGAGCCGCTTCTTCCAGCGGCGCTTATGACTGGAAAGGGAAAATTCACGAATTTCTTTTTCGCAGTCACGTGGACTTCGTAAGCCCAGGGACGCCCGAATTGATGAAGGAAGAGCTGCGGCGCGCCTCGCGCGAAAAGATCGACGTCATCATTTCCGTCGGGGGCGACGGGACTTTCAATACTTTGATCCAGAGCCTTGCGGAGAGCGAGACCTCTTTTTTGGTCGTCCCCGCGGGCACGGCAAACGATCTCGCGCGTGAGCTCGGTATCACTCCCAAGCTAAAGAAAGCTCTCGAATGCGTGCGGCGGGACGAGGTGCATCGTATCGATCTTATTTCCGTGAACGGGCGCTATATGGCGACCAACGGCGGCATCGGAGTGGTTAGTGACGTCGCTCTCAGTGTGAATAGTTTGCGCGGAAAGATTCCCGGCTTTCGTTCCCTCATGAAGTCCTTGCATCACCGCGTTTACACCATCGCTCTCGTCGCCCATCTCATCTCCCGCAAGTATCGGCACTATCGGGTGAGAGTCCGCTCGGCTCAGTACGAGGGCGAAGTCGTAACTCCGCTTCTTCTCATCAACAATCAGCCCTATATCGCCGGCGATTTTCCCGTGGCGCCCGAGACTTCCAACTCCGACGGTAAGTTCAACGTCACCATTTTCGCCCATTCCGATTGGACGTCCTTCATTGGCACGGTGCTGAGAGTTAAGCGCGGCCTTCCGGTGGACCATGATCCTTGCGTCATCTCGTTCGAGACCGATCAGGTCGACATCGAGCTCGTCGACGGACCGGATTTCACCTTTTTCGGCGACGGAGAGCTGCTCGCTCAAGGGCGAAAGCTCGAAGTGCGCGTTCTGCCCCGGGCGCTCAAAGTCTTCCGCCTCTCCTTGCCGAGCTTTCAGCGTCCGGAAGAGTTCGTGGCGGTGCCCGAATGAACGGCTGGTTCGTCACCGGAGGTACGGGTTTTTTGGGAGCCGAGCTGCTCCGGCAGTTGTCCGTTCGCGGTGAAAAAGTGTTTGCCTTGGCCCGCCCCAAGAATCTCGAAAAGATGCGGGCTCTCGGTCTCGCGGGCGTGGAGTGGGTCGGCGGAGACATCTTGAATCCCGACGTCATCGAAGATCCTTCGGTTCGCCAGCGCGTCCTTTATGAGACCACGGGCGTGGTCCACGCCGCCGCTCTCTACGATCTGCAGGCGAGCCGCAAGGATCTCTACCTTTGTAATGTCGTTGGCACGAATCACGTTTTGCATTTCGCGGAGCTCATGCCCGGCCTGAAGGCTTTTCATTACACGAGCACCATAGCCGTGGCCGGCAATTACTCCGGGCTCCTGGGTGAAGAGATGTTCGACGTCGGGCAAACCTTTCCCGACGCTTACGCCTCCACGAAATTCGCCGCGGAAAGCTCCGTCCGGGATTGGCAGTCGTGTGTTCCCCGTGTCGTGCACCGGCTGGGCGTTTTGGTGGGCCATAGTGAAACGGGCATAATCCCGAAGATTGATGGGCCTTACTATCTGCTTCGGCTTCTCAGTCGGATGGCTTTCGCGCGCGGTTGGGTAAATGCGACTCGGATGCTGACCCTCCCCTTTAACGAGCACACCCGGCTGTACATGGTTCCGGTCGATGTCACCGCGCGCGCGATGACGGAGCTCATGGGGGGGCCTCATGATGCCGGCCTTCATACGTTTCACCTGACCGGCGATCCTCACGGAGCCCCGATTCGGACGGTGCTTCGCGAGATGCTGGAAGCCTGCGGGTATCAAGTGCGGCTATTTAGCGTTCCTTCCAACCGGTGGATCGAGAAGATTGCCGGCCGTTTGGATATTCCCGCTCAAACGCTTTTCTACATGAACTGCGGCGTTCGGTACGACAACCAGCGTTTCGCCCATCGTTTACCCAAGTTTGTAATGCCGTACTTCGAAAGCTATGCGCCCCGTTTGATGGCCTACGCCTTGGAAAATCTCATGAAGGGGGGCTCGAAGTGAAACATATCGTCAGCCTTCTTTTTACCTCGTCCCGGAACAATTACGACACGGTGGTCGATTTTTTCGGGGAAAAGGTTCGCATCTCTCAGTTCGGCGCCGATTTCGATGCCGAGACGATGGAAGCGCTTTTGAAGCAGCACGACGGCAAATGCGACGTCATTTCGGTCGGCGGCTTGCAGCTTCCCGTGCGGGTGGGCCGAAAGCTCCACTATCATCCCGACTCCCAGCGCTATCTTCAGATCCCTCAGCACACGCCGGTCACTTCCGGGTTCTTGCTTCGCAAAGTCTTCATCCCCTGGGCCATCCAGAATCAGGTGAAGGAAAAGCGCATCAACTTCGAGGGGCGAAAGGTCGCGTTTGCCTCGGGCTTGGTCGATCAGGAGCTGGTCAACGTCATCGCCCAGTACACGGACAGGCTTTACTTCGCCGACGCCTTTTATCATCTGCATCTTCCCATCATTTTGAAGGGTATGGATGAGCTGAATGCTTATACGAAGCGGTTACTGCCGTTCTTAAAGCGCGTGCCGCTCAGCTCTTTGCCGACGAGCATTGATTTCCGCCTGCTTCCGTTTTCTCGTAGAGCGAAAGAAGCGAGCCGCAGCGATTTCATCGTCGGCTCATCGACGGTATTGGAACGAGTCGATAGCCGGGTCTTTAAAGGCCGCACCGTCATTGTCGATTCGCTCTCCCATGCTTTGGAAACGCAGCTTAGAAGCGCCAAGGTGAAAGACATCATTCAGATCGTGCCTCGCATTCCGGGCGTGAATGTGACGAGCGGCCTTCGTTACGGCGTGCTCGAAGCTCTCATTCAGGTGACCCAGAACCGCAGCCTTCCTCTCGACGAGGACGACGTACTCTCTTTCATCAATGAAAAGGGACTCAAGGCCGAGCTCAGAAACGTCTCCCAAGGCGAGTACCGGGCGGTGAGGAAGTTCGCTTTCATCATTCATCCTTTGAGCGTCCGTGATTTATTTCGTCACCCGGCCCTTCGTCCTCTGCAAGGGGTGGCTAAGTTATTCGAGAGGCCTCTGGAGCGTGGCCTATCTCATCTCCCGGGCATGCGGTACGGCACCATCCGCGGCATCACGAGCCGGCACGATGGCACTCGCGTGGAAGGACTTATCTATACGCTTTTCGACACGCCGAGAGAGATGCTGCGGGCCAAGCCCCAAGTCGTTTACGACAAACTCGTGAAAGTCGCCGAGCAGGCCGCGAGAGATGGCGCCGACATCATCGGGCTCGGCGCCTTTACTAAAGTGGTCGGAGATGCCGGAGTGACGGTGGCTTCGCTAAGCCCCATTCCGGTAACGACGGGAAACTCCCTTTCGGCTTCCGCCGCGCTCTGGGCCGCCCGAGTCGCGGTGGAGAAGCTCGGCTTCATCGCTCCCTATAGCTTTCAAACGCCCCGTTTAGAGGGCACGGCGATGGTGGTTGGCGCGACGGGCAGCATAGGTAAGGTATCCGCGAAGCTTTTGACCGCGGTGGTGAAGCGACTCATTCTGGTTTCCCTGACGAGCAGCAAGCTCATGGACCTTCGCGAAGAGTTTCAAAGGCTAAATCCTCACTGCCGAATTGAAATTGGGACGAACCCCGATAGATACGCCGGAGAGTGCGATCTCATTATTTTGTCGACGAGCTCTCTCGATGGAAAAGTCATGGATCTGAAATCCGTGAAGCCGGGTTGCGTGATTTCCGACGTTTCCCGGCCGCTGACTTATTCTGCGGCTCAGGTGGCCGAGCGTCCCGACGTGCTCGTCATCGAGAGCGGCGAAGTGATGCTTCCGGGCACGGTCGAGATGAATTGCGACATCGGGCTCGAGGAATCCGTGGTTTACGCCTGTCTCGCCGAGACGGCGCTTCTCGCCCTGGAAGGCCGCTACGAATCATTCACCCTGTCTCGCAACATCAGCTTCGAGCGCGTGCGAGAGATTTACGATATCGCCAAGCGGCACGGAGCCGAGCTGGCGGCCATTCGCGGCCCCGCCGGCATCATCACCGATCAGGAGATCGCGCTCTGCCGGGAACATGCCTTGGAAGCGTTAAAAAGCTGGAAGCCTTCGGGCTCAGGGAGAGAAAATGTCTAAGCAATATTTCTCAAAGCTCAATTACACGCTGGCGAACGAAGATACGGCCTTGGAGTACACTCTCGTAAAAGAGAGGCTTCCGAAGCGAGTCCTCGCCGTTTGCGGCAGCGGCGGCCGCAGTCTCCCGCTGCTGGGGGGAACCCTGGAGGAGCTGGTGTGCGCGGACCTCTCCGGACAGCAACTGCTTTTGACGAGCCACAAACGGGCGGCCATCGAGGCTTTGAGCCACGAAGAGTACCTCATGTACTGGGGCTTTCCGCCTTTCAAGACGGAAGAGAACGCCGAATGGCGCAAAGAGACTTTCGCGAAGTTCAAGCTGGATGGCGCGACCCGCGAATATTTCGAGGTCCTATACGATTCGCTGAACTGGCACGGCATCTTGTACGAAGGGAAATGGGAAAAGACCTTTACGGGCGTGCCGAAGCTCCTCCGCCGGCTCATCGGCGACAGGTACGACGAGATTTTCGATTTCACCGACATGAAGGCGCAAAAGGAGTATTTCGACGAGAAGCTTCATAGCGCTCGCTGGTTACTGCTTCCTCGCTTGGTTCTTCGCGCGTTCGGCAATGCTGCCTTCTTCAATGCCTTTCTCTACAAAGGTCATATGGCGAAGAAGAATGTTCCCGAAACGCACTTTGATTATTACCGCCAGGCTTATCGGCGCCTTTTTTACCAAGGACTCTGCCGGGAAAACTTCTTTCTTCAGCTCTCTTTTCTCGGAAAGATCCGGTACCCCGAGGCTAACACTTACGAAGCCCGGCCCGAGGTCTATAAGGAGATGAAGGATTGCCTCGCCCGCATACCCGTCTCTCTGGTCAACGCGGATTTACTGAGCGTCGCTGAGGAAACGAAGGAGAAATTCGATTTCGTCTCTTTGAGTGACGTGCCGTCCTATTTCTCCATCCACCAGGACCGCGTCTATTTACAGCGGCTCGGCAAAGGGCTGAACCCGGGGGCTCTGGTGGTGGTGCGCTGCTACCTCCGGGTGCCGGAGAACACCGATTCGACGGGCTACAAAGACGTTACGGCCAAGTACGCCGAGTTGGTGTCCGCCGAAAAAACTCAGATCTATTATACCTTCATTTACGAGTATCAGGGATGAACGCGGCCGAGCTCATAGTCCGTCAAACGGAGGAGAAGCCGAAGGCGGCCGCCCTCTGGCTACCCGACGGTGGCGTTACCACCTTTGGTGAGATGGGCCGGATGGCGACTGGCGTGCGAGCGCACATGGAGCGGCTTGGGGTTGGCCCTGGTGATACCGTCTTAATGTTTGATGCGCTGGGACCCCGGATGTACGGCGCGATTCTCGCCATCGCGTCCTTGGGAGCGGCCACCGCTTTGGTCGAGCCCTGGATGCCGGTCGCAAAAATCAATCACGTCCTTCCCTTCGTGAAGCCCAAAGTATTTTTGACGAGTGGCATCGGCCGGCTTTGGGGCGCCCGAGTCGCCTCCATTCGCGCCATTCCGCATTGGGTGTCGACGTCTTCTCTGAAGGCGGAGCCGGGCGGCTGGCAGATCACCTCTGTCGACGGAGATGCCCCAGCGATTATCACTTTTACCTCTGGGACGACGGGTAGCCCCAAGGGAATGGTCCGCACTCATCAATATCTCTCCGATCAACACTCGATTTTGCAGTCGGTGTTGCATGGAGCCCACGAGCCCGGCGCCGACGTTTGCATCTTCGCCAATTTCGCTTTGAGCAATCTCGCGGCGGGTAATCCGAGCCTAATCCTTCCTTCCAAATGGAAATCGGAGCATCTCGCGGCGCTGGATAGTCTGAGTGGCGAGCTCACGCCTCGCTCGATGACCTGTGGGCCCGCCTTTCTCATGAAGCTCATGGATCACGCGAAGGTGGCGAGCCTTCGTTCCATTCACGTGGGCGGCGCTCTGACCGATTGTGCGATTTTCGAGCGCGGCTTTGCGAAATGGCCCGAAGCGGGCTGGAAGCACGTTTATGGAAGTACCGAAGTGGAGCCTGTCGCCGTGGTCGACGCGAGAGTCGCGGTAGCCAAGAGCCGTGAGGCGGGATTTTTCCAAACTTTGTTCTTAGGTAAGCCTATCGACGCCATTCGTTCCGAGCTCACCCCCGACACGGTCTGGGTTTCCGGCCCCCATGTTTGTCCTCGCTACCTCGGCAACGACGAGGAAAATGCGAAGTACAAACGACAAGACAGCACGGGCGCCATCTGGCACCGCATGGGAGACCGCATCACGCAGAAGGACGGCGGCTGGTGGTACTCCGGCCGCGAAAAGCTGCCGACCGCGGATTTTTTGACTGAGCAGAAACTCTATTCGCTCTTGAAAACGAGCGCCGGCTTCATCGAGCGCGACGAGCGGGGCATCCGCGTTTTCGTGCAAAAGGCGAAAGCACGCGAGGCCGCCATTCGAGAAGGCATCCCGGGAGTTTCCGAAGTCCTTAACGTCGTCATCCGCCGCGATCCCCGCCACCGGGCGCGCATCGATCGGGTAAAGAGCGCGAGGAGGTCCTTATGGGCGCGTGGCTAACCTACTTTAAAGAGCGATTTCCGATCTTGGTTTACGTCCTTCTCGTCGGGGGAATGGCCGCTTCGGGCACGCGTCTCGCGGGGGTCCCAGTCATTGGTTTGCCGTTCTGGGCTTCTTTCCTCGGACTCATGCTCTTTTTCGCGGTCCTTCGTCTCATGGACGAGTACAAAGACTACGAAAAGGATTTGGTCGCGCATCCCGAAAGACCGCTGCCTCGCGGGCTCTTGCAGAAGGATACGGTCGGCCGAGTCATCAACGGCTCGGTACTCTTCATGGTGGCCTTCGGGCTTTTGTTATCGCCGCTGTCTCCGGCCGCCTCCGGTCTCTACCTTCTCATCACGGGTTATCTCTGGCTCATGTTCAAAGAGTTTTATGTGGGCAGCTGGCTGGGAAACCGTCCGCTGCTTTACGCCGTCACTCATCAAATTATTTTGCTTCCCCTTTGCGCCTTGCCCGTGGCGGCGAGTGGCGGAGATGTCGTGGGACGCGGCTTTCTCTATGGGCTTCTCGTGCTGGGCGCTTTCTTTAGCTATGAGGTTTGCCGTAAGTTAGACGCCAAGGCGAATCCGATTCTTGGGTACTATCGGACGCTCTATGGCTCCACGGGATGCCTTGCGATCGTCGGCATCTGCTCGGTGATTTCCGTTTGGGCCGCCGCCTTCTTAGGGGTGGTCGTTCTAACGATGCCTTGCTCGGCGCTTTTGATTCTCTCTTTCCTTTTCCTGCTCGTCGATAAGCACAAGGCGGTGGAGGGCGTCGCTTCGCTCTCGCTCCTGGTGCATATCTGGTCCGTCATCCTCGTGGGGTTGTTATGAAGTGGACTCTTGAATCAAGCTCGGCCATCACGGAACTGTCGGTTCTCGCCGGAGGTAAGGCCACCAATCTTGGCCGCCTCTCTCAGAAGGGCTTTACCGTACCGGAATGGTTCGCGGTGACCTCCGAGGCGTTGCAAGCCTTCGTTCAGGAAAACGATCTCGCGGAAGTCTTGAAGCCCACCGCGGATCTGGGCGAGCTTTCTCGCCGCGTCGAAGCAGCGTTCCTCAAAGGCAATATCTCGGACTCGTTGAAGGCGGAAATCTTTGGAAAGCTCAAAGCGCTCGGTCTCGAAGATTCCTTCGTGGCGGTACGCTCGAGCGGCCTCGACGAGGATTCTGCGCAGAACTCTTTCGCCGGACAGTTTTCCTCCTATCTCTTTCAAAAAGGGTGGGAACAAATCGCCGAATCTTTGAAACGTTGCTGGGCTTCCGGCTTTTCCGAGCGGGCGCTCAGCTATCGCCTGGAGCGCGGCCTCGGCTTGCAAGACATTCGCGTGGGCGTGGTCATCCAGAGAATGGTCAACGCGGAAGCTGCGGGCGTGGTCTTCTCTCGTCATCCCATCAAGGTTTTGAACCGCGATGAAGTTCTGGTCAGCTCCGTGTGGGGCCTCGGCGAAGGTTTGGTGAGCGGAGAGCTCGAGTCCGACGATTTCGAAATCAGCCGTCGGACGGGAAAAATCGAAAAACGCGTCGTCACGAAGAGTCACGCCATGCGCCAGGCGAGCGAAGGTGGCGTGGTCAAGGAAGCTCTCACCGTCGAGCAAGGGCTGCAAAGCTCCCTCTCCGACGAACAGGTGAGCTCTATTGCGAAGCTGAGCGAAAAGCTCGAGGAGTCGCTAGGCACGCCCCAAGACGCCGAATGGGTACTCGACTCAGGAAAGCTCTACTTGGTTCAAACCCGTCCCGTAACGTCCTTGCCGCCTTCGGGCTTTTACTCGGAATCGATCAACGGCACCGCGCCCACCCTTTGGGACAATTCCAACATCATCGAGAGTTACAGCGGCGTGACGTCGCCTTTGACCTTCAGCTTCGCGAGCCGTGCCTATTATCAGGTCTACGTGCAGTTTTGCGAGCTGATGGGCGTCCCTCAGGAACTCGTCGACGCGCGCGCGAAAATGTTTCGCAACATGCTTGGGCTCATTCGCGGCCGCATCTATTACAACCTCGTGAACTGGTACCAGCTGGTGCTGATGCTTCCCGGCTCGTCGAGCAACAAAGGCTTCATGGACACCATGATGGGCGTCAAAGCCCAGATAAAGCCCGAAATGGCGGGCATCTTCGATTTCGTGAAAGAAGCGCCGAAGTACTCCCTTCGGGCGCGTTTAAGGCTCCTCAGCCAGACGATTTATCGGTTCAGAAACATCGATAAGATCATCGGCGAGTTCAATGCTCACTTCGTGGATGTTTACGAAGGGACCCGCAAGCTCGATTACAGCACCTGGTCACTGCCGAGGCTCGTCGATCATTACCACTATCTGGACGAGCAGCTCTTGAAACAGTGGAAAGCGCCCATCATCAACGACTACCTCTGCATGCTCTTCTTCGGTCTTTTGAAGAAGCTCACTGAGAAATGGGTGGAAGGTAAGGGGGCGGCCGATTCGCTGCAAAACGATTTGCTATGCGGTGAGGGAGGCCTGGAGAGCACCGAGCCCACGAAGTTTTTGATGCGCATGGCAGCGCGCGTGGACAAGGGCGATCCTGGTTTCCGGTCCTGGATGCTCTCGATGTCTTCCGACGCGGTTTGGAAAGAGCTCCAAGGCTCGAAGAAGGACGCGGCTTTCACGAAGGACTTGTTCGAGTTCCTCGACAAATACGGATTCCGCTGCGTGGACGAGTTGAAGCTGGAAGCTTCGGATCTCCATGACGATCCCACGTTCGTCATCAACTCCATCGCGAGTTACGTGCGTACGGGTTCCTACGAGTTCGGCAATATGGAAGAGCGGGAGCAGGGCATTCGCCGCGGCGCCGAGGCCAAAGTGCGAGCGAAGCTTTCCGGCTTCCGCTGGAGTCTTTACAGTTGGGTCCTCACTCAGGCTAGGCGCGCGGTGAAGAACCGCGAGAACTTGCGCTTTGCCCGCACGAAAGTGTTTGGCGTGTGCCGCCATCTCTTTCGCGCCATGGGTAAGAAGCTCGCGGCCATGGATCTCCTGGACGGCGAACGCGACATCTTCTTCCTCACGGTGGAAGAAATCGTGGGTTTCGTCGAGGGCCGTGGTATCTCGGGCGACATCAAGAGCCTCGTACGGATCCGCAAAAAGGAATATCTAATTTACGAGGACACTCCGGCGCCTCCCGATCGGCTGCTCACCTTTGGCGCCGCGGGCGCTTCCATGGGCTACACGGCGATACTTGCCGAGGGCGACTTGCTTCGAACCACCGAAGTGAACTCGGATCCCAACGTGCTCACGGGTACGCCTTGCTGTCCTGGTGTGGTCGAAGGCGTTGTGCTCGTGGTATCGAACCTGAAAGACGCGGAAGGCTTGAACGGGGAAATTTTAGTTACGGGCCGTACCGATCCAGGTTGGGTGCCGCTCTATCCGTCTTGCTCTGGCCTTCTCATTGAGCGCGGAAGTCTTTTGTCTCATTCCGCGGTGGTGGCAAGAGAGCTCGGGCTTCCGACCATCGTCGGTGTCACCGGCGGGTTGATGACTCGTCTCAAAACAGGCGACCGCGTTCGCGTGGATGCGGGCAAAGGCGAAATCCGTATTTTGGAGAAGTGATATGCGCTTAGTCTCGCGCTCCGACAATCACCCGCGCTTTAGAGAAGCTTTCAGCGCATTGCCGGAAGGCTCGCCGCTAAAGGCCGTTTGGGCGCGCTTTCTCGATCTCGCGCCGGCGGAATTTGCGGAGTTCTGGGTGGTTTTCGACGGCGAAACGCCGGTCGGTCGCATCGGCGCGAGCCTCATGCCTTCACACCCCGGAACGGGAGCGGTGGGGTTCTTTGAAGTCGTAGACGCTGAGAAAGAAGTCGCCGAGACGCTACTTGATGCCGCCGAGGCTTGGCTCAAGGCAAAGGGCGCGCGGCTAGCCGTCGGTCCGATGAATCTCAATACCTGGTTTCCGTATCGCTTTCGCACGGACACTCACGAGGCGAGCTTCGCGTGGGAGCCCAATAATCCCCCGGAGTACCCCTGGTTTTTCGAAGCGAATGGCTACACCGTGTGCGAGCACTACCACACGCTCGGCTCGGCGGGACTCAAAGCTTACTTGGATAAGACCAAGCCGGCTTACGAGGCGGCGATCGCGGCGGGCTTCACCTTTCGTCCCTTCGACGGCCCCAACTTTCTGGACCATGAGATTCCCGCGCTCTTCGATCTCAGCATGGCGGGCTTTCGTGATAACTTTCTTTTCGAGCCGATTACCGTGCAGCAGTTTCGTGAACTGTACGTTCCCATCGTGAAGAAGATGGATTTCACCTGCGCGTTCTTCGCCTTGTCGCCCGAGGGTAAGGAAGTAGCTTTTCTCTTCGCCTTCCCCGAGCCGGGGTACCTGGTGTTGAAAAGCGCGACCGTGCTGGACGCCTGCCGCGGCCAGGGCCTGTCGACGGCGTTGACCTACCTCGCGGCCCGCGAAGGCGTCTCTGGCGGCCTCGAGAATTTCATCTCGGCCTTAGTGCGCACGGGCAACCGAAGCGAGTCCTACGCCAAAAAAGCCGCTACCCTCTGGCAACACACCTACGCCCTCTACAAAAAAGACCTCTAAAAGGTGTGTGGATACTTTTAGCTCGCGGCGGCACGGGATTTGCCGTGGCTAAAAGTATCCACACACCTTTTGGCTAGAGCTGGGCGAGGTACTCGTCGTACGTCATGGCGAAGCTCTTCGCGCCGCGGCCCGTGAGCTCAATCACCCGGTTCGCGACCGTCTGATTGAATTGATGATCGTGCGAGGCAAACAACACCGTGCCCGGGAACCGAATCAGCCCGTTATTGACCGCCGTGATGCTTTCCAAATCCAAATGGTTGGTCGGCTCGTCGAGAACCAGAACGTTCGCATTGGTGAGCATCATGCGCGCGAGCATGCAGCGCACCTTCTCGCCTCCCGAGAGTACGCCCACCTTCTTGATGGACTCCTCACCGGAGAAAAGCATGCGGCCCAGGAAACCCCGGATGAAAGTCTCCGACTGCTCGGTGGAGTACTGGCGGAGCCAGTCGACCAGTGTCAGATCCTTCTTGCTGAAGTACTCGGCGTTGTCCTTCGGGAAATAGGCTTGAGTCGTGGTCACGCCCCAAGCGAACTTGCCGGAGTCCGGCTTCAGTTCGCCCATCAGCGTGCGAAAAAGCGCGGAAATCGCGAGGTCGTCGCCCGTAAAGACGATCTTCTCGCCTTTTTTCACTTCGAAGGTGACGTTGTTCAGGATCTCTTTGCCTTCGGTGGCTTTGGAGAGATTCTCGACGTAAAGGAGCTGATCGCCCGCTTCCCGGTCCGGCTTCCAGCCCACGAAAGGGTATTTGCGGGTCGAAGGCTTGATGTCCTCGATGGTGAGCTTTTCGAGCTGCTTCTTACGAGAGGTCGCCTGCTTGGACTTCGAGGCGTTCGCGCTGAACCGGGCGATGAACTCTTTCAGTTCTTTCGCTTTCTCTTCCCCCTTGCGATGCTTTTCCTGCGCCATACGAAGGGCCATCTGACTCGACTCGTACCAGAAATCGTAGTTGCCCGAGTAGAGCTGGATCTTGTTGTAGTCGATGTCGGCGATATGCGTGCAGACCTTGTTGATGAAGTGGCGATCATGCGAGACTACGATCACGGTCTTTTCGAAATCGTAGAGAAACTCTTCGAGCCAGACGACCGCTTTCGGGTCCAAATGGTTGGTGGGCTCATCCAGCAAGAGAACGTCGGGGTTTCCGAAGAGTGCTTGAGCGAGAAGGACTTTTACCTTTTCGGAACCTTTGAGCTCCGCCATCTTTTTTTCGTGGAGCGAAGTCTCGATGCCCAAGCCATCGAGAAGCACGGCCGCGTCCGCTTCCGCTCCCCACCCGTTCATGTCGCCGAATTCTTCTTCCAAGTCGGCGGCGCGGTCGGCTTCCTTGTCCGTCATTTCCGCTTTGGCGTAGAGCGCTTCGCGCTCTTCTATCACGGCGTGAAGGCGCGGCTGGCCCATGATGACCGTCTTTAAAACGGAGTGCTGATCGAAAGCGAACTGCTCCTGCCGGAGGAACGAGAGCCTTTCCCCGGGCGTCAGGTTCACGGTGCCGCTGGAAGGCGGCTGAATGCCGGCCAAAATCTTCAGAAAAGTCGTTTTTCCCGCGCCGTTCGCGCCGATGAGCCCATAACAGTTTCCAGGCACGAACTTGATGTTCACTCCCTCAAATAGACGGCGGCTTCCAAAGGTGAGACTGAGTTCGGTTGTGCTGATCATGAGTAGGGCACATATACCCAAACCAGGGGGCGGGTTCAACGCCCAAGTCGGTAAAAAATGCCTATTCCGCGGGCTTTGGCCGCGCTTCCAAGCGGGCTCGAGCCATCTCGTCCATATTCATCGCATTGACGAGGTAGGGAGCGACTTGGCCGGAGCTCGTGGCAAAGGCTTCCGTGGGTACGGGCTTGCCGTTCCAAGTCGCCTGCCCGGAGAGAAGGCCCGTCGAAATTTGAGCCGTACTCAACTGATTCATGCCGTGCCCGTCGGGCGCGATATGAATTCCGTTCTCGTTCAAAATCTCGATTACCGGGTGCAAGCAGGTTAGGCAATCGGTTCCCTCCCTCGCTTTCATGTCGGCCATGACTTTAGCGCGCACTTCGGCAGGAAGCTTTAAGCGGAAGACGACGCCTTGGGTGATGATGGGAGCGGACCCCGATTTCGTATCGTGGACTTTCGCGGGCTTTCCGGGGATGGCATCGAAGCGTCGGTTACCCGAAACAAGATAGTAATGATGAAAGCCATCCGCGCCGAGGTTGTTGGCGATGCCGATGTAAAGAGCCTCGGGATCGTAAAAAGTTCCGGTTTGCTTCAGCGGAAGATATGCATGCTTCAGCGTGCGATCGTGGATGTGAAGGGGAATGGCCAAATCGAATTTTTGCTGGAATGCGTTTACCACCAGAGGCCGCAGAAATACCGCGCACTCTTCGGCCGTGCGAACGGGCTCGGCGAGCCCCAAGGCTAAGAAACAATGAAAAGCTAGTAAGGTACGTAGTCCGCTCATCGCCTCACAAAGTTTGCAAACGGAATGCCTGCTCGAAGCAGCGGATACGCAGGCTGCCTTTGCGTCCATAAAACTGTAACTAGGCCGAGTGAAGACTCTGTGAGGACGCCACAAATTAGTGAGCGAGGGCGGCAGCCTGGAACCAGTAGGTCGTCAGTCTTTGGTCCGCGAGATTATCTTCGACTAACAGGACACGAGCGCGTCTCATGTGAGAATTTCTTCGTACACCTCGGGGTCAGAGCCAGTCAATTTTCCGGGCGGAATCTTAGCGACCCCAGCCGCACATTTTGTCCCGGAATGGAAGTTGCACGTCCCTAAACCACAATCGGGAAATAAAAAGGAGGCTGGCATGGCTATGAGAACTCTTTTGAAACAAAAGCTCGTCGCCTGTTCCGAGGACACTAGCGTGCAGGAAGTGGCCGAGATAATGGAAGAAGAGAACGTGGGCGCGGTGCTTATCGTCGAGGACGGGCGTCCCACGGGCATCGTCACCGATCGAGATATCGTTCTGGGCTGCGTCGCCAGCGGACGCAACTGCGAGAAGTCGCCGGTGAAAGACATCATGTCGAGCTCGGTGGAAACCGTCGGTATCAATGACGGGATCTACGAAGTGTTGCAGATTATGAATCGGGCCGAAGTGCGCCGCGTGCCCGTAGTCGATGAGAACGGCTTCGCGGTGGGACTGGTCTCCTTCGGAGATCTCTTTCAGTTACTCACCGAGGAGCTGCAAGCTTTGGCGCCTCTCGCGTCTCCCGAGAAGGCCAAAATAGTCTCGCAAGCGGCTTAGGCTTCGGGGGCCGCGTGCCGCCGGCGCGGGGAGAAGAGGAAGTACATCGGCCGCTTTCTCAGCTCCGTCGTGGTGGAGCGGACGAGCAACCAAATCGAGCGGGTGCGCACATCGCGCGCGCGGCACGCGAGGGTGAAGGCCAAGGTTAGGCTCACGCCGAGGTTCAACGTCAAAATGACGCCGAGGCCGAAGAGCGCCACGCCGAGCGTGAGGTAAGGAAAATTCGGCCCGAAGAGCGCCGCGATGCCAAAGCCGACGCCGGCCGACGATAACGTCACGTGCCGGACTTCGAACGGAAAGCCGAAGAAGGCGCCCACCACCGGAGTAAATCCGAGGAAAACGCCGAGCCAGACGCAGCTCGCCAGGCCCCCGACGTTATGAGCAAACCATTCCGACAGCCGGCGCACGCGCCGTTCCCCGAAGGCGGGGAGTAGGAAGCGGTGCTGGGCGATGGCCTCCGGAAGCTGGCGGTAGACGACCCAGTTCTCCACCCAGCCGGCGGCGAGTCCTGCCGACCAAAGAACGATGCCGGTCCAGGCGGCAAATGGAATGGTCAGCGTAGTGAAAGGGCTAAGGCTGTCCAGGGAGTGAAGGGCTTTTTCCGCGCCGAGAAGGTGGGAGCCTTTTAAGGAAAAATAGAGGAGATCCAGCAGGACGGCGCCTGGCAGGGCGGCGGCCACGTTGCCAAACGCCGCGCCGAACTGCGACCGCGTGAGGCGCGCGACTTCGTCCACGAACTCGCGGATGTCGCGCGCGCCTTTCAGCTCCCGGAGCTTTCCGGCGAGCGCGGGCCCGGTCATCGCGGGTTGCTTGGTCGCGAGACTAAAGTGCGCGACCTGCATGAGCCCAAAACTGCCCGCGTAATTGAGCGAGGCGAACAACCCTTCGAAGAAGAGCGGCAGATGCAGCCCCGTGATGATGAACTTAAATAGCGTGGTGAAGACGGTGAGAAAGCCGCCGCCGAGCCCCGCGCGCACGATCTGGCGATACTCTTCCCGCGTCCGGCAGATGTAGTGCTCTCCCGACGCTCCGGCTCTCTCGACGATTTTTTGGGACAGTAGCTTTAAATTGCTGCTGAGGAGCGGCCGGATGTGGCGGGCCCTCAGGCTTTCGCGGATCATATCGGCCCAGAACCCAGTGATGACTTTGTGATCGGTAAGGGCATCCTCGCGGTCGAGGAGGTCGAGCAGAGTCACGATTCGCTTCAAGGCCGCCTTCTGCGCCTCGAGATTATAGACGAGACCAACGCTAACGCCTTCCTTGTCCAGCTGATGAAAAATACGCTCGACGGCGCCAAAGCAGCTGTCGATGTCTTCCTTACAGCTCCCCGGCCTCAGCTTCTTGCCCTCGAGCACGCCCAGGACGATCAAATCGAGGTGCTTTCTCAGCTGCAAGAACGGCGAGTGCCGGATGGACGGAAAAGGCAGGCGCGTTCGCATCTCGGGGGAAATGCCGCGGGCCGCGACCTCCGATCCGAGCACGACGAGAGCATCCGCCATGGACTGGCGGACTCCCGGAGTTTCCTTGCGGCGCTTTTCGACGTCGATGAGAGAGACGAGGCCCGTAAAGACGTCCTCGGGAAGGTGCTCGACCCAAACCGCGTCGTTGAAAGAACGAAAGAGTCTGGGAAACAGATCGTCGAGGTTTCGTTCCTGAGGCGGCGCGGGCAGAATTTTTTTAAGCAGGCGATCGACGAGCTCGGAAACCAGCGCCCGATCCTGGGTGAGACCGGTCCGGGAGAAGAGCTCGACTCCGGAGACTTGATCGAGCACCGAGCGGAGCGTGAGTCTTACTTTCAATTGCCACTCGGGATTGCGATTTAGGAATTGCAAAAGAAAGCGGATGCGCACCCAATGGAGCTGGCCGGTGGTGACGTCGAAGTCATGACTGAGCTGGGATGTGTAACCGATCCAATCCATCAGCGTTTCCATCCAGCGCACTCGCTCGGATAGGGACGCGTTGGGGTTGGCCTGGCTCACGACCGACGACAGATCGCTTCGGCGATTGAGGGCTGAGCTCACCGAGCGCCAGGCCTGCTTGGGAATACGGATGAGTCTTTTCACGGACGGTGGCTGGAAAGGCCACGGATGAAATTCAAGAACTCGTCGATGTCCCGGGGCTTCTCCACCAGCTCGTGGACCTGGGCTTCGAAATCGCGGATGACGGAGGCGCCCTTTTGAAACGCGGTGAAGCCGACGATTCGGGACTTCTCGAACACTTCGGGGAAGTCCGCTTTCACTTTGGTCAAAAATTCCGAGCCGGACATGCGCGGCATGGAAGAGTCCACGAGAAGTAGGTCAGGCGGCCCATTTTGTTTTAGAATGGGGAAAGCGTCCTCGCCCGAAAGGGCGGTCATCACCTGATGGCCTTCTTCTTTGAGGAGCTCCTCGAAGATCCGGAGCATCGAGATGTCATCGTCGACTAGAAGGACGTTCACGGTTTGGGCCTCCGCTTCAGTGCCGGGGCCCAAAAGGGGGCTCCCGCACGTGAAGGTTGGAGTGAGTCATAGCGGATGAAGGGTCGAAAAGTCCAGCATTCAAGCGCCCTTGACGAAACTGGCCCGAAGCGGGACCGTAATAGAACCACCTAGTATCAAAACACTGATGGATCTCCTGAAGCCGGAACTCAAACGAGGGTATGACGCATCGTGTGGTCCTGTTTCCGTTTTGATTTCAGAGGTTTCCGAAATCCTGTCCCAGCCCAGCGAAACTCTGGCGGGCTCAGGCGCCCAAGTGGTCAACTGGCTGGAGCGAAAGTTTGGCGGATTTGCGGCTCTTTGGCTCCCCGAGGGCAGCCTCTCCCTAAGCCGTTTCATTGGCTCGAAGGCCATTCCCAATTCTCTCCGAGATGAGCTCGCGGACACCCTTTCGTATCGCTGTCCGCCCGAGGTCGCTTGGCCTCCCAAACTCCAATCCTTCGACTTTTCGGAAGTCGCGGGACTTGGGGCGCTCTGCGGGGTTCCTTTGCTCAGCCGAGGGCGATGCTTTGGCGTGGCCTTTCTCGGCGGAGAAGCCACGTCGAAAAGCCTGACGGAGCTACAGGATCTCGAAGCGATCGCCATTCTTCTGGGGCCCGGACTCGATGCCCTGGTGCAAGTCGAGAAAATGGAAGGGTATAAAGGCCGGGAAACCCGGTTTCGAACTTTGGCCGAGGCCATGCCTCAGCTCGTTTGGACCACCAAATTGGACGGCAGTACGGATTACGCCAATCGCCGGTGCCTGGATTATTCCGGCTGCACCTTCGGCGAGAGGAGCGGGGACGGTTGGACTCAGGCCATTCACGCGGAAGATTTGCCGGCCATGAACGCCTGCTGGGCGAGCTCTATTTCCGGCGGCTCGGTTTTCGAAGCGGAGTACCGCATCCGCCGTCACGATGGCGCTTACCGCTGGCACCTCGGCCGCGCGGTCCCCGTGCGCAGCGCCGAGGGCGCGATCCAAGGATGGGTGGGGACGGCCACCGACATTCACGATCAGAAGACGTCTCAGGAGATGAATCTCTTTCTCGCCGAGTCGAGTAAAGCCCTCGTCTCGTCTCTCGATTTCAAACTCACTTTGTCCACCGTCGCGCGCCTCTCCGTCCCGGAGTTCGCCGACTGGTGCGCGGTCGATCTTTTCGGGCCGGAAGGGCAGATCGAGCGCCTCTCGGTGGTGCATACCGATCCTTCGAAAGTGGAATGGGCGTATCAGCTGAACGAGCTCTATCCAGGCAAGTCGATCTCGAAATACGGCGCGGCCGAAGTGGGACGAACGGGAGCTGCCTTCTATTTGGAAAACGTCACGGACGAAGTTTTGCGAGAGGCCGCGCAAAACGAGGCGCATCTAGAGCACCTTCGCCAGCTCGGTTTGCAGTCGCTCATGATCGTTCCTCTCTCCGCTCGCGGCCGCGTGCTCGGGGCGCTCACCTTCGCCTTTGCGGAATCCAAGCGCCATTATACGCGGCAAGATTTCGAAGTCGCCGAGGAGCTGGGGCGGCGGGCCGGCATCGCCATGGACAACGCACGGCTCTTCGAAGACGCCCAGGGCGCCATTCGCGTCCGGGACGAGTTTCTCTCCATTGCCTCCCACGAGCTGCGAACGCCTTTGACTTCCTTGTCGCTAAATCTTCAGATGCTCGGGCGATCGCTCACGCGTGAGGCGCCCGCTCATCCCATTTTGAAGGCTTATCTCGATCGGATCCTGGCGGCGGGAAAGCAGGCAAAACGCCTAGGTGGCTTGGTCGACATGCTTTTCGACGTCTCCCGTCTCGTTCACGGCAAGCTTTCCGTCCAGCCAAAGCCCATGGACCTCACGGTGCTTTGCCAGGAGCTCGCGCTGCGCTTCGCCGATGAAGCCCAGGCGGTGGGCTCGTCGATAGAACTGATCGAGAAAGGCGATGGCAAAGGCGTTTGGGACGAGCTGCGAGTGGAGCAAGCCCTCACCAATCTCCTTTCGAACGCCATCAAGTACGCGCCCGGCAAGCCCATTCGTCTCTCGATTTCAGGCGATGAGACGACGGTGATTCTCGTCGTATCCGACACGGGCAAGGGCATCAGCGAAAGCGATCAGATAAGAATTTTCGACCGGTTCGAACGCGGCTCGTCCCGCGGAAAACCGAGTGGCATGGGTCTCGGTCTCTATATCGTGCGGCAAATCGCCGAGGCCCATCATGGCTCGGTCAGTTTGATCAGCCGTCCCGAGGAAGGCTCGACCTTCACTCTCACTCTTCCACGAGGTGGCCTATGACTCCAGGAGGCAAAGGTGAGCTTATCTGGATCGTCGAAGATGATAAAGACATCCGCGATGTAACCATCGAGCTGCTCGAAATGGAGGGCTATCAGGTTCGCGCCTTCGGTAACGGACGCGAGGCGCTTGACGGATTTCAGAGCGGCACGCCGCTCCCCAGTGTCATTCTGCTCGATCTGATGATGCCCATCATGGATGGCTGGGAGTTCCGACGTCATCAGCTCGCCGAGCCTAAGCTGAAAGACATCCCGGTCGTGGTGGCCACAGCCAATGGAAGCTCTACGTATCACTCGCAAGCCATGGCGAACGTTGATCTGGTGCGTAAGCCCATCGATGTGGACGAGCTTTTGGCGACTTTAGCCAAGCACTGCGCCGCGCGCGCTTAAGCCTTCATGCAAAACTGAAGGTCTCTTTGCCCAACCTTAATTGGGGGGCGGGATAATTGGGTTGTGTGGCTAGACGATACGGCTGGTCCTCTCATCGCTCTCGCACTTCTGACGTGGGCTTTCGCTCTCGGAAGCACCCTGTGGGGAACGTGGTATGCCATTCTTCGCTCCTGGCGCGTGCTGCCTTTACCCGATCCCGCGCCGCCGGTCTCGATTTTGAAACCCTTTAAGGGCAAGGACGAGGGCTTCGAGGCCAATATCCGATCCTTCTTCAAGCTCGACTATCCCGAGTACGAGATCCTGTTTTCCGTCAGTGACGGCGAGGATCCCGCCGTTCGGGTAGTAAAGCAGGTCATGGCCGAGTACCCTAAGGTAAAGGCGCGGCTCATCGTGGGTAGCGTCGCCGTCGGACAAAATCCCAAGGTGAACAACTTGGTGATTTCTTACGACGAGGCGGCGCACGACGTGAGGCTCATTAGCGATAGCAATGTGCGCGTGGCGCCGGATTATTTGCGGCGGATCGTTCCCTTTCTGCGGAGCGATGTCGGTATCGTGACCGCCATCGTGGCGGGGCACGGGCCGAAAGGGGTGGGCGGGACCTTGGAAGCGGCTTACTTGAATAGCTTTTACACCCGGTGGATGCATCTCTCCAGTGCGGCGGGCCATCCCTGTGTCGTCGGTAAGTCCATGCTCTTTCGGCGCCGGACGTTCGATCGCATCGGCGGTATCCGCGCTCTCGGCCGTTATGTCGCCGAAGATTACATGGCGGGAAAAGCCGTTCAAAAATTGGGCCTCAAAGTGGAGATCGCTTCCGATCCCATTCACCAGCACATCGGCGTGTACGGCATCAAGGATTTCTGGTCGCGGCACATCCGCTGGGGACGCATCCGCAAGGCGCAAGCGCCGTGGGCGTTCTTATTGGAGCCCGCGTTCGGCGCGGTGCTCTCGGGTCTTATCGGCGCCTTCGCGCTCCACGAATGGAAGGGTGTTTCCTCCTGGGCTTTTTTCTCGGCCCATCTCTTGGTTTGGCTGACCGCGGATCTTTGTTTGCTGGGGACGCTCGACGTACGCCCGACTCTTCAGACTTTGATTGGCTGGGCGGCACGCGAAATTTTGGCTTTTCCCCTCTGGTGCCACATCGCCGTCGGTAACCGCATTCACTGGCGCGGGAGCCGCTTGAGGATTTTGCCTGGGGGCGTTCTGGCGTGACCGAATTTTCCGGCTCGGCTCCCTTTCTGTGGGGCGCGGCTACGAGCAGTCATCAAATCGAAGGCGGCAATGTCCACAACGACTGGTGGCATTGGGAGCAGCAAGGAAATATCGAAGGCGGCGCGCACTCGGGCGCCGCTACCGATCATTGGAATCGGTACGAGGAAGACTTGCGCCTCGCCCAAGACTTAGGCCTGAACAGTTATCGTTTCTCCATCGAATGGTCTCGCTTGGAGCCCGAGCAGGGGGCTTGGAACCAAGAGGCCATGGAGTGGTACCGAGAGCTAATTAACGAGTGTGAAAAGCGAAAGCTCGCGCCCATGGCGACGCTCCTTCACTTCACGGTTCCGCGCTGGCTTTCCGAAAAAGGTGGGTTCACCTGGGAGCAGGCGCCCGATAAGTTCGCGGGCTTCACCCGTTTCGTGCTCAAAGAAATCGGCGGGCGCATTCCGCTCTGGTGCACGTTGAACGAGCCGAACGGCATGGCGGTGGGGCAGTACTTGGGGGGCTTCATGCCTCCCGCCGAGTACGACCCGTTGAAGTGCGCTTTGACGTCGAGAAACTTGCTCCGCGCGCACGTGCTTGCCTACGATCGCATTCATAAGTCCACGGTGCTTCGCACGGGTCCCTGGAAAGATTGGCCGCGCCAGGTGGGCATTGCTCACAACATGATCGATTTTCAGGCGGCTCATCCGGGTAATCCCATCGAGCGCGCGATGACGAGCGTGTTTCGCCGCTTTTACAACCGGGCCTGGCCGGACGCGGTCACTGGGCGCAAGCAACATTTCGGCGTGCTGGGACTCGTCCCTTACCCCAAGCCCGTCTGGGAAGCGCGCGGGCGGCCCACCGTCGATTTTCTCGGCATCAATTACTACATGCGCGTTTACGTTTGCTGGGGACCGCAAGCGGCGGAAGCGTCGTTCGTGCGGACGCGCCGGGTTCCCGTGGGCGTCATTTTCTCAAAGCCCGAGGACAAGACGAGCGACTTGGGGTGGGCGATTTATCCCAGCGGCTTGGGCCGCATGATCCGTTTCTTGAGCCGGTACAAGCTTCCGCTCTACATTACCGAGAACGGCATCGCCGATGCGCCGGACTCTCGCCGGTCGCACTATCTCGTCGAGCACCTAAAAGAAATCGCCCGGGCCCGCTCAGCCGGCGCGGACATTCGTGGGTATTACCACTGGTCTCTCATCGATAACTTCGAATGGATCAAAGGCTTCGAGCCTCGCTTCGGTTTGGTTCACGTCGACTATCAGACCTTCGTCCGTACGCCGCGCCCTTCTTACGGCGTTTACCAGAACGTGATCAAGGCGCACCAAAGCTCGCCTGGACTGAGTCCCAGTCTCTCGCTTCTCGAAGCCACCCAGATTCCTTAAAGAGATACCTGGCCTCCTTGGCTGGGCCTGAGGGGGGGCGGAGAGCGAGGCGGGGGGCTTAGGCTGGCAGTCGGGAAGTCTTCCTTGCACCAGAGGGGCCGCGTATCGGTGGTCGCGAACTCGATCAAGGTCTCTTTGCCTTTTTCGTTCCTCGACTGGCAGCGTATTAAATACGTTTTCGAGTCTCGTACCACGAAGTCGCAGGCGCCTTTTTCCGGAACCCCCGCCATGTCCGATCCCAAAGCTTTGCGGGGCGCGCGGATGGTGCGATGTACGTCGAATCGCAAGGAATTGGGATCCACGGAGAACGGCGGGCCCGTGAAGGAAAAGAGCTCGTGGGGATTATCGGAAAGAAAAACGAGAGTGCGCGACGTTTTATCCGGCTCGTAGAGCAGCGCTTCTTCGCGGCAGTAGATGGTGCGATCTTCGCCGTGAAAGATGAGTTTTCTGCATTTACCGCTGAAGTAGGAGACGTCGAGGCCTCCCGGCAGTAAGGGCTGGCAGTTCCGGGGCACGGTGACGCACCCCGTGAGAAGAAAAAGCGAGAGAAGACTTAGGCGCATGAGAGAAATCTATGTCATGGGGGCCCGTCCAGCAACGCTTTGCGGACGCTCCCCGTTGCCGGTTGGCCCCGACTCGATTTCCTGGTACCACTCTGGGTCGTGCCCGAAATTTCCACCCCAGCTGAGCTCCCGGTTTTACTCCACGATCGCTTTGGCCTTCCCTCGTTTCGGAAGGGACAAAAGGAAGTGATCGAGTCCGTCCTGGGTGGGCGGGATGCGTTGGCCGTGATGCCCACGGGCGGCGGTAAGTCGCTTTGCTATCAGCTGCCGGCTATTTCAAAGCCGGGTATCGTCGTCGTCATCTCTCCGCTCATCGCGCTCATGGAAGATCAGGTTCGGGCGCTCAGTAAGCTCGGCATTCCCGCGGCGTGCCTGCACTCCGGGCAAGATTTGGAAGCGAAACAACAAGCCTTCGCCGAACTAAAGCGAGAGAGCAGCTTTCTGCTCTACGTGTCCCCGGAGCGCGTGCAGAAGCCCGGCTTTGCGACGTGGATCAAAAATCAAAACGTCTCGCTCTTTGCCATCGACGAGTCTCATTGCGTCTCGCAATGGGGACCCGATTTCCGAAAAGATTATTACAAGCTGAACCTTTTGCGGGAGCTGCGTCCGGACGTTCCCATTCTGGCGCTGACCGCGACGGCCACGCCTCAAGTCCTGGGCGACATCGTGCGTACGCTGGGCCTGCGCAATCCCGATAGGCACATTCACGGTTTTTATCGCTCCAATCTTTACTATCAGGTGGAGAACGCCGACGGCGACGGCGAGAAAATTCAGCGGCTTTCCTACGCGGTAAGGCAGTTTTCGGAAGGCCGCATTCTGATTTACTGCGGCACGCGCAAGCAGACGGAACTAGTTTGCACCGAGCTCGGCTCGGAGTTTTCAAATGTCGGTTACTATCACGCCGGTCTCGGTACCGAAGAGCGCACGCGCATCCAGGGGGAGTTCGGTTCGGGGAAAATTCGGATTCTCGCCGCGACGAATGCTTTCGGCATGGGCATCGATCACCCTGACGTGCGCCTAGTCGCGCACTTTCAAATGCCCGCCAACGTCGAGAGCTATTACCAGGAAATGGGACGCGCTGGCCGCGACGGCAAGCCTTCCACCTGTCTTTTGCTCTATGCCAAAAAGGACAAGGGACTCCATTCCTATTTCATCCAGCAATCGGAAGCCGACGCGGCGAGCATCAACCGCCGCTGGCGCGCGCTCGACACCATGATCCAGTTCGTCGAGGGCGGGGAGTGCCGTCACGCGGGGATTCTCACTTACTTCCGCGATTCCTTCCGCATGAAGGCCTGTGGCCATTGCGACATTTGCGATCCGAAATCTCCGCGCCGGGTTCAGCCGCCGCCGCAAGGCGTACTGGACGATTCGATGGCGAGAGCTCAGCCGAAGTCGAAGGCGAAATCGAAAAAGGGCAAGGGCGAGGTGGACGGCGACGCGCCCCTGACGGCGAAAGAGGGTGTGCGCGAGGAAATGCTGAAAGACTGGCGCAAGCAGTACGCGGAAGAGCACGATATCCCCGCGTTTCTCGTATTCAGCAACAAGACGCTCCGCGATCTTGCGAAAAAGAACCCGCACTCTATCGAGGATCTCGAGAAGGTTTACGGCATTGGCCAGCACAAGGTGGAACATCTTGGCACGCTCATCCTCGAGCAGCTCGCCAGTTGCGAGTGAATGGCTCAGCTTGACCCCGCCTAGGAAAAGCCTAGGTTAAAAGTGTGGTCCCGCTGCGGTGTGAGCGAAGTGCAACCCCATCGGAAGGTGACCCAGCATCACCGGCTTTTTTAGTCGGTGAAGGGAAAACGGCTCGCTTTCGTAGTTTGAACGGCGAGCCGTTTTTCTTTCGCGCTCCCCAAAGCCCTTGTTTTTCGAAATCCGAGTGGCTGGCTAAAAGGTGCCGACCCAGGCATCTTTTAGGGGTTGGGGGAGCGGGGGGCTCGGTAGACTGGGTAGAGGCGGTAGCGCTCATCCCAAGACGGGTGGCGGGTGTAAAAGAAGTCGAGTCGCTTCTCGGGGTCTTTGGCGAACTCCGCATCCGCTTCGACTCGCGCCTTGAACTCTTTCTCTACTTTCGGATCTTTTAACATCGTGTCGGCTAGGCCTTCGGCGACATAGGCCTCCATGTACTCCTTGCGCTCGAAAGCCGAGTTGAAATACCCCCACGCAACGAGAGAGTCCGGCGCCTCAGGCTCAAAAAGATTTACGGCGAGCCGAGAAAGAGGCTGAGTGAGTGGAACATAGAGGGAGCCCTTTACTACTTCGCGCTTCTCCCGCTTCCATTCGCCCTGAACCGCGAGGGCCGTCTTTCCTTCGAACGTATTTTTAGCAAGGACCGCTTCCGTCGCCCGAAACGTCTCCACATCGAGAGTGCGCGTCTTATCGACGAGCTCATACCCAATGCCATGAATTTTCAGCTTCTCCGAGACCCAGCCGGCATACGCTGCGGGGACGAGGTAGCCGCCCTTCGGAGCGCGGACTTCTTTCTTGGGCTTCAGCTCGTAATAAAAAGGTACTTTCCAAACTTCGGGCTTACTCGGATCGTAAGTGACGCGAAAGCCTCCCGAGACGGGCGAAGGCTCTCGCTTGTAGGCGTAACCGGGAAAAGAAATGGTCTTCGTCTTATCCGTGGCGGCGAAAGTGAGGGGAACGTCGTCGCCTCCCAAGCTCATCTCGGACTTTTCGGTCGCATGCACTGCGGAAAGCCAGTCTCGTCCCTCTAGGCGGGCGAGATCCACGAGCTGCAGAATCGTGTCGTGGGTGAGCTTGACCCGGGTGGCGTAGTCCTTCCAGGAATGAGTCTCCACCAACACGCCGATCCGGTTATGAAGCGCCCAATAGGCGTGGGAAAACCGCGGAAGCGGGGCGTACTCCTCGAATCCGGAAGTGGGATCGTCGTCCTTTCGAAAGCTGGGGTAGAAATCGACGGCGAGATGGCCGAGTTTTTTTAGACGACCCATCATTTTCTCGCGTACTTCCTCGCCGACTTGTCTCAATTTCTTCGGGCCATAACGAGACGGCTGAACGGTCACCGAAACGCCGAGCTGAAAGTCCGCGCCGTCCGTGACGTGAAGGTCCACATAGAGGACCGGGTCCCATTCTCTAAGCCACGCGATCATCGCGGCCATCTCGGGGGCTTCCGCTTTCATGTAGTCGCGGTTCAAGTTGAGGTTTTGCGCGGTGGTGCGCCAGCCCATCTCTTCAGGCCCCACCTGATTCGGGCGGTTCCACTTCCCAAAGCGCTCGTGCCCGTCGACGTTGAAGACCGGAACGAAAACCACGGTGGATTTGGCGAGGCCCTCGGGAATCTGTTCCTTGGCGAGCATCTCCCGTAGCGCGAGAAAGCCGGCGTCCTTACCGTCGATTTCGCCGGCGTGAATGCCGCCTTGAATGAAAAGGACGGGACGGTTCTTCTTTTGCGCCGCCTTGGGATTGAGCGTGCCGTCGGAAGACACTACGAGACCGACCATAGGCCGTCCCTCGGCGGATTTACCAAACGTAAAGCACCGTGCTTGTCCCGGAAACGCTTTGGGGAAAGCCTCGCAGAGCTGGGTAGCCTCGGCGTAGCGGCCCGTTTGTTTCCACTGGGTGCGCTCGGCGAGAGTGGTCAGAGGAGGAGCCGCCGCGAAGAGGGGGAGCGCGAAGAAGAGCAGGCAAATGGCTTTCATCAACCGGGATTAACGCACACTGGTCCGGGAGAATCAAATCCGGCGCAAAGCGTAGAGAGTCCGCGTGCCGCCGGGGAGAGCTTCTTCGGCCTGCCATCCGTCTCTCTCTCGCAGAAAAATGTCACTCGGCCGAAGTCCGGGCTCTCTATCGGCGAGAAGCGGATAGAGAAAGGTCCTAAGAAACTGGCAAGGATGGGCGAGTTCGGCATGGGGCCATTGTACGGCGACTCTACGGCGTGGGGCGAGGAAGCTTGCAGTACTCGTTCTGGGATCGGGCGGGCTCGCCCAGGGGCGCGGGACTTAGCTTCAGCCGAGCTTCGAGCGCCGCCGCGTTTTTCAGCTCACCGTTTAAGAGGCCGTCGACCCAGGAGCTCAAAGCACCGGTCGAGAAGGGAAGATCGAAGGAGGCGGCGTCTACTTTTCCCGCGAACTTCACCAGGAACGGCACTCGCAAATAGCGGCTTCGCCCTTCGGAAAGTTCCAGCGCGCGAGGGGAGTCACGGTAACCATGATCGGCCGTGATGAGAATTTGGGTTTGCTCCCACATTCCCGCGCGCTCCAGTTGCCGGCGCAACTCGCCGAAGAGCTTATCGGCGAGAGCGCCGTTGGCGAGAAAGCCGTCCTGGCCGTAGCCAGCCTTCCCGGCGGAGATGCCGGGAGGCCGCGGCAAGGGAACGTGAAAATAGATCAAATCGTAAGAAGGATCGGCGACCATGGCGGTCGCCGCTTCGGCGAAGAGAGCGAAATTGCGTCGGTGAGTGAGGATCTCCCTCGCCGTCCACGGCGGCTGAAAAGTGAGCGGGACGAAAGGAAACTCGCCGTAATCGTACTCGAGAGAGGAAAACGAGCGGCAGCGGTGCGTGTACCTTCCAAACAGCCGGCAATAAGGGTGAAAGAACCCCAAGATGCCGGTACGAGCCCCCGAGGCTTTGGCCTGCGAGAAGATTTGCGGCATCTCGGAAAAAGAGGACGTTTTGCCATCGGCCTGGACTTTGAGCTCGGAGGCGCTCGTCGCATTGGCTTCAGTGGTGAGGTGGCCCGTCAACAAAGTCGGAATGGCTAGTAAAGTGCAGCCGTTCGGAGAGAACGCCTTCGTTCCAAGAAACGCTTGCTTTCGAAATTCGTCCAGGTGCGGAAGAGAGAAGCCGGCTTCTCTTTCCCGAAAGAAGATCGTCTCATCCATTTCATCGAACAAGAGGACCAAAGTGCGGTGCAAGGAAGGATTTCGAGTCGAGGGCACGGCGAGGGTCTCGCCTTTGGGTTGAAAGGCCAAAAAGATCGACCAACTAAAAGTGAAAAGCACGAAGGGCGCGACCAGAGCCAGAAGCGTCGCCCCGATTTTTCCGAAAAGTCTGGCCGGACGAGGAAAGGGTAGCGAGCGCAGGGCGCGTACTCCGAGCCAAATCAGGATCGTGAGTGCCATGACGTAGGCGGGAAGGGCGAGATACCCCGTCAACGATTGCCTAAGTCCGAGATAGAGCGCTTCCGTGCCCCCCTCGTCGGTATTGGTGAGCACGTTCAGCCAGTCTCGCCAAAAAAGAAAATTGGAAAGAGAGAGGGAGATGACCCAGTCGAAACGAGAGGGGGTGAGCGCTTTCATGACGCCGGATTGTCTTCGATGGGAAGGCCCGCGAGCTTCATGACTTGAAGCGCGTTGGTGGTGGGGCAAGGCCCCGTGGAAAGCCGATAGGAAAAGGTCATCTTCCCATCGTGGATATCCTCGCGGAAATGCCCGTTTTTGAAACCCGGAAACTCGGAGGCCAAGCTGGTCAGCTCCAAGTCGTGGGTGGTGACGAGACCGATGGCTTTCGTGCGCGCTAGTCCTCGCAGGTACGCCCGGCTTCCGATGAGCCGTTCGCGGTTATTGGTGCCTCTAAAAATCTCGTCGATAAGAAAGAAAGTGCCGACGCTCGCCGAATCCAGGATTTGCTTTAGTTCTTTCACTTCGGCGTAGAAGGAAGAGAGGTTGTCCTCCAGCGAGTCCTCGACTCGAAGCGAGGTGTAGAGCCGGGCGGGATACACCGCGAAGCTCTTCGCGCAGACGGAAGTGCCTGCTTTGGCGAGCACTAAGTTGATGCCGAGCGAGCGCAGGAAGGTGCTCTTTCCCGACATGTTGGAGCCCGTGATTAGAAGGCATTTCGTATCCGCGCCGAGAGGCAAATCGTTGGAGACTCTTTTCTCGGGCGAAATGAGCGGGTGGCCCAGGTTCACCGCGTGCAGCTCGGTAGTCGCCGAAAACGTGGGCAAATTATAGGTGGGATGGGTCGCTTGCCACTCGGCGAGCGAAGCGAGCGCCTCCACTTCGGCCAGGCGAAAAAGCCAGTCGGGAAGGGACTCCGCGATCTCCCGCCGCACTTTCTCGAGTCTCAGTGTCCAAAAAAAGTCCCAGGGGAAAGTCAAATTCATTCCCAAGTGGAGCAAAGGATTTTGGCGCACCCCTAGAAAGCCGGTGATGCGCTCGAGTCGTTTTAACTCCACCGCGGGATTCCGCGGGCCTTCGAAGGGCGAAAGAAGCGCGTTGAGCTCCGGCCGGCCGGCTCGTCTCAGGCGTCGCAAGGGCTCCACCAGGACCAAAAGATTACCGAGAGACGCTTCAATCACCAAAGCGTCGCCATAAGCGGCGAGGATCCGGATCTCTCGCCCACCCCAGCGGTAAAGGAGAGCTGCTCCCGCTCCTAAGAGCAGAAAAAGCGGGGGCCATCCTTTCAACGCCGACAGGGCGAAAGCCGCCACCGCCGCCGTCTGCACGACGAGAATGATCAAAAAGTAAGTCACGGCTTTTGGTGTGTGAAGGCTTTGTCCCACGAGCGCGACGAGAGCCTCGGAATCGATGCGGCCCGCGAAATCTGCGCAGACCGCCAGAAACCGGCGGCGGAGCACGCGCAGGCGAAAGAGATCGCTCACTTTGGCTTGCCGCTCTTCGAGCTCGGTCAAGGAAAGCGCGTTGCTATCGAAGTAGTCGAGTAGCCGGTGCCAGCCCGCCGAGGAAACCGTGGTGTTGATCAGGCGAAGCAGCGAGTGCCCCCGGACAAGATCCAAATCGAAAAAATACTTCGGCAACTTTCTTTGCGGCGGCAAAGGCGGAAGCTCGGGAATGAGCTTCCATGCCAGCTCCGCTTTGGCTTTGGCGCTTTCCGTGAGTTTTAGGCGAGTTGCCGCCCGCGCGGCGGCGCCCGCCACCCGCCGGTGCCAAAGTGCCGCGATGAGAAAGCCGAGGAAGAACACCAAGGCCAGCCACTCAGCGGCGCTTCGTTTGCCCAGCGCCAGTAGCACGATGGTCGCCGTGCTTCCGAAAATAAAGAGGACGGCTCTCAGTGAAGAGATTTTGTCCGCGAGTTTAGCGGCTTTTTGCCATTGATGGCGCCAGCGGCGAAGAGGGCGATCCCACATCCGACGAGAGTACCTAACGGAGGGCCGAAAGACTATCGGGCGGTGAAGAGTTCCTTCAGATAGTAGGAACGATCGGCGGCATAGTACTCGGCTCGAACCCCGCGCGTGTTCATGAGGCTCGCGGGGAGATAAATGCCGCGGCCTTTCTGTCGTTGAAGCGCGGCGAAGTCATCCTTGTGATCTCGTCCCAAGAGACAATGGCCTAATTCGTGAAAAATGAGCGCCTCGCGCCCCGCCTCGGAGCGCGCTTGCCAAGCCGGGCGGCTCACCAAGACTCGCGGCGCTTGAAACGGCCCTTGTTCGCACACCCCGACTTCGCCGGGATGAAGCGCGCCATACAAAATGCGTACGCGGCTGTCGCCGGACGTATCTCTTCCGTATTGCGCGGAAGCCGCTTCGAATCTTTGGAAGTACGGGCTGAACTCGTTGATTTCCTCGAGTGTGGGATCGCGCCCGCAACCGGAGAGCAAAAGCACGAGACAAAGCAGGCCAAGCCGAATCATCAAGCCCGATCTATCACGGGGTCTCGCGCTTTATGTGACACTGCGCATTAGGTGCCGTGGCGGGGCACTTCGACTGCGCCGTAATCGAATGGGGTGCCTTCCGGCTAGACGGGGAAAAAAGATGGGGTTTCATTGGTTTAACGAGAGGGCTTGGAAAGGCTCCATTACGCCGACGGTTTCGGGAAGGGGTGCCCCGTTTTGTCGCTATCCAAATTCCGATTGAGATGCGCGGGCTTCGATTCTTTCCCGGCGCTCTCCGAAAACTTGGTGAGAGATATGCAATTGCCTAGTTCCACGGGCTAAACACTCGGCCCGCCCGAAAAGAGGGCATTCAAAGTGAAACGGTTTTCGATTTCCGCTCTACTCCTCCTGGCCCTGCCGACTCTCCCGGCGGCAGGGCACGGGACTGAAAGGCTGCTCGAAGGCCGAAAGTGCCACGCTAGTGCCGAGCGAGTTCTCGATCGCTGGGAGCCGGAGCGGATATGGAAACCTTTTCTTTCTCCGGAAGCGGAAGTCGTTCACCGCACGCCGACCCGAAAAATCGGGACTTGGATCGAACTGAAGCTTTTGAAAGACGGTGGGCTCGAGGTCATTCGCCTTTCGCCCACTAGCAGCACCAAGATCACTTGGGAGCCAAAGCGCTGCGCGCCGAAGCTTGCTTCCGCGCTCATCCGCCGCGATGAGGGGCGGATGAAAGACACCTTCGACGATTCTCGTTTCGAAGCAGTGGCCGCCGCCAATCCTCAAGGCATTCTCTACGTGTGGTCACCGCACATGCCTTACTCCTTGAAAGGGTGGGAGCCCTTGCAACGAGCCGCACGTAAGACCGGGCTTCCGGTCTTCGCGGTTTTGGATCCGCACGCGTCGGCGCTGCTTCTGTCGGAGATGCCGTCGGAGTTCAACACGCTAAAGGCAAGCTCCCGGCGGCTCGAAGCCTGGGAGCTGATTCAGCGAGGCGTCGGCCAGCATTATCCCACTACGGTTTTGTTCTCCCGGGGCAGGGTTGTCGGCCCTGTGTTTCCGGGCGTGAAAAGCGAAGGACAGTATGTGGCATTCATCAAGGAGTACCTCTCGCAAGATTAAGCGAGGGTTGGCTTTGCTCGTGCTCGGGCCCGTGAGCCTGGGACTTGCAGACGAGCAGACACAGGAGAGCGCGGTGCTTTGCCGGCTGGACGACACCACCACCGTGTCGCAAGCGGAAGCCGCGCGCACGCCCAACTATTTCTTTCGTCCGTTCCCGAATTCCGATCAGGTGGCGTATGCCTCGGGCAAGCGCAATTACATTCTCGATTTAAACAAAGGCGCCGAAGTGGAAATTCCGGGGCCCTACGATCCGGTGCCGACGCCCGATCAGATGATCATGACCATCCCGCCGGATGAAGGCTTGAGCTTTTACTCCGTCAAGGATCTCGAAGCGG
>JAYUGC010000064.1:0-14724 GCA_043767805.1 Pseudomonadota bacterium | reverse complement strand
CGATCGTCAGCGACTTCAAGAGATCGAGCTGGTCCAAGACCTTGCCCGAGCCGATGACGACGCACTTCAAAGGATCGTCGGCGTACATGACCGGTAGGCCCGTGCGCTCGCGGATCAAGATGTCGAAGTTCGCGAGCAAGGAGCCGCCGCCCGCGAGAACGATGCCCTTGTCCACGATGTCCGCCGCGAGCTCGGGCGGCGTGCGCTCCAAGGCTTGCTTCACGGCATCGACGACGATGTTCACTTGATCGACCAGCGCTTCGCGGATCTCATCCGACGAGACCGTAACCGTCTTCGGAGAGCCGACCACGAGATCACGGCCCTTCACTTCGCAGTACTTCACTTCGTCGAAGGGGAAGGCGTTGCCGATCTCGATCTTGATGTGCTCCGCCGTGCGCTCGCCGATGAGCAAGTTGTACTGGCGCTTGATGTAGTTGACGATGGCCTCGTCGAACTTATCGCCCGCGACACGGACCGATTGGCTGTACACGATACCGCCGAGCGAGATGACCGCCACTTCCGTGGTGCCGCCTCCGATATCGACGATCATATTGCCCGAGGGCTCGGTGATGGGCAGGCCGGCTCCGATGGCGGCCGCCATGGGCTCTTCGATCAAGAAAACTTCGCGGGCACCGGCAGATTGCGCCGATTCACGAACCGCTCTGCGCTCAACTTGAGTAATGCCGAATGGCACGCAGATTATAATGCGCGGGCGGACAAGCGTGATGCGCTCGTTCGACTTCGCGATGAAGTACTTGAGCATGCTCTGGCAAACTTCGAAATCGGCAATAACGCCGTCTTTCATCGGGCGAATGGCGACGATGCTGCCCGGGGTTCTTCCGAGCATTTCTTTCGCTTCGCGGCCGACGGCAAGAACGCGGCTCGGCCCCCCGCGCGGATTCTTGTGAACCGCGACGACGGAAGGCTCGTCGATGATGAGCCCCCGATTCTTCGCGTAAACGAGGGTATTGGCGGTTCCGAGATCGATCGCCAAATCGCTAGAAAACATTCCCATGAGTCGGTTGAACGCCGACCGAAAGGGTTTACCGTTGCCCATTTAATTTCCCCTAAACCTTGCTCCACAAGAGGGAGCCGAGACTTAATAAACCTCTGGAATATAAGTCCGTTCCCAGGGGGTGTCACCAATAAATCCGGCCTACAGAGCCCCTCTTGGGCATGGTGCGTTGCGGTTAATGCAATGTGTAGCTCAACCCCCTCGCCGATCTTACCGAAAACGTAAATGGACTCCCGCGCCTATGCGTGGATCCGTGGAGGAAAGCTTTGGACTTCAAGCCGTTCAAAATCGGCAAGTACCTGCTGCTCGAACGCCTGGCTACCGGCGGAATGGCGGAAGTGTACCGTGCGAAAGCGAGCGGCGCGGGCGGCTTCGAGAAGCAGCTCGCCATCAAGCGCATCCTTCCGACCTATAGCCAGAACGAAGAGTTCCGGCGCATGTTCGAGTACGAAGCCCGGCTTTCGAGCATGCTGACCCACGCGAACATCGTGCAGGTCTACGATTTCGTGAAATCCGGCGACACGTACCTCCTCGCCATGGAGTACGTCGACGGCAAGAACCTGCGCCAGTTCGTGAACAAGGCTCGCAAGGTTAACTACACGCTCCCTCTCGCCTTCGCCGCTTACATCATGAATGAGGTCTGCAAGGGCCTCGAGTACGCGCACGGTAAGAAGGACGATCTCAACAACAAGCCGCTCAACATCATCCACCGCGACATGTCGCCGCAGAACGTGATGCTGTCTTACGACGGCGCCGTCAAGATCGTGGATTTCGGTATCGCCAAAGCGAAAGACCGAGTCGATGAGACGCGCTCGGGCGTCATCAAAGGCAAGTTTGGTTACATGTCGCCGGAGCAGGCCAACGGCAATCAGATCGATCACCGCAGCGACATTTTCTCCACCGGCATCATTCTCTACGAGATGATGACCGGCCGCCGGCTCTTCGCGGCGGAAAACGACATGGCTACCCTGAAGCTCATTCAGGAGTGCCTCATACCCAATCCGACCCGCATCAATCCGAAGATCCCGGCCGAGTTCGAGAAGATCGTCCTGAAGTCGCTGACTAAAGACGTCAACCTTCGCTATCAGAACGCGGGCAACTTCCACAGAAACATCCAGTCTTTCCTGAGTAAGCATTACCCGAACTACACGCAGAAGGACGCGGCCGACATCATCTCCATGGTATTCCGCCCCGAGATCGAGGCCGAGAAGAAACGTCTCGAGCAGCTGCACCGCCAAAGCATTCCGTTCTCCCAAGGCGCGCGCGAGAAGATTCCCGACGACTGGGGTGGCGAGCCCGATCCGGCGTCCGACGGCGAAGTCACCAAGTCCGACGCGCATGAAAATACGCCGGTCACTTTTGTCGACGAGCTTTCCGATGGCGGCGCCGAAAACCCCGTCTCTCAAAACGACGTCGAGCCAGGCAATGCTTCCAACGTCAGCGAAGCGACCCGGGTGGACGCTTCCGTTTCGAATCTCGATCCGGCCAGCATCGATTCCTTGCTCGTTTCCGACGAGTCCGTGCCGACGGTGGGAACCAACGGCAAGACGAGCCCTTCCGTCTCGGCTAGGACCAACTCGCCCGTAAAACCCTCGAAGCGGCCCGCGGGCCCTCAGCTCGTGCAAAGCGGCGGCGATTCCATCCGCACCAATCTTTCGGTCACCCCTCTCAGCGTTTCGCAAACGACCAATAATCGCAAAGAGGCGCCCGCGAAGCCCGAAGAGCTGGGCATCCTCCTGCAAAATAGCGAGACCGGCCGCCAGAGAGAGCGCTCCATCAGCGCACTCACGGAAATCAGCGGCAACTCGAACAACGACGGTATCTCGCTCGCTTCCATCAAGGAGCCGGCCGCGCCGACTCCCATGCGCCGCGAGTCTTTCTACGCGGCTTCCGAGGAAGATTTTCGCCCGAAACGCAAAAGCCGTCTGGGCACCATCGCCTTTTTCTCTCTCATCGCCATTGGGACCGCTTACGGCTACCGCATGTATCTCGATGGCGGCTTCCCGAGAGTCATTGCTTTCATCTCGAAACGCGTTCCCCAGGAAGGGTCGGCGCCGACCCGAGCTCCCGAATCGACGACGACCGAGCCCTCGGTCGGCCGCGTGCGCACGGCGGGAGACTGTTTGCTGGAAATCACCACCGATCCTCCGGGTGCGGAAGTCCGCATCAACAACGAGTCCATCGGAAACTCGGCCACGACGATTTCCAGCGAATGTAACCGCGCCGTCGCTCTCACCATCCAGCTGCCCGGCTTCGAGACGGTCACGGAAACCGTCAACGTGAAAGACGCCATCCAGAAGGTCTACAAGACTTTGAAGCGCGTGCCCTCGGGCCGTTTGGAGCTCGTGCCGAATCAGAACGCGCAAGTCTTTGTCGACGGCAAGATGGTCGGCCAGGCCTCGGCCAATCAGGTCTTCGAAATCCCCACGCTGCGTGCGAACGTGGTCCACAAGATCCGGTTCGTGAATCCCGTGTTCGGGATCGATACCGTGCGTGATTTCTCGGTCGAAGTGGATTCAGTGAGCCGCCAGAGCGTTCGTCTCGATGGCAACTAGCCTCTGAGCCAAGCCGTCAGGTCGGCTTCCATCGGCACGAGCATTTCGCGCTCGGTGTGCTTGTCGAGCGTCACGGGCTTCGCGTTCTTTCTCCAGGCGACGACTCGCCAGTGCCCCTTGATGTAGTACTGAGAATCATCGTGGTGCAGGGGGGCATTGTTCTCAGCGGGCCGTCGGTTGACGAGAGCGATGGCCGTGATCTCAGGTTTGGAGATCCGCTTTTGCCAAAAGGGACGGCTTCCAAAGCGGCGGCCGACGATGAGGGTGCCGCTTTCGGTTTTTACGAATCGGCGCACGAAGCCGAGCCAGAGACCGATGCCCACGTAGAGTGGAGCGCAGGCGTAGAGCATCCACACGAGTGCGACGTCGAACCAGTCACCCGAGCGCGCGAGATCGCCCAAGAGCGCATGCGCCGCGAGTCCCATGCAGAGGAGAGCGAAGCCCAAAAAGACATAGAGAGTCCAAAAAACGCCCGGGGTCTTGCCCTCGGCGAACTCCGTGCCGCCGGCCTTTTGCATTTCGAAGTAAAAACCCATTACCTTTGCTTTAACCCAAAGTAGCGCACCTCGCCAAGACAGGCCTTTTAGTTTATCTTTCCTTCATGCCCAAGTCGGACGGCCTCATTCAAAGCATGGAGCGATACGGCGCTCATAACTACCTGCCGCTTCCGGTCGTGCTGAAAAAAGGCAAGGGCGCCAAAGTTTGGGATGTCGACGGCAAGGAGTACCTGGATTTTCTAGCCTGCTACTCCGCTCTTAACTTCGGCCACCAGCACCCGCGCCTGCTCGCCGCCCTCCAGGCGCAAGCCGCGGAGCTGAGCGTTTGCTCCCGCGCTTTTTATTCCGAGCCCCTCTGTCATTTTGTCGAAGAGCTCGCGGCTTTTTGCAAGATGGACTCGGTTCTCGCTATGAATACGGGGACCGAGGCGGTCGAGACGGCCCTGAAGCTTGCGCGAAAATGGGGACAAGAGATCAAGGGCGTTCCTGAAAAGCGCGCGAAGATTCTCGCTTTCAAGAACAATTTCCACGGCCGGACCATCTCCATCGTGTCGTTCTCATCGGAGGCCCTCTACAAAAGGGGCTTCGGCCCTTTCACCCCGGGCTTTGAGCTAGTGGAGTTCGGCGACCTGAAGGATCTGGAAGCCAAGATGGACGACGACGTCGTCGCGGTTCTCGCCGAGCCGATCCAAGCGGAGGCGGGCATTTTCATTCCTCCCAAGGGGTATTTGAAAAGCTTGTCGGATCTTTGCAAAAAAAAGAACGTACTTCTCGCGCTCGATGAAATCCAAACCGGCATGGGACGCACCGGAAATGATTTTTGCTTTCAGGGCGAAGGCCTCACGCCCGACCTTCTTATTCTCGGGAAATCTCTCGGCGGCGGTCTCTTGCCGCTCTCGGCGGTCCTCGCTCGCCGCGAGGTCATGGATGTCATCACACCCGGCACGCACGGCTCCACGTTTGGTGGCAATCCACTTGCGACTGCCGTGGGCCGCGAATCCCTCAAAGTTCTCTCCGAGGAAAAACTGTCCGAGCGCTCGCGCCGGCTGGGAGAAAAAGCGGTGGCCCGTTTGCGGGACGCGAAGCTTCCCTTAGTGAAGGAAGTGCGCGGCCAAGGCCTTCTCATCGGCATCGAAGTCACCCCATCGGCGGGTGGCGCGCGCCGTTTTTGCGAGCGGCTCGCCGGCCTCGGCGTGCTTTGCAAAGAGACCCACGAGGTCGTGATTCGCGTGGCGCCTCCGCTCGTCATCGAAGAGGCCGACCTGATGACCGGAATCGACCGTATTTGCGAAGCGATTCAACAGGGTTAGGCCGAAAATCCCCGTCCTTGATCCTCTCTCCCCGGGTGTGATACTCCTCGACCCAATGCGTTCTCTTCATTTGAACGGGTGTCTCACGGTTTTGGCACTCAACCTGTTTGGATGCGGGGTCAAAACCGAGCCCATACCTTACGTAGAAGCGTACAAGAAAGCAGCTCCCGCTCCCCAATCTTCCGAGCTTCCCAAGGCGGGAAACACTCCGCCGCCAGTGGTGCCTAAATGAATTATCGCTTTTTTAAGATGCATGGCTGCGGCAACGATTTCCTCATCCTGGATGATTTCGGCGGGCACATGCCGGGACTCTCTCCCTCGGATGTTCGCTACCTCTGCAACCGCAACTTCGGGCTCGGCGCCGATGGGCTTATCGTGCTGAAAGCCGGGGAAGAGACGGACGCTAAATGGGATTTCTTCAATAGCGATGGCTCGGAAGCCGAAATGTGCGGAAACGGCGCCCGCTGCGTGATGCGCTACCTTGCCGACAATCACTTTCCGAGCGGCCAGGCGATTACGCTCGAGACCTTGGCGGGAGTCATCCGCGGCCGGGTCATCGAGGACGGCCTCGCGGAGGTCACCTTGCTCTCCGAGCGCCAAGACGCGTTCGATCTGGAAGAGAAGTTGCTCGAGATCAATGGCGAGCCCATCCAAATCTTTTTCGTGAACACGGGCGTGCCTCACGCGGTGGTCGAAGTGAAAAGCCTGCACGGCTACCCCGTGGCCGACATCGGCTCGAAGATTCTCAATCATCCCGCGTTCGCGCCCGAAAAGACCAACGCGACTTTCTTTCAGCGCACCGTGGGCAATCGCATTCTCGCGACCACGTTCGAGCGTGGCGTCGAGCAGGAAACTTTTGCCTGCGGCACGGGCGCCGCGGCGGCCGCCCTCGTGTTCGCGGATCTCTACCTGGAGGCTCTCCCGGTGGAGGTCGTCGTTCCCGGGGGAGAGCTCGTGGTCGACGTGAGCCCGGTCACTCAATTTTTGCTCTTGCGAGGCCCCTCGACTTACGTGGGCATCATCGACATCGAAACCGTGCCCAGTGATTTCACGGCCCCCTCACTTTACGGAACCCGGAAGGTTGGTAAATCACCCAATGATTGACGGCGTCTATGTGGCCCTGGCCACTCCCTTCACTACTAAAGGTCAGCTAGACGAGGCGGCTCTCGGCAAGCTTCTGAGTTACGTCATTGAAGCCGGCGTTCATGGTCTGGTGCCTTGCGGGACGACGGCCGAAAGCCCGACGCTCAGCCGAGAAGAGCGAATTAAAATCATTAAAGCCTCGGTCGCCGCGGCCGCTCCCAAAGGACTCAAAGTCATCGCGGGTTGCGGGACAAACGCCACCGCATCGACCATCGAGAGCGTCAACGAGGCGGCCGATCTGGGCGTGCAAGCGACGCTCATCGTCTCTCCTTATTACAATAAGCCCACTCCCGAAGGTCTCTACCGCCATTTCACCGAAGTCGCCGACAAAGGCCGGCTTCCCGTGGTGCTCTACAACGTGCCCGGCCGGTCGGGCGTGAATATCTCGCCCGAGCTGGTGCAAAAATTATTTCAGCATCCGAAAATCATCGCCATCAAAGAAGCGAGCGGTCAGTTCGGGCAATGGCTCGCCATCGCCCAAACCTGCGATCTCACCTCAAAGAGCCTTCTCGCCGGGGATGATGACGGCTTCGCGCCCATCCTGGCTTTGGGAGGCACGGGCATCATTTCCGCCTCGGCCAATGTGGCGCCGGCGGAGTTCGTCGCTCTCTATAACTACTTCAAAGAAGGCGACTTGGCCGCCGCCTGGAATTTGCAAAAGCGTCTCAATCCCTTCGTAAAAGCGATGTTCGCCGAAAGTAATCCGGCTCCCGTAAAGCACGCCCTTCACCTGCTGGGCCTGGGCGCGGATTATCTCCGCTCGCCTTTGGTTCCTGTCCGGCCAGAGACTCGTACTGCCATTCAAAGCGCGCTACACGGATTGGAGCTTTTGAAATGATCTATAAGGTAGGCGTGCTCGGCGCTTCGGGCCGGGTCGGCTCTGAAGTGGCTACGCTCTGCGGGCTCGAGAATTACGCGGTCGGAAAAGACTGGCTCGAGCTCGCCGACGCGGTGACCGGCTCAGGAAAAATCGTCTCCATCGAAGGCGTCGACTGCCGCACGCTTTCCGATCCCGAACGGGACAAAGTGCATGTCTGGATCGACTTCAGCCGCCCCGAGGCGACGCTCAAGCTTCTCGAAACGGCGACGGCTCCCATCGTCATTGGCACGACCGGATTCACCGACGCGCAACTGGCCAAAGTGCGGGCCTACTCGGAAAAGCACGCGGTTTTACTCGCGCCTAATACGTCGCCGAGTCTTGCGGTCGTCGCGAAACTTCTGAGCGAGCTTCCGGAGGCGGGAACGTGGGAATGCGAAGTGGTCCTCGCGGAAGAACACCATAAGCACAAGAAAGACTCTCCTAGCGGCACCGCAAAAAAACTCATGACTGTTCTCGCGGAACGGGGCTTCCCTTCGCCTCAGGTCCAGGTGACTCGCGCCGGGGAAATCATCGGTGTGCATACGGTGAAGCTCATCTCGGCCAACGAGCAAATCACCATCGAGCACCGGGTGAACGACCGCAAAGTTTTTGCCGAAGGCGCGCTTTCCGCCGCGGCCTTTTTGGCGCGCGGCGCGAGCCCTCGCCTTTACTCGATGGAAGAAGTTTTTTTCCCAAAGAAGGATGGAGTTTAAATCATGGTAATCCGCAAATCCCGCCGCTTGGAGGAGCTCCCTCCCTATATTTTCAGCGAGATTAACGCGATTAAGGTCGCGGCCCAAAAGCGCGGCATCGAGCTCTTGAGCCTCGGCATCGGCGATCCCGATAAGCCCACGCCGGACGCCATCGTGAAAAAGCTTCAGGAAGCGGTCGCTAATCCGAAAAACCACGTTTACTCGCCTTACAACGGAACTTTTGAGTTTCGTCAGGCGGTGGCGAAGTGGTTTCAGGGGCGCTTCAATGTCTCTCTCGATCCCGAGACGGAAGTCATCGCGCTCATCGGATCCAAGGAAGCCATCGCCCACTTTCCCATCGCCTTCTGCGATCCCGGCGACAAATGTTTGTACCCGTCTCCGGGGTACCCGGTATTTGCGGCCTCCATCGCGCTAGGCGGCGGCGTGCCCGTGCCCATTCCGATGACGTCGAAGACGGGCTTTCTTCCCGACTTGAACGTGCTGGAAAGCTTGATGAAGGAGCACAAGCCGAAATACGCCATCATCAATTTTCCGTCCAATCCCACGTCGGTCGTCGCGCCCCGGAAAATGCTGGTCGAGTTGGTCGCGCTCGCGAAGAAGTACGGCGTGATTCTCGTTTCCGACAATGCCTATAGCGAGATGTACTACGATAACGCCAACCGCCCGCCGAGCCTTTTGGAAATTCCCGGGGCGAAGGACGTCACCATCGAGTTCCATTCGTTCTCGAAGACTTTCAACATGACAGGCTGGCGCATCGGCTTTGCCGTCGGCAATCCCATCCTGGTGGAAGGGTTGCTTCGGGCAAAAACCAATATCGATTCCGGCCCGCTGCTCTCCGTCCAGGAAGCAAGCGTTTTCGCCCTTCAGAATTACGACGCTCTCGTCCCGCCCATCCGCGCGGTCTACGCCGAGCGCCGCGAGATTCTCATCCAAGGGCTCGACGATCTTGGCATCGAGTACGTTCCGCTCAACGCGACTTTCTTCCTCTGGGCGAAAGTCCCGGGAGAGATGAAGTCCATGGACTTCTGCCGTGACCTCATCGACAAGCAAGGCTTGGTCGTGACGCCCGGAATCGGCTTCGGGGACGCGGGAGAGTATTTCTTCCGGCTCGCGATGACCGTCGATACGCCCGACTTACACAAGTCGATTGAAAAACTACGGACCTATTTGAAGCGGTGAATGAAGCGGACAGACAATCCGAGTCCCTTAAGCTTCCGGACGGCTTGTTGCCTTCCCTTGGCTCCGCGGAAACGTACCGGCAATTCCTCGACGCGATTCCGGACATGGTGCTCGTCAAAGGGCCGAAGTCGCGGCTACTTTGGGCGAACCGCTCGTTTCGTGTCTTTTACGGGATGACCAACGAAGAGCTGAAGGGAATTCTCGACGCTCCTTTCGTCGATCCGGATTACACTCAGCAATACGTGAAAGACGATGCGTGGGTATTTGCTCACGGAAAGCCCCTCGACATCCCTTGCGAGCCCTGTAACCGCCACGACGGATCGGTGCATTACTACCACACCGTGAAGTCCCCGATTTTCGACGATGCGGGCAACGTGGTCATGACCGTCGGTGTTTCTCGAGACATCACCACCACCCGGGCCGCGGAGATGGCGCTTTTGCAAGCCTCCAAGATGGCCTCTTTGGGAGAAATGGCCGGAGGGGTGGCCCATGAGATCAATAACCCTCTCGCCATCATTCAAGGGCGCGCCTTCAACTTGCTGCAATGTTTGAAGCAAGATCCCTCGAACGTGGCCAAGCTCACCGACTTCGCTCAGAGCATCGTTACCACCACGGAACGCATCGCCAAGATCGTGCGCGGGCTTCGATCGTTCGCTCGCGACGGGGAGAAGGATCCTCGCCAGCCGGAACGCCTCTTGCGGCTTCTGTCGGATACGCTCGAACTTTGCCGGGAGCGCATTCGCAATCACGGGATCGAGCTCCGCCTGGAGCCCGTGCCCGAGGTCGCGTTCAAATGCCGGGGCACGCAAATCTCGCAGGTGATCGTAAATTTGCTCAATAACGCCCATGATGCCGTGCGGGGCACCGAGGGCGCCTGGATTTCGCTGGGAGCGTCGGTTAGGGAAAACAGACTCGATATCACCGTGACGGACTCCGGCCCGGGTATTCCCGCCGCCATTCGCGACCAGCTGATGGAGCCCTTTTTCACGACCAAACAGGCTGGCCTGGGTACGGGGCTCGGGCTCTCCATTTCTCGACGCATTGCCGAAGATCATGGCGGCCGGCTTTATCTAGACACGGCCGCCGCCCACACGAGCTTCGTTCTTTCGCTCCCTGTCTAGGTTCGTTCCGCCCCAGAACTGGTATAATAGAAGACAGTCCACCCCCCCCCTTCCGATCCTCACTCCCATGAAATCCGAGAAACTTCCGAAGCAGCCTCCTGTTGCTAGTTCCGAGCAACTCGAGCTCATTCATCACATCATTGAGAACATCCCTCACATGATCTTCGTGAAGGATGCGGAGCACCTTCGTTTCGTGCTTTTCAACCGGGCGGGCGAGGAGCTTCTTGGTTACTCCCGCGAAGAGCTGATCGGTAAGAACGATTTCGATTTCTTTCCTCACCCTCAAGCGGTGTTCTTCACGCAAAAGGACCGGGAGATTATCAAAAGCATCGGGGTCATGGACATTCCCGAAGAGAAAATCATGACTCGGCTTCAGGGCGAGCGGATTTTGCACACGAAGAAGATGGCGGTGCGCGACTCTCAAGGCCGCCCGCTGTACCTTCTGGGCATTTCCGTGGACGTCACCAAGCAAAAGGCGCAAGAGCAGAAGATGATGGTGTCGGCGAAGCTATCCACGCTCGGTCAGATGGCCGGTGGTATCGCCCACGAGATCAATAACCCTCTCGCCATCGTTTTGGGCTTCGCCGAGGAAATTACCCGCACCGTTCAGTCGGGGGAGATGGACCGCAAACGCTTGGGTTATGTGGCGGGCAGAATCGCGGCTACCGCGGGGCGCATTGCCCGTGTGGTGCGCGGCCTTAGGGCGGTGGCGCGGGATATGGACGACGATCCCATGGAGTGGGTGCCCGTGAGCCGGCTCATCGAGGACGCCGTCGATCTCTGTGGCGAGCGCTTTCGTCATCACGCTATCCGGCTCGAGCGCAGCCAGGTCACCATCGATCTGAACCTCTATTGCCGTCCCGTGCAGATATCCCAAATCTTATTGAATCTTCTTTCCAACGCTTTTGATGCCGTCTCGGGCCTCGAGGATAAATGGGTCAAAATCGAAGTGACGGAAAACGACAAGAAGGTCGTGATTAGAGTCAGCGATAGCGGCGGGGGCGTGCCCACGCAAATCCTCGACCGCATTTTCGACCCGTTCTTCACGACTAAAGACGTCGGGGCGGGCACGGGACTGGGCCTCAGCATTTCCAAGGGCCTCGTCGAAAGTAACCTCGGCACGCTCTACTACGACAGAACTGCGCCCAACACCTGCTTCGTTCTGGAATTTCCGAAGCGGAAACGGGCTTAGCGAACCGCGCGCAGATGCCGGCGCGTGGAGGCGGGAGACGAGGCCTTCAATAGGTCGGCCCAGATCTCCGCTTGAGTGTGGATGCTGAGTAGGTCTTTCGCTCTCTGAGCGGCTTTCTTGCCGACGGCCGCAAGCTGCCCCTTATCTTGAGTGAGCAGCTTTCTAAGCTCGCTCGTCAGGGTGGTGACGTCGCCTTCGGGGAAGAGGTAGCCGCAGTCCCCGATGAGCTCCGGAATCGTGCCACTCGAGCTGCCAAGGGGCACTTTGCCGCAAGCCATGGCCTCGGGAATGACCCGGCCGTATTGCTCTTTCCATCGGGGCGTCGTGACGGAAGCGAGCACCACGATATCGGCCGCGTTCATGTAGTCGGCCATATCCCGGTGGGCCGACTCGAAATAGACGACGCGATCTTTTAGCCCTAAGTCGACGATCATCTTTTGCAGACTCGCGATATAGGGCGTGGGCTCGTGGGTGAAATGATCCATGAGGATCTGCCAGTCGAGATCCTTTAAGCGAGCCGCCGCTTCGAGAAGCAGGTGAATGCCTTTTTCAGGGCTCAGTCTTCCGAAGTAACCGATGGTTCGGTGCTTGAGGCCAAGCCGTTTCCGGGTGGCTTCGATGCGCGCCGGCTCCTGCGGGAAAAAGAGCTTCGGATCGAAGCCGAGCGGCATGCGGGTCACGCGGCCGGGAAATCCCATGCGCTCCATGGCCCGAGTCCCGTCGTGGCTCATGGTGAAAAGATGATGGAGAGAGCGCTTGGTGCCTTGGAGAAGCGCCCAAGTCAGCACGCTACTCACCGCCTCTTTGAGTTTCCCGCGGAAAAGAAACTCGTGCGCCTCGCGAAGGTACTGACGGGGCAAGTTTTCGGCGGTCATGCACCAGACTTTGGCGCCCAGGGGCCGCGCGATTCTCAAAACCTCGTTCACGATGAGCGTCGAGGGATCGGCATCGAGCAAGATATGCGTGGGGCCAAGTTTCTGAAGCAGAGCCTTTAGTCCCTTCAGGCGACGAAGGCGAAGGTGACGGCCCTGGGGCTCGAGGAGCGTTGCCTCGAACGGCTCGCCGACCACGGGCGGGCATACCCGGTGGCCGTCTCCCACGTCGTTAAAGCTCGGGATGATGAGATGGACGTCGATCTTGAAGGCGGTGGCGAGATAGCGGTAAACGGCTCGGTTTACTTCTTCGAGACACGAGTGGGAAATGGCGACGAGTTTCAAGCGGCGATCGCCTTTCGCTTGTAGAAGTTCAGCGTGCTCAAGATCTCTTGATCGAAATCGCCCTTGGGCATCCAGCCGGTATTCTCGAGAGCCTGGGTGCTCACCCGGAACGGCTTCTCAAAGGCGTCCTGCGCTTTACCCAAGGTGACGCCGACCTCGCCGTTGAACTTGGAGGCGAGGCGCGCGAGCGAGCCCACGAAGGTGTGCAGAGTCTGCGAGTGGCCGAGCGCGAGGTTATAGATGCCAGACGCCACAGAATCAGTGAGGGACACTCTCTCGACGGCGGAAAGCACGTCGGCAAAAGGCACGAAGTCTCTTTGGGCTTTGCCGTCGTTATTTAGCCGGATGGCCCGGTCGGCCGCAGCTTGGCGGCAGCAGTCCAGGAAGAAGAGTTTCTCTTGAGGCCCGAGGTCCGCGTGCGCGGGAGCTCCCACGATGTTCGTGGGACGAAGGACGACGACGGAATGCGATTTGAAATAGGGACGAGCCCGTTCTTCGCACGCGAGGTGCGCTTGTCCGTAAGGGTGTGTCGGGCTCGGCGTGTCGGTCTCACGATAGGAGGTATCGCCGGGGCGGCCGTAAACGTGAAAGCTCGAGAAATGAACGAGGCGTTTGGCTTGGCCGGATTTGAGTAGCCCAAGACCAGTATCTAGAGAGGCCAAGGCGCCGGCGAGAGAGCCCGCCGCATCTTTTCCGTTCTCGGCAGCCCCCGGGGTCGCGAGATTCAAGACGCAGTCGAAAGGCCCTTTGAGCGTCGCCTTGTCGGTCACTTTCGAATCGAAGGCTTGGAGAGCCAACCCTTCCCCTCGCGACTCGGCCCAGGCCCGTTTCGCGGGCGTGAGCTTTCTTGCGGTGACGACGACGTCGCCTAAGCCCAATAGGAGCTCCGAGAGGCGGGCGCCTACATAGCCGGCTCCGCCCAGCACCAGAAAGCGTCTAGCCATGCCGAATGGCCCAATCGTAAGGGATCTCTTTGGAGAAAGGATCGAGCCGCGAGATCTCCGCCGGATCGTGGACGTGGGACGCACAGTTCGCCACCATCCCGGGTTTATCGCCGATACCCTTGAACCCGTTCCAGACGAGAGGCGGAACGGTGACCAGCACGTAGTTCGACTCGCCGATGAAGATTTCCTGCAGCTTGCCCTTCGTAGGCGAGCCTTCGCGCGGGTCGTAGAGGACGAACTTAACGTGGCCGAAGATGCACGCGTAGTTCAAGGTCATGACTTTATGGATGTGCCAGGCCTTGATCGCGCCGGGATTGACGCAAGAGAAGTAGATTTCGCCGAAGCGCTTGAAGTGCGGCGCATCGGAGCTAAGCATGTGCATGATCTTGCCGCGCTCGTCGGGAATCTGCCGGAGCGGGTGAATTTCTACGCCTTCGATCACGACTTACCCTTTCCACCCGCGAGTACCAAGCGCTTCGCTTGAGGCGCGGCGAGGTGATTGCGGTACCAGGCGATGGTCTCCTCGAGACCGCTCTCCAAAGTGTAGGTGGGGGTCCAGCCGAGGATCTTCTTGGCCTTGGCGGAGTCCAGGTACTGAGAATGAATTTCGCTCTGCACGGTATTGAGCACTTTGGGCGGCAGATGCTCGCAGCCCATTTTCTTGCCAATGAGCTTTACGATCTCCATGACGGTGACCGCCTTTTCAGGGCTGAAGTTGAACGCCTCGCCGCCGAGCTTCTTCTCTTCGAGGCATTCCGCGAGCCGCAAGTAAGCGTGAGCGACGTCCTTCACGAAGATGTAGTCGCGCACGAAGGTGCCGTCGCTACGGACTTGGGGATTTTCGCCGGCAATGAGGGACTTGATGGTTCCCGGAACGACGCGGCTCCAGTTCAAGTCGCCGCCGCCGTAGATGTTGCCGCAACGGGCGATGGTGACCGGCAATTGGTAAGTGTGGAAGTAGGATTGCGCGATGAGATCG
>JAYUGC010000063.1:0-14825 GCA_043767805.1 Pseudomonadota bacterium | reverse complement strand
GTGGCGGAGCTGAAAAAAGTGACCTGGCCCAACCGGGACGACGTGGTGCGGTCCACGACGGTGGTCATCATTTGCATTTTAATCGCGAGCTTCATTTTCGCGGGTTTTGACGTCCTGTGGGGAAAGATCATTACTTTCCTTCTCCACAGCTAAAGCGGGGAATAGCCACTTGAGCGACGAAGAAAAAAAGGATCAGGAAACGGCGGAACCGACCACGGCGACAACGGCGGAAGCGGCTCCGGCTACGGAAACCACGGGGCCCGAGAAGCTGTGGTACGTGGTGCACACCTATAGTGGTTTCGAACAAAAGGCGAAGCTCGCCCTCACGGAGCGCATCCGCCAGAACCACATGGAAGAGCTCTTCGGAGAGGTCCTCATCCCTTCCGAGAACGTTATCGAGCTCGTCCGCGGTGAGAAGAAAACCACCACCCGCAAGTTCTTCCCCGGCTATATGCTGGTGAAGATGATCCTAAACGATAACACTTGGCATTTAGTTAAGAGTACGCCTAGAATCACCGGCTTCGTGGGAAACGCTTTGACGCCCCCTGCGGTACCGGAAGAAGAAGTCGCGCGCATCACCAACCAGATGGAAGAGGGCACCCTGAAGCCTCGTCCGAAGGTGGAGTTCGAAGAAGGCGAAAGCGTCCGGGTAATCGACGGACCGTTCGTGAACTTCAACGGTGTGGTCGAAGAAGTGAAACCCGACAAAGGCAAGCTCCGCGTCATGGTGAGCATCTTCGGTCGGTCCACTCCGGTGGAATTGGATTTCGTTCAGGTCGAAAAGAATTAGTTTTTAGCTCGGTTTTAGTAGGGAGTTAGCATGAAAAAATTGACCGCGATGGTGAAGTTGCAGATCCCAGGTGGAGCTGCGAATCCCTCTCCTCCGGTAGGCCCCGCGCTCGGTCAGCACGGCGTCAACATCATGGAGTTCTGCAAGGCGTTCAACGCCCGGACGCAGAAAGACAAGGGAACCATCATTCCCGTCGTCATCAGCATTTTCCAGGATCGTTCGTTCACCTTCATCACCAAGACGCCCCCGGTGGCCGTCCTCCTCAAAAAGGCGGCTGGCATCGTTCAGGGCTCTGGCGTTCCGAACAAGACCAAGGTCGGCTCGGTGACCATGGCTCAGGTTACGGAAATCGCGAAGACGAAGATGCCGGACCTCAACACGGTCGATATCGCCTCGGCTGTCGCCCAAGTCGTCGGCACCGCCCGCAGCATGGGCCTGGACGTAAAATAGTCTTAAGTTTTTCCTAGGAGTTCTGTAATGGCTAAGCACGGTAAGAAATATAAGGCCGACCTCGCTAAGGTAGACCGCACCAAGCGGTACACCCTCGACGAAGCCATGAGCATGATCACCACCTTTTCGCCCCGCAAAATCGACGAGACCGTCGATGTGGCGGTTCGTCTCGGCGTGGACCCGAAGCAGTCCGACCAGATGGTTCGCGGCGCGACCACCCTGCCCCACGGCGTGGGTAAGAGCATTCGGGTCGTCGCCATCGTTCGCGGCGAAGCCGAAAAAGAAGCCCGGGCCGCCGGTGCCGATCACGTCGGCGCGGACGACCTCATCGAAAAAATTCAGGGCGGCTGGCTCGAATTCGACCGAGTCGTTACGACCCCCGAGACCTTGAAAGACCTCACCAAGGTCGCCAAAATCCTCGGCCCCAAAGGCCTCATGCCCAACAAGAAAACCGGTACGGTCACTTCCGATGTCGGCAAGACGGTGCGGGAGCAAAAGCTGGGTACGGTTGAATTCAAAGTCGAGAAGGCGGGTATCATCCACGCCCTCATCGGCAAAAAGTCCTTCGGTCCCCAAAAGCTGAAAGAGAACTTCCTCGCTCTTTTCGACGTCATCATGAAGGCGAAGCCGCCTACGTCCAAGGGTGTCTACGTTCAAAGAGTCAGCGTTTCCCCGACCATGGGCCCCGGCATTTGGCTGGATCCGACGTCGCTGGATAATGTGGCACGCGGATTGTAAGCGGATTCGAAATAGTAGTTGACGAATCCTTGAAAAAATTCTTAAAAAGACTGTTTCTATAGCGGAGAGTTTGTCTTGAATCGGACTGAAAAAGAGGCTTTTGCCACGGATCTTGCGAAGAGTGTTAGCGGGGCGAAAGCCTTGGCTCTGATGTCGTTCAATAAATTGAACGCCGAGCAGATGTCCAATTTCCGCCTGTCCCTCCGTAAGAAGGGCCTACGCGTCCGCGTCGTGAAGAACACGCTCGCGCGCCGGGTATTTGACGAGACTCCTTATAAGGCTCTCTCCGAGCACCTCACCGGACCCGTCCTTATGGCGTACACCGACGGCGACCCCGTCGTGGCGACCAAGGCGATCTGGGAATGGGTGAATTTAGATAATTTTGATGTCCAGGTTCGTGGCGGCGTTGCTCTCGGCCAAGTGATGAGCAAAGAGCAGCTCAGCGCGCTTTCGAAACTTCCTGGACGCAACGAGCTCCTTACGAGCTTCCTCTACGCGCTACAGTCGGCCCCCAAGGGCTTCCTCAACGCGGTTCAGGATATGCCGCGTAAGCTCGGATACGCTTTGGCCGCGCTACAAGAGAAAAAGGCAAAAGAAGGTGGCGGAGAAGCCGCCCCTGCCGCAGCCCCGGAAACTCCGGAAGCGCCCCAGGCTTAATAACGATTTCCGAATAGGAAAATTTACCCAAAGAAGTACGTACCGATTTTAGGTACCAGAGGAGGACCAGATGGCAGTTAATGAAGAACAAGTTTTTGAATATTTCGATAGTGCGAACCTGCTCCAGATCTCGGAGTTCGTAAAGAAGTTCGAGACCCGCTATGGCGTCAGTGCCGCCGCTCCGGTCGGCGTTGCCGCCGCGGCCGGTGGCCCTGCTGCTGCTCCCGCTGAAGAGAAAGATGCCTTCGACATCATCCTGAAGGAAGCGGGCGCGCAAAAAGTGAACGTGATTAAAGAAATCCGTTCCTTCACGACCCTCGGCTTGAAAGAAGCCAAGGACCTCGTGGAAAGCGCCCCCAAGACCCTCAAAGAAGGCGTGACCAAGAAGGAAGCTGAAGAGATCAAGAAGAAGCTCGAAGCTGTTGGCGCCAAGGTTGAATTCAAGTAAGATTTCAAGCTTTTGAGACGCGTTAGTGACGGTCTTTACTTTTTGGTACGACATCCGACGGGTGCATTGCAGTTGATTGGCCTACCTTTATAGCGTGTGGGGATATTCCTCCTCGCTAAAAGGGCGGCGTTAGTCCATTCTTTCGAATCCCTCGGGCAAATGTGGTTAGGGCTCGGCTCTTTCTTATTGAAGGAAGACCGAATAGGACGGTGATGATATGGCTACTTCTGGCAGCGTCTTTGAACAAAAGCGCTTTCGTAGAGAGTTCGGGAAAAATCCTCCTCTGATCGATATCCCAGACCTGATCGAGATCCAGAAGAAGTCGTACAATAAGTTTCTGCAGGCGGATTTCGATTCGAACAAGCGCGACAATACCGGCCTTCAAGCCGTGTTTCGCTCGGTGTTCCCGATCTCCGACTTCAACAACACCGCGAGCTTGGAGTTCGACTCCTATACGCTCGAGCCGCCAAAGTACGACGTCGACGAGTGCCGCAGCCGCGGGATGAGCTTTGCCGCTCCTCTTAAGGTAACGGTCCGTCTCGAAGTCTTCGAAGTCGACCCTGAGTCCCAGGCCCGCAGCATCAAGGACGTCAAAGAGCAGGAAGTTTACCTCGGTGAAATTCCGCTCATGACCGAGCGCGGCTCCTTCATCATCAACGGTACCGAGCGCGTAGTCGTCAGTCAGCTCCACCGGTCTCCCGGCGTGTTCTTCGATCACGACAAGGGCACCAGTCATTCGAGCGGCAAGATCCTGCACTCGGCCCGCATCATTCCTTATCGTGGCTCGTGGCTCGATTTCGAGTTCGACCACAAAGACATCCTTTACGTCCGCATCGACCGCCGCAGAAAGTTGCACGTCACCGTGCTCCTCAAAGCGCTCGGTTACAGCGTGGAAGAGCTCCTCGAGTACTTCTACGACCACGAAACCCTCACTTTCTCCAAAGGTGGCGAAATTTCGTTGTCGTTCAATCCGAAACTCTACGGCGGCCAGCGCGCCAACTACGATTGGCTCGACGACAAGGGCAAAGTGGTGGTCGAGAAGAACAAGAAGTTCACCACCGCCACCATCAAGCGCATCGCCGAAGCCAAGATCAAGAAATTCGCCATTGAGCGCGAGCACGTCATCGGCCGCATCTGCGCCGTGGACGTCGTCGATCTGAACACCGGTGAAGTGCTCCTCGAGTGCAATGAGGACATCACGGACGAGAAGCTCGACCTTTTGGCCGAGCGCAAGATCGAAGAAGTGAAGATCCTGTACGCCGACCGCATTAACGTCGGCACCTACCTCCGCGACACCCTGTTGCAGGATAAGGTCAGCACCCAGGACGAATCGCTCATTGAAATCTATCGCCGCTTGCGTCCGGGCGATCCGCCGACGCTAGAGACGGCCAAGCAGCTCTTCGCCGGATTGTTCTTCGATCCCACCAAGTACGACCTCTCTAAGGTCGGCCGCTTGAAGATCAACCACAAGTTCGGTTTCGACACCGCCCTCACCACGACGACTCTTACCAAAGAGGACATCATGGCGACGGTGAAGTACCTGGTCGAGTTGAAGAATGGCCGCGGCCAAATCGACGACATCGATCACTTGGGTAACCGCCGCGTCCGCGCGGTCGGTGAGCTCCTCGAAAACCAGTTCCGCATCGGTCTCGTCCGTATGGAGCGCGCCATCCGTGAGCGCATGAGTCTCCAAGACGTCGAGACGCTGATGCCCCATGACCTTATCAACGCGAAGCCCGTCTCCGCGGTGGTGAAGGAATTCTTCGGAAGCAGTCAGCTTTCGCAGTTCATGGATCAGACGAACCCGCTTTCGGAAGTCACTCACAAACGCCGGTTATCGGCCCTTGGACCCGGCGGTTTGACTCGCGAGCGCGCCGGCTTCGAAGTCCGTGACGTTCACGCGACCCATTACGGCCGTATCTGCCCGATTGAGACGCCTGAAGGACCGAACATCGGTCTAATCTCGTCGCTGTCGACTTTCGGCCGCGTCAACGATTACGGCTTCATCGAGACCCCGTACCGCAAGGTGGCTGATTCCACCGTCGGGACGGACGTCATCTGGGCCTCCGCTCTCGAAGAGGCGAATCACACGATCGCCCAGTCGACCGTCGAGACCAAGGATGGCAAGCTCGTCACGAACCTCGTTTCCGCCCGCAGGGGTGGTGAAGCGGTCTTGGCGCGTAAAGAAGAAGTCGACTTGATGGACGTCGCGCCTAATCAGCTCGTATCCATCGCCGCCTCTTTGATTCCGTTCCTCGAGCACGATGATGCTAACCGCGCGCTTATGGGCTCGAACATGCAGCGCCAAGCGGTGCCGCTCCTTCGCACCCACGCTCCCATTGTCGGAACCGGCATGGAGCACCTCGTGGCGCGCGACTCGGGCGTCGTCGTTCTTACCAAGAACGCCGGTATCGTCGATTACGTCGACGCGACTCGCATCGTGGTCCGCACGGAAGAGCAGACGGAACAAGGCACGGGCGTAGACATCTACAACCTCGTGAAGTATCGCCGCTCGAACCAGAACACCTGTATGAACCAGAAGCCGATCGTTCAGGTCGGCGAGCTCGTCAAAAAGGGACAAGTCCTCGCGGACGGTCCCGCGACGGACATGGGTGAGCTGGCCCTCGGACAGAACGTGCTCGTCGCGTTCATGCCCTGGTGCGGTTACAACTTCGAAGATTCCATCCTGCTCAGCGAAGAGCTCATGAAGAACGACACGTTCACTTCGATTCACATCGAAGAGTTCGAGTGCGTGGCTCGCGACACCAAGCTCGGCAAGGAAGAAGTCACCCGCGACATTCCGAACGTGAGCGAAGAACAGCTCATGAACCTCGACTCCTCCGGCATCGTGCGCATCGGCGCCGAAGTGAAGCCGGGCGACATCCTGGTCGGTAAGATCACCCCCAAGGGCGAGACTCAGCTCTCCCCCGAAGAAAAACTCCTCCGGGCGATCTTCGGCGAAAAGGCCGGCGACGTTAAGGATACTTCCTTGCGCGTCTCCCCCGGTATTCAGGGCATCGTGATCGGCGCCGAAGTCTTCTCCCGTGAGGGAGCGGACAAGGACGAGCGCACCGCGCGCATCGCCGACGAAGAAGAGGCTCGTCTCCGCAAGGACGAGAAGACGGAAGTCCGCGTACTCCAGCTCTCGGCTCGCGCGAAAATCGCCGGCTACATCGTCGGTCAGACGACCACGGGTAAGCTCCTCGATGCTTCGGGCGAAAAAGAACTGCTGGTCAAGGGCACGAAAATCACGGCGGAAGAGTTCGAGAAGGTCCCCTACGATCTCCTCAAGCACATTCCGCTCCCCTCGGACGTGGAAGCTCGTGCGAACGACTCCCTCGGTCGCGTGGATGCTCAGATCGAAGCGATCCGCACCCTCTTCGACGAGAAGATCAAGAAACTCCGCAAAGGCGACGAATTGCCTCCCGGGGTTATCAAGATGGTGAAGGTATACGTCGCCATTAAGCGCCGCATCTCAGTGGGCGATAAAATGGCGGGACGCCACGGTAACAAAGGTGTCGTCTCCCGTATTCTCCCCATTGAAGACATGCCGTACATGGAAGACGGACACACCGTGCAGGTGGTCTTGAATCCTCTCGGCGTACCTTCTCGTATGAACGTCGGTCAGATCCTCGAGACCCACTTGGGTCGCGCGGGTTGGGAAATGGGCCGCAAGGTTCAGGCCCTGCTCGAAAACTGGAACGCGAACGAGTTGAAGGGCTACCTTAAGAAGCTCTTCCCGGCGCGGCTCGCGAAGGAAATCGATAGCCTTACCGAAGAATCGGCGCTCAGAGTCGCTAAGAACCTCAAACGAGGCGCTTACATGGCGAGCCCGGTATTCGACAGCGCGAAGGAAAGCGAAATCCGCGATTGCTTGAAAGCGATGGATGTCGCGACCAACGGACAGCAGATTCTGTTCGACGGCCGCACGGGCGAGACCTTCATGCACGACGTCACCGTCGGCGTGATGTACGTCTTGAAACTCCATCACTTGGTCGATGAGAAGATCCATGCTCGTAGCATCGGGCCTTACAGCTTGGTTACGCAGCAGCCTCTCGGCGGTAAAGCGCAGTTCGGCGGACAGAGACTGGGAGAAATGGAAGTTTGGGCGCTCGAAGCTTACGGTGCCGCTTACTGTCTCCAAGAGCTCTTGACCGTGAAATCGGATGACGTCGCTGGCCGTACGCGCATGTTCGAGACCATCGTCAAAGGTGAGAACGTTCTCGAGCCCGGGTTACCGGAATCGTTCAACGTACTCGTGAAAGAGCTGCAAAGCTTGGCCCTGGACGTAGAGCTTATCGAGGATAACAGCCTATGAAAGACCTACTTAATTTCTTCGACAAACCGAAGGATCCGCTCAGCTTTAGTGCGGTAAAGATCTCCCTCGCGAGCCCGGAAAAGGTTCGGTCGTGGTCGTACGGCGAAGTGAAAAAGCCGGAAACGATCAACTACCGTACTTTCAAGCCGGAGCGGGATGGTCTGTTCTGCGCGAAGATCTTCGGACCGGTAAAAGATTACGAGTGCAACTGCGGTAAGTACAAACGCATGAAGCACCGGGGCGTCGTCTGCGAAAAGTGCGGCGTCGAAGTCATTCAGAGCAAAGTCCGCCGCGAACGTCTCGGTCATATCGAGCTCGCGACGCCTGTCGCTCACATCTGGTTCCTTCGAAGCCTCCCGAGTCGTATCGGCGCGGTGATGGACATCTCCTTAAAGAACCTCGAGCGCGTCCTTTATTGCGAAGCGTACGTGGTGCAGGACCCGGGTAAGACCGAGTTCAGCAAAGGCGACGTCATCTCTGAGGACGAGTACTCCTTGGCTCGCAAGCAGTTCAAAGGCGACTTCAAAGCCGCCATGGGCGCCGAAGCCGTTAAGGGCCTCTTAAAAGAAGTCGACATCGACGCCCTCGCAAAGGATTTGCGCGCGGCTTTGGCGAAGACTTCCTCTGAGACCATTCAGAAAAATCTTTCCAAACGCTTGAAAGTCGTTGAGGCCTTCAAGACGTCGGGCAACAAGCCTGAGTGGATGATGCTGGACGTAATTCCGGTCATCCCACCCGATCTTCGTCCCCTCGTCCCGTTGGATGGCGGCCGTTTCGCCACCTCCGACTTGAACGATCTCTATCGCCGGGTCATCAACCGGAACAACCGCTTGAAGCGCCTTCAGGAGCTCAATGCTCCTGAGATCATCATCCGTAACGAGAAGCGCATGCTTCAAGAAGCGGTCGATGCTCTGTTCGACAACGGCCGTCGCGGCCGTACGTTCACGGGCCCGAACAAACGCCCGCTCCGCTCATTGAGCGACATGCTCAAGGGTAAGCAGGGTCGGTTCCGTCAGAACTTACTCGGAAAACGCGTCGATTACTCGGGTCGTTCCGTAATCGTCGTCGGTCCTGAATTGAAACTTCACCAGTGCGGTCTTCCCAAAAAGATGGCCTTGGAGCTCTTCAAGCCGTTCATCTTCAATAAATTGGAAGAGCGCGGCTACGTCACCACCATCAAGTCGGCAAAACGCATGGTGGAGCGCGAGAAAGAAGAAGTCTGGGATATTCTCGAAGAAGTGGTTAAGGAGCATCCGATTCTCTTGAACCGCGCCCCGACTCTCCATCGTCTCGGCATCCAGGCGTTCGAGCCCGTACTCATCGAAGGAAAAGCGATCCAGCTCCATCCTTTGGTCTGCGCGACGTTCAACGCGGATTTCGACGGTGACCAAATGGCCGTGCACGTTCCGTTGAGCGTCGAAGCTCAATTGGAAGCGCGCGTCCTGATGATGTCGACCAATAACATTCTGTCTCCCGCTTACGGTAAGCCCGTAATCGATCCCAGCCAGGACATCGTGCTCGGCATGTACTTCATGACCCAGGCGCGCGTGAACCAGAAGGGCGAAGGCAAGCTGTTCGCCAACCCGACCGAAGCGATTTTCGCTTACAACGTCGGCCAGGTGGACCTCCATGCCAAGGTGAACGTACGAATCGGCAACAAGCGGTTCGAAACGGCGGTCGGCCGGTTAATCCTTAGAGAGATCGTTCCGGAAGAGATTCCTTTCGACGAGTACAACCGTGTGCTCGACAAGAAGGCGCTCTCGGGCCTCCTCGACAAGTGCTACCGGACCACGGGCACGAAACGTACGGTACTTCTCGCGGACGCGTTGAAGAACCTCGGTTTCGAGTTCGCTACGCGGTCGGGCATGTCGATCTGCATCGAAGACATGCAGATCCCGTCCAAGAAGACGAAGCTTCTGGATGGTGCCTACAAGGAAGTCGAAGAAATTCAGGATCAGTACACCGAAGGTTTGATCACCGACGGTGAGCGGTACAACAAGGTCATCGACATTTGGGCGCAAGTTACGGAACAAGTCGCCGAAGAGATGATGACCGAATTGTCCACCGACCAGGTCAAGGACCGCGACGGCAAGATGGTCACGGTCCCCTCGGTCAACGCCATTTACCAGATGGCCGACTCGGGAGCGCGCGGATCGGCGGCTCAGATTAAGCAGCTCGCCGGTATGCGCGGTCTGATGGCTCGTCCTTCGGGCGAGATTATCGAAACGCCCATCACCGCGAACTTCCGCGAAGGTCTGGACGCGCTTCAGTACTTCACCTCGACTCACGGAGCTCGTAAGGGCTTGGCGGATACCGCTCTTAAAACGGCGCATTCCGGATACCTTACCCGCCGTCTCGTGGACGTCGCGCAAGATCTGGTCATCGTACAGTTCGACTGTAAGACGGTGGATGGTCTCGAAGTGCAAGCGCTCGTCGAAGGCGGCGAAATCATCGAGTCTCTCGGTGATCGCATCCTCGGCCGCGTAGCCCTCGAAGACATCAAAGACCCGTACTCCGGCGAAATCCTCGTGAAAGCCAACGAGCAGATCGACGAAGAAAAGGTCGGCATCATCGAAGAGTCGGGCATCGAGAAGATCACCATCCGGTCGGCACTCACCTGCCGCACTCAGATCGGTATCTGTACCTCGTGCTACGGTCGAGATCTAGCCCGCGGACATCTCGTGAACCTCGGTGAGGCGGTCGGCATCATCGCCGCCCAATCCATCGGCGAACCGGGAACCCAGCTGACCATGCGTACCTTCCACGTCGGTGGAACCGCTACTCGGCGCGCGGAGCAGAGCTCTCTCGAGCTTCGGCACGACGGTACGATCAAGCTCTACCGGGCTAACATCGTTACGGATCGCGCCGGAACGTTTACGGTCATGAACCGTAACGCCGAGCTCGCGATTCTCGACGAAGCCGGCCGTGAACGTGAGCGTTACGCTCTCGTCTACGGCGCGAAGCTGAACGTACGCGAAGGCGATAAAGTTACCCGCGGTCAAGTGGTCGCGATGTGGGATCCTTACACGGTACCGGTGCTCACTGAGCAGGGCGGTAAGATCTCCTACGTCGATATCCAGGACGGTATTTCGCTGTCGGAACGCGTGGACGAAGTGACGGGCCTCTCGAACCGGGTAATCACCGATTCGCGCGACACCGAGCTCCGCCCCCGTATCGAAATCGTGGATGATAAGGGCGTCGCGAAAGCGTCGTACCTTCTCCCCGTCGGTGCGAACCTCGTCTCCAACAACGGCGACGAAGTCCTCCCCGGTGACTCGATCTCGAAAATCGCGCGCGAGACCTCGAAGACGAAAGACATCACCGGCGGTCTTCCCCGCGTTGCCGAGCTTTTCGAAGCTCGTAAGCCCAAGGAAACTGCGGCGATCTCCGAAATCGACGGTATCGTCTCGTTCGGCAAGGACTCCAAAGGTAAGCGTAAGGTCGTCGTCACGCCGGAACACGGCGAGCCGAAGGAATACCTCATCACCAAAGGTAAGCACATCTCGGTGCGCGAAGGCGATTACGTCCGCGCCGGTGAGCCCCTCATGGACGGTGCCGCGAACCCGCACGATATCCTGCGCATTCTCGGCGAAAAAGAACTGGCCAAGTACCTCGTGGACGAAGTCCAGGAAGTGTACCGTCTCCAGGGCGTTAAGATTAACGATAAGCACATCGAGCTCATCGTTCGTCAGATGCTCAAACGTGTCCGCATCTCGGATCCAGGTGAGACCGATACGCTCCATGGTGAGAACATCGAACGCTTCAAGTTCGACGAAGAAAACGAGCGCGTGACGAAGCTGGGGAAACGCCCCGCGACGGCCGAGCCCCTTCTCCTCGGTATCACCAAGGCCTCGCTGTCGACGGAAAGCTTCATCTCGGCCGCCTCTTTCCAAGAGACGACCAAGGTACTTACCGAAGCCGCGGTCATGGGCAAGATCGATCGCCTCAAGGGCCTCAAAGAGAACGTCATCATGGGCCGCTTGATCCCGGCGGGTACAGGTATCAGCAAGTACCGCAACGTCACCATCTCAGTGGCGGAACGGGACGCGGAAGTCGGCAGCGATGCCGCCAACCACAAAGCGGAAACCGCTCAGATGCAGGCCAACGCGGCCGAAGCGAAGCTCTAGTATTCCTCAAATTTGCCCCGCTCTCCTTCGGGAGGGCGGGGCTTTTTTATTTTCAGGGCCTCGGAGTTTCGAGCACGAGGGTGACTCCGTAGAAGTTTGGCTCCCTCACCCGGCTTATTCGCAAGCCGTAGCTTCAAAAGACCGCCAGCCCCCCGCGTTACCCCTTGCCTATACGGGCCGTTACATTAAAGTGGGCTTTTTATAACTAGGAGACCCTATGGGCCGAGTAACTCGCCGTGCAGAAATCGACCGTCGTAGAACCCGCCGTAACAGAATCCGTAACTTACGGGCACGCATGGCCCGCGCGAAAAACTCCGTTGAGCGCCAAGCTCTTATCGCGAAAATCATGAAAATTTCGATCTTTTACCCGATTCAGCAGCTGAACGAAAAAGGCGGCATCATCAAGCAGCAACCGGCTGCCTAGAGCCCCTGCCCGCCTAACCACGGGCCGAAACATTCGTTAACGAGGGATTGTGCGGGGGACCCCGTGGTCCCCTTCTCTCGCCTATTCTTAAAGCTGACTCATCCTTTTTATCCCAAATCAATTCGACCCGGAGTGTGACAAGTGGTTGCCTCCTTCCTCGCGACTCGTGTCGCTAAGCAGTTCTTTGTGGCCGCCCTCCTTTGGGGGCAAACCCTTGCGCTTGCGGCCCCCACACGCCAAATCCCCGCGAAATTCCACTGGCTGACCGCGGAAGTCGCCTGGGACGGCGCGAGCCGCAAATGCGTAACTCGCGCCCAAATGGAAATCGAAGTGCCCGAGGCCGGCTTTCCGGTGTTCGGGCTCTCGGTCGCTCCCACCCAAATCCACTGGGACGGAAACGCCCTGCACCCCTCGATGCTCGCCCAGGTGATGGACGAGCCCACGTTGCGCTACCTCAAGGTCAACGTCGCGGCCGGAAGCCGGCACCAACTCGACATCGAGTACGACGCGGCCTTGGAGAAGGTCGACGCGGTACCCGTTTCTTTACGGACCATGGCCGTTCCCTTCCTACTTCGCTTTCAAGCACCGATCCTGCCCGATCACGAGCTCATGACCAACGGCCTCGCCCTTGCGGCGGGCGACGGAAAATGGGCGGTTCGTTTTCAAGAATCGGCGCAAGAGTTCTACATAGCGCTCCCCGATCCCTCGCAAGAGGGGCGTAAAGGGGGGCTGGGCAAACTACTCCGCTGGTTCGTCCGCCTGCCGTTCGCTCTCTTTGGGGGCGGAGGCGAAGGACCGCCTCCCCTCATCACTTTCCATCGGCGCTAAGCGGACCTGCCTCGAACGGGCCCACGGAAACTTCCAGGCGATCGTCCGCCCTAGTGCCCCACTCGAGGCTCATCGCGCGGAGCCAGTGGCCCGGCGTTTTCACCGGGCGCGCTTCGAAACTCGCGTCGTAGAGCTTATCGCCGATAAGCGGGTGCCCGCTTTCCGCGGCATGCACTCTCACCTGATGAGTCACGCCCGTCCGGCAGAAAGCCTCTAAAAGCGCGGCCGGCCCGTTTCGTTTCACGACCCGAAACTGCGTATGAGCTTCCAGGACGGGCGGCCGATGCCGGACGTGGGAGCCCACCACCACCATTCTTCGATCGTCCTTGGGGTCGTGAGCCACTGCCCATTTCGCCACCCACGCGTCTGCCTTCGGCTCTCCCCACACCCAAGCGAGGTAGCGCTTGGTCACGATATGACTTTGAAACCGCGCGCGCCAGAAGCCGTAGCTCTCCGCCGTCAAAGCCACGATCTGTAAACCGCTCGTGTCCCGGTCCAGCCGATGGGGCACGACCGTGGGCTGAATGCCCGGGAACTCGACCTTCAAATCCTGCCATTTGCTGAACGCCCAATGGGTGAGCGTTCGCTCGTCAAAAAGAGACAGCGGATGGCTGTTCAACCCAGGAGGCTTATCGACCGCGACCCAGGAGCCGGCGTCCTTGACGATTTTTACGTCGAGACCGGGCGTTCCCGAGCGAAGGCGGCCCAAATGGTCGGCGAGATCGCGGTCGTCCAGACCCTCGACCTTGTCGCCCTTATGCGCCTTTTTTCCCGTGAAATGGCGGGCGAGCCCCGCTTCCAGAGCCTCCTCGGCATGGCGCCGGGTGAGACTCGGAAACCGCTCCCTCAGCCAGCGGTCCGCTCGACTTCGCATCTGGTGTTCCCCTTCTTCATGGAATATAGGTGGCTCACATGGATACTGTCACCGCCTTACGGACCTGGGCCCGCTTCCTCTCCCAGATCCGCCGTTTTTTCGACGATCGAGGTTACCTCGAAGTTTCGACCCGCCACCTGGTGAGCGCGGGCGCGTTCGAAGGCGTCATCGACTCGGTCCAAGCCTCCCACGCCGGCGGAAAAGGCGAGCTTCACACCTCTCCCGAGATGGAAATGAAGGCTCTGCTCTCCGAGACGTCGCTCTCGTGCTACCAAATCTGCCGCTGCTTCCGAGACGATCCGCTGGAGACCGGCGTGCACGGCAAAGAGTTCACCATGCTCGAATTCTACGGAGTGGGTCTCGACTACGATGGCATCCGAAAGCTCATGGGCGATTTTCTCGCGCATCTCGGCTACGAAGGCCCGCTTCCCGAAAAGACGGTCGCGGAATTGATGCAGGGGAAAGCGCCGTCTCCGAAAAAAGACGAACGCTGGGAAGATGCTTTCTTCAAAGTCTTTCTCGAAGTGGTGGAACCGAATCTTCCCAGCGATCCACCGACTCTGGTCAAAGATTATCCGGCGCAGCTTGCGGCTCTCGCCGCTTTGAACCCCGATAAAAAAACCGCGCAGCGCTTTGAGATCTACTGGAAGGGCATGGAGATCTGTAACGGCTGTGTCGAGCTTTCCGACGTCGAAGAGCTCAAAGCGCGCGTCGTCAGCGAAGCCGATATTCGACGAGAGGCCGGCAAAGCGCCTCACCCTTATCCGCACCTTCTCGCCGATGCCATGGAGCGAGGCTTGCCTCCTTGCGCGGGCGTCGCCGTCGGACTCGAACGTCTATTCAAATGCCTCACCGGCGTATTTCCCCCAACGTTTCCGTAACGTTCTTTCTGAACGTATCGCGTCAAACTTAACTTCCGTTAACTGATCCGCACATTTCGCGGGATTGACGCAATTTGCCGTCGCTAGAATCCCGTTGAGGTTGAAAGCCCAGGCGGTCACGGGCTTTTAAGGGGGGTTACACAATTAAATGAGACAATTCATTTGGGTCCTAGTTGCGTACTGGGTTTCCGCTCAAGCTTCGGCTTCTACGCGGGACATCCTCGCGGCAGAAACCCACCAGCCGGTCGGTCTCGCCGGCCATGGCCGAGACCACCACCGCCACTTCGTGG
>JAYUGC010000062.1:0-35951 GCA_043767805.1 Pseudomonadota bacterium | reverse complement strand
CCGCGCCCAACTTGGAATTAACTCAGTCCCTTTGGAGAAACGGCTTCGGCGCGGAGACAAAGGCGCAGGCCGATCTCATTCAGGCGTCCTTGCTCGCTAGCCGCTACGTCGAGTCCTACAAAGTAAAAGGCATGGTTTCGTCGGCGGAAGGCGCTTACTGGCGTCTTGCTCTCGCGCGTGAGCTGGTCGACATTCAAAAGGACAGTTTGGCCCGCGCGGCGAAGCTGAAGGACTGGGCGTCGGGCCGGGCGAAGCTCGATCTCGCCGATAAAGCGGATTTCCTGCAAGCCGACGCCGCCTACCGCTTCCGGGAGCTGGAGCTCAAAGGCTTCCTGGATGATCTGCGACTCGCCAGCCGCGCTTTCAATTTGTCTCGCGGCCTCGACTCCGACGAAGTGAAAGACGAGCTCGAGCCGCTCGACGCGGAAGTGCTGAAAAACCTCGACGTGCCCAAGCGCGCCGCGCTCAGAGACGACGTGAAAGCGGCCCAGCAGCAAGAGCGCATTGCCGCGGCCAATGCCGAAGCGGGTAAACAGAAGAACTCACCGACTTTGGACTTACAGTTGAACTTGTCCCTGAACGGCCGCGACCCCGCCTTCGGCGATGCGTTCGGTGAAGCCTACAGCACCAAGCATCCTTATGCGCTGGTGGGCGTGAAGTTCGCCACACCTCTCGATTTCAGCCTCATCAAGCGCAACAAAGCCGGTTACGAAAAAGAAAGGCTCGGGGCCGAGCTCAATTTCAAGCGTAAGGTCGTCGAGCAGGACTCCGATTGGAAGAGCCTCGTCGATCAGCTAAGCGATCGGCGCATCCGGCTCGACTTGTCCCGGCAAATGGAAAACGCGCAGAAGCAGAAGGTCGACTACGAGCGGGACCGGCTGCGACGAGCGAAGACCAATACCTATCAGGTGCTCCAGTTTGAAGAAGACTACGCAAACTCCCGGCGTATGCGCTTGAAGGTGGAAGGGGAAATCCTGGGCTTGATTGCTCAGATGAAGACTTTCGGAGGCGACAATGAATCTCGCTGAACTTTCCATTAAGCGTCCTATTTTCGTAACCTGTATCGTTCTGGCCTCCTTGGCGGTGGGACTTCTCTCCCTCTTCAAGCTGCCCGTGAACCTTTTCCCCGACGTAACTTTCCCGGTAGTGACCGTCACCACGCCTTACCCAGGCGCGGGTCCGGAAGAAGTGGAAACCCTCATCAGCCGGCCTCTCGAAGAAGAGTTCAGCTCGCTTGGCGGCGTAAAGCGCCTCACTTCTTATAACCGCGAAGGCGTCAGCATCGTGGTCGCCGAGTTCAACCTCGGCATGGACATCAAGTACGCCGAGCAGCAGATCCGGGACCGTACGTCGACGGCCCGCAAAAAGATGCCGGACGAAGCGCTGGAAGCGACCATCCGCAAAATCGATCCGGCCGATCAGCCGATCTTGCGCGTTTCGGTGAGCGCGGACTTGCCTCCGGCTCAGCTCTTCGATCTCGCCGACCGCGTCGTGCGTCCCAAAATCGAGCAGGTGAACCAGGTCGGTCTGGTCGACGTGTACGGGGGAAGAAAGCGCGAGATCCGCATCGAGCTCGATCGCAAAAAGCTGAAAGAGCGCGAGCTCTCCGCGAGCCTAGTCACCGCCCGGATCAAAGCGGCCGGCATGAATATTCCGGCGGGTAAGCTCGAGAACCCCAAGAACGAGACCGTGGTTCGTACCTTGGGTGAGTTCCGGAGCCTGAAAGACGTCGAGAACACCGTTCTCAATTTCGCGGGCAACGAAGTGCCCGTGACCGTGACCGACATCGGTGAGGTCAAAGACACCCTTCAAGACGAGAAGACCCAAGCCTTCGTGAACGGTAAGCGCGGCATGATTTTGCTCGTCTACCGCCAGGCCGGTTCCAATACCATCGAAGTGGCGGACGGCATCAAGAAGCGCGTGGAACTGCTCAATGAGAGCATGAAGAACGATCCCGGTAAGCCCGAGCTCTCCATCGTCCAAGACGGCTCGAAGCCCGTTCGCGCCAACGTGGACGACGTGCGTGAGTCGATTCTCTTCGGCGTCATCCTCACCATCATCGTGGTGTTTTTCTTTCTCGGCTCGGTGCGCTCGACCATCGTTACCGGTCTCGCGCTTCCGAACTCGCTCATCGGCTCCTTCATTCTGATGTCCCTCATGGGTTTCAGCGTGAATCTGATGACCTTACTCGCGCTGAGCCTCGCCGTAGGTCTCCTAATCGATGACGCCATCGTCGTGCGAGAGAACATCTTCCGTCACATCGAAATGGGAAAATCGCCGATTCAGGCGGCGCTCGCGGGAACTAAAGAGGTTTCGCTGGCGGTCGTGGCGACGACGTTGACCGTAATCGCAGTCTTCGCACCCATCGCTTTCTTGCAGGGCGTGGTCGGCCAGTTCTTTAAAGAGTTCGGTCTCACCATCTGCTTTGCGATGATGATTAGTCTGTTCGACGCGCTCACCATCGCGCCCATGCTCTCGGCGTATTTCGTCGGGACCCAAGGACACGGGCACGGCAATCAGAAGAAGGGCCTATTCGACCATACCATCGGGCGTCTCGTCGTCGGTTTCGGGCGCTTCCAGGATTGGCTCGAGAAGGTGTACCTGACGGTGCTTCGGTGGACCATCCGCCGCCCGTGGGCGACCTTGGGCCTTTCGTTCGGCGTCGTTGCTTTGAGCTTCGTGGCCCTCGGTCACGTTTCAAAAACGTTCTTGCCGCCTCAAGACAACGGCGAGTTCACCGTCGATATCGACTTGCCGCCCGGAACGAGTCTCACCGCCATGGGCGATCTCGCCCTTCAGGTGGACAAGACGATTCGCGACAATAAAGAAGTCGCGCTCGCCGTACTCGTCGTCGGTGATCGCGACGGCCAAGCCAATAAGGCGAGCTTCTTCGTCAGCCTAGTGCCGTCTAAGCAACGCGTGGGCAATACCAGCCAGTTCAAGGATAAGCTCCGCGAGCAGCTAAAGGCCTACGCTCAGGCGACTCCTAAAGTGAAAGACTTCGATGCGGTGGGCGGCGGCATGCGCCCGTTCACGCTGAACATCATCGGTCCTGACTTGAAGGAGCTCGAACGGATCGGCAGCGAAGTGCTGGTGCGCTTGAAGAAGAGCCCCGCGCTCAAAGACGTCGACGTGAGCTTCCGTCCCGGAAAACCTGAGTTTCAGGTGGCCATGGATCTCCGCCGCGCGGAACGCCTCGGCGTTTCCTCCGCGGTCGTCGGTCAGGAAGTGCGTAACCTTTTGGAGGGCACTACGCCCGCGGTCTTTCGCGAACATGGTGAGGAGTACGACATTCGTATCCGCCTGAAAGAAGAGCAGCGCGATCTGGAGACGTCTTTCCCGGACATTTACGTCCCGAACGTAAACCAGTCCCTGGTGAAGCTCTCCAACGTCGCCAACCCGGTCCGGACCAAAGGCCCGTCAAATATCGATCGCCTGGATCGCGGCCGCTTCGTGCAAATCGGAGCGGACGTCGCGCCGGGTGGCCCGGGAATGGGAGGCGCCATCTCGGAAGTCTCGAAGATGTTCGAGAACGAGATTAAGCTTCCGCCCGGTTACCGGTACTCGTTCACCGGCCAAGCGGAGAACTTCAAGGAGCTTGCCATCAACATGGCGGTGGCGGCGGGCCTGGGTATCGTTTTCATTTATCTGGTGCTGGCGAGCCTTTACGAGTCGTTCGTGACTCCGTTCACCATCATGCTCGTGCTGCCTCTCGCGGCTTGCGGTGCTTTCTACGCGCTGGCGCTCACGGGAGCGACTCTCGATCTCTTCTCGATGATCGGTTGCGTGATGCTCCTCGGTATCGCGACTAAAAACTCAATTCTGCTAGTGGACTACGCGAATCAGAAGATCGCGGAAGGCATGGAAAGAGGCGAGGCCATGATGGAAGCGGGCCGGACTCGGCTCCGTCCCATTCTCATGACGAGCTTCGCGCTCGTCGCGGGCATGATTCCGTTAGCCATCGGACTAAACGAAGCTTCGAAGCAGAGAACCAGTCTGGGTATCGCCGTCATCGGCGGTGTCTTGAGCTCGACGTTACTTACGCTAGTAGTGGTACCGGCGTCCTTTGCTTACATCGACCGGTTCCGGCTCTGGTCGCTCGGTCTGATGAAACGCCTTTTTACGGCGAAAGCCGACGACGAAGCGCAAGATCGCGTGGCGGCTCGCGGTAAAACCGCGCCGGTTCAACCCATCTAACGCCGTTTATTCAAGCTCTCGAAGAATCGACCCAGTTTCGTCCGGCCTTCGGGCCGGACGGCGATGCCGCGCTTCTCGAGCCAGCCGCGAGTGAGGGCGTCCGCCTGTTTGGGTCGGTGGCTCTCCACCTCGAGCTCGTGAAACGAAGCGCGCCCTAGGCGGCAAGCGTCCAGCTCTCCCACGAGGCCCAGGAACTTAAACTTAGTCCGCGCGGTGGTGAGGCTTCCCAGGCGGGAGAGAGAGGCGACGGCCTGGGGGTTCGTAAGCTTCAGGAGCGCTTTTATGGGCTCCGTGTCCGAGAGCTCCGCGAGCGACGCCTTGCCGGCGATGATTCGTCTCGCCAGCAAAGTGGAAACCTCGCACTCGATTTCGGTGCGTCGGTGGAGCCCGCCCTTAGTGCCTCCGCCGTGCTTCACGGTCAGGGTGGCGGCTTTGCCGGGAGCTGTGCGCAGGCGGCAGCCGATGTGCTTCTTGCGGAGCAGGAAGCTCGGCGTATCAAAAAACGTGTTGGTGAAACGCGAGGTTTTAGAGCGGCCGAGACCTGCTCTCAAACGACGGTACTCGGAAACGGTTAGCGCGTACTTCAGCTCGATTTCTTGCATCTCACCCAAGGATTTAGGCAAGCCGAGTCGAGTGTCAAGCTTAGCGGGCGCGGCGCGAGTGCGACGTCCGTCCGTGCGCTTTTGCGAGCGCGACCGGCTTTCTCGCGCGTGCCTTGGGCGGCGAGAGCAAAGGCTGCCTGGACAGCTCGGAGGCCGCCCATTCTTTTGCCGTGGGCGACGCTTTCGGAATCGTTTTCTCGATGGCCGGCACTACGGGAGGAGGCGTCGTGTGCGCGACCACGGGCGCTTCGACGACCGTGGGTTTCGCGACTGCCACGGGCGCTTGTTGAACCGGGCGCACGGGTTGAGGCTTTTCCTGACGGCGCTCGAAGGCGACCGCGGGAACGCTACTTTGCTCCAAGAGGCGGTGCCGGGTGGAGCTCGCCAAAGACAGAGACAGGATCGAGAAGACCACCGCGGCGGCGCTCACGCCGAGCGCGATCTTATTGGCCAAGGTGATGCGAGGCGCGGCCTGCTTCAAGTATTCCTTGATGTCCGCAGGCTCGGCTTGAGGCGCGGGCATCTTCAGCATGGTGTTGACCCGTTCGAGCTCGGAACAAATGCTGCCGCTGATTTCTTTCACGGAGCCCCACTGTTTCACCATGGACTCCATGGTTTTGTGGAGGCTAGCCGACGCGATGGACGCATCTTCACGGAGATGGTCGTCGTGATGAAACTGGGGCTTCGAGACCACGGCGGTGACCGGCTCGGTAACCAGGGTTTCGACGATTACGGCCTTTGCCGCCGCTTCTTTCTTAATTTCTTTTTTGGGAGCCGCTTCAAGTTTCGGCTCGAGGACCGCGGTGATGTCTTCGTCGACGATCGCGGGCTCTTTGCGCTTACGGGGTATGCGCGGCTTCTTGGCGGCGCTTTTGCGTTTGGACTCGCTCGTGAGATCGAGCTCGGTGGTTTTATCCGGATCGGAATCGCCTTCATCGAGCTCGACGTCGTCGGCCTCGTTCAAAGCTTCGAGCTCGGCTTCTTCCGCCGCAAGCGACTTGATGTCGATATACGGGCGCGTTTTTTCTTCCGTGCCTTCGTTCATGCTTTTCAGAAGTTCTTCCGGTCCTGCGATTTTCTTGCGACCCATGAGCAAAATCCCCCTATGGCCAAAGGAATGCCTTTGGCTGAAGCCAAGCTGAACACAAGCAAGGGAAGTGCCACCTATCTCGTGCGGGAATCAGGCTGGATTTAAGGCTGGAAGTGCCGTTTTACGTCAGTCACGCGTCGGGAAAGGTTACTTAACCCGGCGGGGAGGGGGCCCGCGCTCCCGCGCGTTCGATCCGGCCCAGTCACTGTTGACCGGCCCGGATCGAGCGGTCTACTTTACGTTGCGGATCATTTTTTCGACTTCTTCGACGTGGCCGGTCTCGTCGGTGATTAACTTACGGGTCATCTCTTCGAGGGGCACGTCGCCGAGACTCATTTCGAGTAGGCCGTAGTAGAGCTTTAACGTTTCCCGTTCGTACTCGAGAGATTCTTTCAGGAGCTCGATTACGTTGTGCTGATTGCTCTCCGGAACGGGCTTCACCTTGAGGCTCGGGTGGCCGCCGAGAGCCGTAATCTTTTCTCCGATGGTGACCGCGTGGCCCATGCCTTCATTGGCGTGGCCGCGGAACCAGGCGGTGATGGGAATGCGGTTCGGCCCGAAGATCATGAAGCTGTAATGGAGATAGCGGACTACCCCGGAAAGCTCCGCTTCGAGGATGCGGTCGAGTTGTTCAAGAATTCCTTTGGTACCTTCTTTTTTGCTCACGCTGTGGCTCCTTCTGCTTCGTGCTAAATTCACAATAGTCTAAGCTTTGGCTCGCCGATCGCCAAGAAATTCAACTACTCAGGCCGGTTGTCGTAATGGGTGACAGAGGTGTCCAAAGGGTGGCTTCTTGTGGCCTCCAGGGCCGGGTGTTACCCTTAAGAGAACCTCCCCGGTAATGTCCCCTTCGCGTGGTTCTATGAGAGTTTCCCTGCTGATTTTTTCCATTCTTGGACTCGCGGCCATCGCCGCGTTCGGTGAGACGGGGCAAAATGCCGCGCCGCAAGCGCAGGGTCCCGCAAAGGCGAGTAGCGCCGTGCAGATTTGGGACGACCGCGTCTTTGAGCTGGGTCAGAAAGATCCGCCGCCGACGACGCGCAAAGGCGCGAGCGGCCAGGAACGTTACTTGGGCTCCGAGCCCGATTACAACAGCGGGCAGCGGGCCGAGTGGCTGCAAACCTGCGAATCGCTCCGAAACGATTTGAGGGCTTACCGGGATTGCTTCGCCAAACAGAAGCTGAAGTCCGGTGAGTCGCTTCAGCAAAGCCGGGCGGAAGTGGAAGGGCGGTCCGCTTTGCCGGCTCGCAACATTCCCATCCCGATGTACGACAGCGAAGCCCAGCGCAATCCCGCGTTCGACGCGACAGTCGAGCGCACGGAAGAGTAAAATAATATAATTGAACAATTTCTCGGTGTTCGTTAAGTGATGGCTCTATGCCGCTTCGATTGTCACACATCGCCATCGCGTGTCCCGAGATTGCCGCCGTTCAGCGCCAGCTGGAAGCTCTCTCGTTCAAAGTCGCCGAGCGCCACGACGTCCCCACGGAAAAGGTAAGAGCCGCCATGCTCCCGGTCGAAGTCTCCGAGCATTTGCGGATCGAGTTGCTGGAGCCCACCTCCGCAGACTCGCCCATTTCCAAATTCCTCGACAAGCGAGGCAGCGGGATCCACCACCTGAGTTTTGAAGTGACCGACCTAGAAGGTTGGCTCGACACTTTGAAAAAGGGAGGGCTCGAAGTCCTTCCTCCTGGCATCCGCAAAGCCGCGCGAGGGCGCGCGCTTTTCATCCACCCTAAAAGCGTGGGCGGCGTTCTCGTCGAATTGGAAGAGATTTCCTAGCTCGGTAGACTCTATGCGCTACGATCAAATCAGCCCCATCCCGCCGCTGACGGCCGTCACGAAGCAGCTGATTATCATCTGCACCGCCACCTATTTCATCGACTTCATTCTCTACCACTTGGGCTTTCAGCCCTGGGGCCTGAACTTGAACGAGATCCTGGGTCTCGTGCCGAAGTTCATCAACGACAAGCATTGGTACTGGCAGTTCGTGACCTACATCTTTATGCACGGTCACCCGCTGCATATTCTGCTGAACATGCTGATCCTCTGGTACTTCGGATCGGAAATCGAAATGCGGCTCGGGAAGTGGCAATTCCTGCAATACTTCCTGATCTGCGGCATTGGCGCGGGGCTTTTCAATTACGGCGTGAACGTGCTCTTCACCGATCCCTCGCGTCTCGTCCATCCCATCATCGGAGCGAGCGGCGCGATTTTCGGGATTCTCGCGGCGTACGGTATTTTCTTCGGTGACCGCTATTTCCTTGTCTTCTTTTTGTTCCCTATGAAGGCGAAGTATTTCGTGCTGGTCATGGCCGGCATCGAGCTCGTCATGGGAGTCGAGTCGAGCGCCCAAGACAACGTCGCCCACTTCGCCCATATCGGCGGCATGTTCGTGGGAGCGACTTACATCTTTCTCCGCTACAAACGGCCCTCCGGCTTCGGCGGCCCTGGCAAGAAGCGTGATTACGAGCGCGAGAAGTTGAAACGCCAGTTCACGCTCATCGTGAACGAGAAGCCCGAAGGCGGCGACAAGGAAAAGACCCAGGGCGGACCGCCCTCGTACTGGAACTGAACTCCTCCAGTCTACGCGCTCTTGAAAACTTGCTAGGGCCCCCCTTTGTCTACAACCACAATGCCGTGGGGAGGTTTGGGTCCGTGGGTAGGCGCGTGTTAGGGGCAAGAACGGGCGGGAGCACATCTTCGAGGCCAACGGCCAGCATGTGACCACCATCGACGACAGGAGCCACCGGGCGCATTTAAAGCTACTCGACGAAGGCGATCGGAGGGTCATAGAGTTCGGACAGCTGGAGCGCTTTCACGCCGCCATCCGGGCCATTCCACCCCACTAACCGGAACTAGAAGTCGATGTAGATGCCCTTGTGGCTCTTCGTGCCGCGCACGTTTTTTACGACGCGCGCGAGCTCCTCCTCGGAGACGAAGCAACCGTGCAGGCGCTGCATCGGGATGGCCGGACGAATCATCAAGGCGTCGCCGCGGCCCAAGAGGCCTTCCGCGCCCGAGGAATCGAGTACGGTCCGAGAGTCGACGCCCGACGGGACCCGGAACGCCAAACGAGAGGGCAAGTTCGCTTTAATCAAGCCGGTGATGACGTCCGTGCTCGGACGCTGGGTCGCGATCACGAGGTGAAGGCCGGCGGCGCGCGCTTTCTGCGCGAGGCGCGTGATGGCAATCTCCACCGATTCGCGGTCGCCCGACATCATGAGGTCCGCGAGCTCGTCGACGACGATGACGATGAAGGGAAGCTTCTTTGCCGCGTTTTTCATCTTCTCGTTGAAAGATTCGATGTTCTTGGATCCGGTCTGCGCCATCAGATCGTAACGGCGCTCCATCTCTTCCACGGCCCAGTTGAGGGCGGCGGTGGCCTTCTCGCTCTTCGTGATGACGTTCGTTACCAGGTGCGGTATGCCGTCGAAAGCATTGAGCTCGAGCATCTTGGGATCGACCAAAATGAGGCGCAGCTGCTGCGGCGTCATGCGATAGAGGAAGCTCATGATCATCGTATTGATGAAAACCGATTTACCGCTACCCGTGCCGCCCGCGACGAGCAGGTGAGGCATGGCGGCCAAATCGCCGAACACCGGAACGCCGTCCGTGCTCTTGCCGATGGCGATGGGTAATTTAAGCTTCTTGTTATAGAACTCGTCGCAGCTGACGATATCCTTGAACGAAATGGTCTCGGCCTGAGGGCGAGGCACTTCGATGCCCACGACCGTCTTGCCCGGGATGGGCGCGACGATACGGAGCTCGCTCGTGCCGAGCACGATGCCCAAGTCGTCTTGAAGGGCGGCGATCTTACTCAGCTTGATACCGGCGCTTGGTTTAAATTCATACGTCGTGATCACGGGGCCTTGGGTGACTGCCGTCACTTCGCCGGTGATCTGAAACGAGAGCAAATGCTCGCAAAGTTTTCTGGAGCCCGCCTTGATTTCCGAAGCGCTCTGTTTCTTCGCCCCGCTATCGTGGCTCTTCAAAAGCCGGGTCGTGGGAAGCTCGACGGCGCCCGAGTACTGAATGAGCTCCTGGAATCCTTTCGGTCCTTCGTCTTCGCCCGCGTCTTCCTCGTCGGTCTCTTCTTCCTCGTCCACGCCGTCGTCGGCTACAGCCGCCTTTTTGGCGCTCTTCTTCGGGAGTTCGAGAATGTCGGTTTTCTCTTCGTCTTCGTCTGTCTCGTCGTCGGCCTCGTCCAAGAATTCCACGACGGCTTTTTTCGCGGGCTTCGTTTTGGGCGCCGCTTTCTTCGCAACCGGAGCCAGTTTGGCCTTAGGTGCGGCTTTGCGAGCGGGAGCTTCCTCGGCTTCTTCCGATTCCCAGTCCTCTTCGCCGTCCTTGGCCTTGCCGCCAAGAAGCGAGCGCACGCCCTGGGTCATGGAGAGACCCGTCGTCAAAATGAAAGTAACCAGGAAAGCGCCGCCTACGAGAAGGAGCGCTCCGGTCGTATTGAAATACCGCTGCAGAAACTCGCCCGCGCTTTTGCCCACGTAGCCGCCCTGAAGGAGGCTCGCCTCGGGGTACTCGTCTTTGAAAATCAGGTGAATCGTGATGGCGAGAAGCAGCGTCGAGATGACGACGCCCAAAATCTTGAGCAGGCTATCTTTCAGGGGCTTTCCGCGAAATGCGAAAAAGGAAAGCCAGCCCGTGAGAAGGACGAGGGAATAACCGGTAATACCTACCGTGCCGAGAAACCATTCGCTGACCAAGGCACCGATGATGCCCGCGAGATTGCTCACGTTCAAAAGACGGCCCTGGAAGATGCTCAAGCTATCGAGCGGGAGATAGGACGTGAACGCGATCAAAAGGAAAAGGGTCGTGAGGGTCAAGAGAGTGCCCTTGATCTCGCGAGCCATGCGGTCGAGCGCAAGCCCTAGATCTTCGTCTGGGCTCATTTGCCGCTGGAGCAGGAGCTCCAGAGCCATGCGCAATCTCCTCATCGGTCCAAATCCTTTCTAAGTCCCACGGGCGCACGTTCGCCTTCGTTGGGCACAGTTCTGTGTGCAAGGTGGATGCCGGGAGTGTGCGGGGGGGGTTGAGGCTAAATGGGGTGGGGGAGGGCTTCATTGGGTAGGCAGCGTGACGAGAAACGTCACCGCAATCGATTCTATGGGATAGGGAGTGATTCGAAATGAGGTTGGCTACGCCCTAACCGCCCCTCCTCGCCACGCATTATGGGCTCGGCAACGAACGGTGAGATTGGCCGCCTCTTGAGAGCTACCGCCAAGACTCCAGGGGATGACGTGGTCGAGCTCTAAGAAGGCGGTGCCTTCACATTGTCTCCCGCTCGCGGAAACAAAAGTGCAACGCTCACCATCTTTCTTCCACACCGCCCGAGCCACATTCGCCGGGGAACGACGCCTGTGCTTCACCGGGCGAGGCGTCATTTCCCTAGAAGGTTCACGCGCGGGATTTGTCTGCTCGACCAAGAGCCGGAACGACTCGCGGACGATGTCTTCCATCCGCCCCTCGGGAAATTTGCGCCGCAACCGATCCTGCAAAGTACGAAACAGAGCCGTGACTTCATCGTCGGCAGAAAACTCGAACTTTGTCCGAGTTGCGCTGAGGGGCCTAATCTTCTCAGGCGCATCTGGCTTCGGAAAGCGAGTCGCCATCATTTTCTCGACCGTACGTTTCGGCTTATGAAGTGCCGCGCCCAGAAGTGCTTCGTGATTATCCTGAGTCAGAGCGGGTGCCAGAAGGGAAGCATTGCTCAGAGTCAGTTCATTGCGAGCAATATGCCCGAGAACGACTGGGAACTTAATCGAACATCGCGCGAGTTGAATGCGCTTCGATGCCGAAGCTTCAGAAAGTCCGAGAGCCCCCGTGCAAAAGCTAAACAACGAGCTGTAGCCCTCGGGGAGATAGAGCTTTCGTGCGTCTACTTCCGCGAGATAGATCAAGAACTCGGCGTGTGCCTTCCTCTCCGTCGCAATGAGCGTTTTGGTTTGAGTGAGAATTTCTTCGTCTCTGAATTGGCTTAGGTCTTTCATGAAAATATTTTTAGCATGGGAAAATACGGCCAAGCAGGAAGGGCCCCAGTCGATCGGCGTCAGTCATTGCAAACCGCATCCACGTTTAATTCGGAAGCGGGCGTCTGAGGGCAAATAAAGCGAAATTAGCGCACGTTGAATCTCAAAAATTATCCCCGCGAACGGCGGCGCAAAAAAGCGTCAAGAATAAAAGCGGAATGATCGAGACATTTAGGGAGCGCGTGCCTTCCGACGCTGGTGCAGTTTCGCGGGTCGAGGATGGTCAGCTCTTTTTGTCTTTTGAAGTTCGAGCCGACTTGATCGAGGTGCTTTTTGTGCCGGCCCGCTTTGTCGGCCGGCTTGTTGCGGAGTCCGAAATTACGCTCCTGTCATAAGAGTAAATTTGGTTTGGGGGATCCGGATCCGAAAACCTAATTTAAATATGTCTTCTAACGGGAGCGGCGGCTGCGCCCTCTAATAAGTTAGGCGCCAGATCGGGCCGGGACAAAAGGCAGCGGGGGCCGTTTGGCGCGGACTCCTCCTTGAGATTCCGCTGTCCCGGCTGGACATCGGTCACTTCCCCAGCGTCGGAAGGCAAGGGCGTCCAGTAACCCACCCACCCCCACGTTCCCCGGGGATTCCCCGGGGATTCCCCGGGGAACGCCGTAGATCCGGAGTGCGGCTGCTTCCTATTCCCCTGCCTTCAGGTATTCTGGCCTTCATGAAAGCGGCGTTCATTAATGGTCATGGCGGTCCCGAGGTGGTGGAGTTCGGCGAGCTTCCCGACGTCTCTCCGGGCCCCGGTGAAGTTACCGTTCGGGTTCGTTACTCGGGGCTCAATCATCTCGATCTTTGGAATCGGCGTGGGCTTCCCAATATGAAGTACGTTTATCCGTTCATTCTGGGTGCCGACTCGGCGGGCGTCGTCGATAAGTTGGGCGCTGGCGTTACCGACCTCAAATCAGGAGACGAAGTCGTCGTTCATCCGGGTCTCAGCTGTTTGAAATGTCCGAAGTGTTTGTCGGGGTGGGAAAGCCTCTGTTCGAAGTATGGGATTCTTGGAGAGACCACCAATGGCACCAATGCGGAGCTCGTGAAAGTGCCGGCGGCCAATTGTTTTGCGAAGCCCGCTTCACTTTCTTTTGCCGAGGCCGCCTCCGTCCCTCTGGTTTTTACGACGGCGTGGCAGATGGTCGTGCGCCGCGGTGAGGTGAAGCCCGGCGATTTGGTTTTGGTGCAAGCAGCGGGGAGCGGCGTCGGCTCCGCGGCGATTCAAATCGCCCGCCTCTTCGGCGCGGACGTCATCGCGACGGCGGGTGATGACGAGAAGTGCGAAGCGGCGAAAGCTTTGGGCGCGAAGTTCACCGTCAACTACCGCAAGGAGAACTTCCTCGACGCCGTTAAGAAGATCTCTCGCAAGGGAGTCGACGTGGTCATCGATCACCTCGGCAAAGACCATTGGGAGAGCAATCTGAAAGCGGCGCGGTGGGGCGGCAAAGTCGTCGTCTGCGGCGCGACCACCGGCTTTGAGGCCAAGACCGATCTGCGCCAGATCTTCTTCCGCCAACTCTCCCTTCTGGGATCCACCATGGGCTCCAAGGGAGACTTCCCGGCCATCCTCGGCCATCTCGGGGAAGGCCGTTTACAGGCCGCCGTGGGCCTCGAGCTGCCGCTTTCCGAGGCGCGGGTGGCCCATGAGGCTTTGGAGGCAAGACGGGTCTTTGGAAAGGCTGTTCTGAAGGTGAGCTAAGCCCTTGAAATATCGGTGGCTTTCAAGGGGGGCCCGAGGCATACCTTTAGGGTTAGTTTTATGCTAAGAGAGGGGAGCTTTTTGAGATAGGCGATGACCCCAAAAGACTTACAAAGATTCAATCCGGATCTGGACCGCTTCGCCAGAGCGCTGTCGACGGCGAAGACCGTTCTCATCACCGCGCCCGGCGCGGCCGACGGGGATTCGGTCGGCAGCCAGCTCGCGCTCCGCCGGATGATTCTCCACAAGTTCCCTAAGATGGAAGTGGCCATCGTCAACGACGAGCCGTTGCCGCCCCGCTATCTTTTCATTCCGGAAGTCGAGCACGCGCTCACGCCGGAGACTTACGCGAAATGGAACCGGGACTTCGACGTCGCCATCGTCGTCGATGGGGGCGTCGATCGCGCGGGCCGGGTACGCGCCTCTTTCGACGCCGCGAAGACTCGGGTTTTCATCGATCACCACGCGGTGAGCGCGAGCTGCAATTACGACATCCGCATCGTCGAAGCGAACGCTTCGGCGACCACCGAGCTCATTTGGCATGTGTCGCAGCATTCCTTTTTCCAGACGCCCCTCACTCAAGAGTTCGCTCAGCACATCTATCTGGGTCTCATTTTCGACACGGCTTTTTTCCGTCATTCGAATACGACGCCCGAAGTGATGGAGCTGGGCGCCAAAATGATCCGAACCGGGTTCGATTTTACGCGTGTGGGAGAGAGAGGGATGTTGGCACGGACTTACCCGAGCCAACGTCTTATGTCGGATACGCTGGGCCGCGCGGAGCTTCTGTCCGACGGCAGGGTCATCTGGGCGAGTCTTTCCCAGGCGACTCTGCGTGAGTTCGGTGCAACGCCCGACGACAGAGAAGGCATCATCGATCAGCTGTTTTTAACCCAAGGAATCGAGGTAGCCGTGCTATTTCTAGACTTGGGTGGGGGCGAGACGAAAGTCTCCTTCCGTTCCCAGGGTCCGGTCGACGTGGCCGAGTTCGCGCGGTCCTTGACCGAGCGAGGCGGGGGCCACCGCAAGGCGGCGGGCGCGAACTTCGCGCTGCCCTTGGAAAAAGCCGTGGAATTGGTTTTGAGCCGCTTGCAAAAGGTTGTTGGCGGATCGTAACGGAGTCCTTCATGAGAGCCCTGGGCCTCGCCTGTATTTTAGGACTGCTCCTCGCCACTCCCACTCGGGCGGTGGAAGTTGTGACCGAGGGCGGCGGCACTTGCGAAGAATACCGGTTGAACCGGGAGCTTCCCGTCTACAAAGACCCGACGATTTTTCTCTCCCGTCTGAAAGAAGAGTACGGCGATAAGCTGGGCTGGAGCGGGATTTTCTCGGAGAGCCCGCTGCTCACCACCGTGAAAGGCCGCGTGAACTTGATGCGCCTCGGTCCCGATCAGCCGTACAAGAGCTTCGGTTTTCTCTCGAAACTCTATGGCCTTTCCGATCCGCGGCTCAAGGTCTCTCCCGAAGCGGTAAAGAACAGGAAGGGCAAGCAGCTCTCTCTGATTGGCGAGACCGCTCCGCTCATCGTGCCGGTAATGTTCTGCGGGCCCAGCGAGGCGTACACGGATACGCTGGGCTTCGTGCTGAAGAAGGATCTCGAGGACGCGCAAAAGGCGAGGGCCGAAGCGAAAGGCTCGTCATTGCCTCCGTCGACGTATCCCAATCCCATCCCGCACTGGAAATCCACCAAGGGCGGTTGATAGCTTTAGGCGGCTTTGCGGAAGACGGTCTTGTTGCGGCCCGTCTGCTTCGCTTCGTAGAGATGCTCGTCGGCCTTGCGAATGAAGTCTTCGATCGTCTCGAAGTTATTCGTGTCGAAGGTCGCGATGCCGATGCTGATGGTGATCTGGATGGGCTGGTTGCGGTACACGATTTTCTCGCCTTCCATCGCCTTTCTGAGGCGCTCGGCGATGTGCTCGGCCAAGTCGCCGGGCACGTTACGAAGGATGATGGCGAACTCCTCGCCGCCATAACGGCAGGCGATGTTCTCGAGACGAAGGTGCTGGTGTAGGTAGACGCCGATGCTTTTCAGCACGAGGTCTCCCGCCATGTGACCGTACGTATCGTTGATCTTCTTGAAGTGATCCACGTCGATCATCAAAAGCGACAAAGCCTGCTTGGTGCGGCGGCTGAAGCTGAACTCTTTCGAGAGGACGTCGACGAAGTACTTCTTGTTATAAAGCTGGGTGAGGCCGTCGATGTTGGCCGCGCGGAAAAGATTCTGCTGGTAACTTTGATCGACCGCGTCCTGGTACTCGAACTTGAAATAGAGACGGGTACCGATGAGGATTTTATCCCCGTCGTTTAACTGCTGCTCGGTGACGCGCTTGCCGTTAACGAAAATCCCGTTCGTGCTGCCCGCGTCCTTAATGACGATGGTGTTGCCGGTGCGGCAGGTGATCTCGGCGTGAACACGGGAGATATGCGGATCGTCGATGACGATCTGGCACGTAGCGTCACGGCCCAGGCGGACCGTTCGGCCAGCGAGGTTATACATCTGACCCGTTTCCCGGCCGGAGATCTGGATTAGGTACGGCTCATAGGCGGAAGGGCGCTCGGAGAGCTCCGCTTTCTCGGTCACTATGACTGTGTGCTCGTCGCGATTTTTAGGATCGTTGGACACTTAAGAGCTCCCAAAGTTTCACTCTACTTATCGGAGGAACGAAGACAAAGATGAGGAGTTTGTTTCACTTAAAGTAAGAAGCGATTGAGTTGCAGGCTCGGGATTGATAAATTTCTACTTAGGCTCCCCCTGTTTTTGTTGCACCATGTTACGGCGCCCCGCTTTCGGGGGAGAGGGCGCCATTACTCAACGTTGCTTTGGGAGCGAAAGATGGCCGCGGAACCGACACTCAAAGAATTACTCGAATGCATGACCCGGGCTCTCGTGGATCTTCCGGGAGATGTCCGCATCTCCGAAATCATCGGTGAGCAAACCACGGTGTTCGAGCTGGTGGTCGCGAAAACCGACCTCGGTAAGATCATCGGCAAGCAAGGTAAGACGGCGAAAGCGCTTCGCACCATTCTCACCGCCGCTTCCACGAAGCTGCGCAAGCGCTCGGTTCTCGAAATCATTGAATGAGTCTTGCGCTCGATCGTCACTGAATCTAGACGGCCTATTCACACGCCAGGAAAGGCTTATCCGGAGCTCGAAACGGATGCGTATGTGCGAGATCTCGTCGCCCTAGAGAGAAACGGACTGCTTTCGAAAAACGAGCTCTCTTACCGCATTCAGGAAGATTTCTTTTGGAGAGATCGGTTCGAAGCGTGGCGAATTCTGGGCGTCGAAAAGCTAAAGACAGTGAACGGCGCTGCCACGGACGAAGCCCTGACCCTAAAAGACATCCGCGCGGAAATACGCGCCGAGATGGGAAGCCTGTCTCGGCGGTAGAGGCTACTTGCCGCAGAGCGAGCCGCGCATCAGCTCGCGGTTTAACTGCGCGATATTGTCGAGCGTAATTTCCTTGGGGCAAGCCGCCTCACAAGCACCCGTGTTGGAACAGGCGCCGAAGCCGGCTTCGTCCATGGTCTTCACCATGGCAACCGCGCGCTTGGAGCGCTCGGGCTGGCCTTGAGGCAATTTCGCGAGATGCGCCACTTTCGCCCCGACGAAAAGCATGGCGGAAGAGTTCTTACAGGCCGCCACACAGGCTCCGCAGCCGATGCAGGCCGCGGAATCCATGGCGCTCTCCGCTCGGTCGTAGCCGACGAGGTTTGCGTTCGCTTCGGTCGCGTTTCCCGTATTGATGGAAACATAGCCGCCAGAAGCGATGATGGTATCGAACGCCGAGCGATCGGTGACGAGATCGCGGACGATCGGGAACGCTTTCGCGCGCCAAGGTTCGATAGTGAGAGAGTCTCCGTCCTTGAACCGCCGCATGTGCAGCTGGCAGGTGGCCGTGCCCTTGTCGGGCCCGTGGGCGTTACCGTTAATCATCATGGAGCAGGAGCCGCAGATGCCTTCGCGGCAATCGTGATCGAAGGAGACCGGGTCTTCGCCTTTGGCGACGAGCCCGTTATTTAACTCATCGATCATCTCCAGGAAGGACATGTCCGAGGAAATCTTATCAATCGAATAGTCGACGAACTTGCCGGGGGCTTTAGGGCCCGTCTGGCGCCAGATCTTCAGGTTAAATCGCATGGCTCGTCTCCTTTCTTATTTGTAGCTACGCTGAGCGAGCTTCACGTACTCGAATTTCAAAGGCTCTTTGTGGCGAATCTCGGGCTTCTTGTCGCCCGTGTACTCCCAGGCGGCCGCGTGCGCGAAATTATCGTCGTCACGGAGGGCTTCTCCTTCCGGCGTCTGCATCTCTTCGCGGAAGTGACCGCCGCAGGACTCTTTACGCTCCAAGGCGTCACGGCACATGAGTTCACCGAGCTCGATGTAGTCGGCGACGCGGCCCGCGTTCTCGAACTCCGTGTTCCAGCGATTGCCTTCGCCGGGGATGCTGATGTCGTTCCAGAACTCTTCGCGCAGGCTTTGGATCTGCGAGATGCCTGCTTTTAGGCCTTCTTCCGTGCGGCCCATGCCGCAATGGTCCCACATGATTTTTCCCAGGCGCCGGTGAAGGATGTCCGCCGGCTGCTTGCCCTTGATCTTAAAGAGGCGATCGATCTGCGTTTGGACTTCGTTCGCCGCGCTCTTGAACTCCGGAGCGCTGAGCTCCACCGGCTTGAATGGAGTCGAGGCGAGGTAGTTGCCGAGCGTGTAGGGAAGGACGAAGTAGCCGTCGGCCAAGCCCTGCATGAGGGCGGAGGCGCCGAGGCGGTTCGCGCCGTGATCGGAAAAGTTCGCTTCTCCCGCGACGAATAGGCCGGGGATGGTGCTCATCAATTGATAGTCGACCCAGAGACCGCCCATCACATAGTGAATGGCCGGGTAGATGCGCATGGGCAGCTTGTATGGATCCTCGTCGGTAATCTTGTCGTACATCTGGAAAAGATTGCCGTAACGAGCCCGAATGGTGGGCTCGCCGAGACGCTTGATGGCGTCCGCGAAATCGAGAAACACGGCGAGGCCCGAGGAACCCACGCCACGGCCTTCGTCGCACATGCGCTTGGCCGCCCGGCTCGCCACGTCCCGGGGGACGAGATTGCCGAAGCTCGGGTACTGGCGCTCGAGATAGTAATCGCGCTCGCCTTCCGGAATCTGATCCGCGGGGCGCTTGTCGCCCGTCTTCTTCGGAACCCAGACGCGGCCGTCGTTACGAAGCGACTCCGACATCAACGTCAGCTTCGACTGATGCTCGCCGGTCACCGGAATGCAGGTCGGGTGAATCTGAGTGAAGCAGGGATTGGCGAAGAAAGCGCCGCGCTTGTGCGCGCGCCAGATGGCCGTCGCGTTGGATTTTTTCGCGTTGGTCGAAAGAAAGAAGACGTTGCCGTAGCCGCCGCTCGCAAGCACCACGGCGTCGGCCACATGGGTCGACACTTCGCCGGTGATGAGATTGCGGGCCACGATGCCGCGCGCTTTGCCATCGATGACGACGAGGTCCAGCATCTCGTGGCGCGGGTACAGATCCACGGCCTTTTGGCCCACTTGCCGCATTAAAGCGCTGTAAGCGCCGAGCAGAAGCTGCTGACCCGTCTGGCCGCGAGCATAAAACGTTCGGGAAACTTGGGTGCCGCCGAAAGAGCGGTTCGTCAGCGTACCGCCGTATTCACGGGCGAAGGGCACTCCTTGGGCGACGCACTGGTCGATGATGTTCACCGACAATTCCGCCAAACGATAGACGTTCGCTTCGCGGGCACGGAAGTCGCCGCCCTTAACGGTGTCGTAGAAAAGCCGGTAAATGGAATCGCCGTCGTTTTGGTAGTTCTTCGCGGCGTTGATTCCGCCCTGGGCCGCGATGGAGTGCGCGCGGCGAGGGCTGTCATGGAACGTGAAGCATTTGACCGAGTACCCTTGCTCGCCCAAAGTCGCCGCGGCGGAAGCGCCCGCGAGGCCGGAACCAACGACGATGACCCGGTACTTCTTGCGATTGCCGGGGGCGACGAGCTTGTTCTCGAATTTTCGAGTGCTCCACGCTTTTTCGATGGGGCCCGAAGGCGTGTTCGCGTTCAGTTTGGAAGTAGACGAAGGCGTCGTGGTTTCAGCCATGGCTTAGCGCCCTCCCGCAAAGTAAAGGTAGAGGGGCTGGCTCAGAAAACCACCCGCGACGATGAGAGCAAAGCCGTAGGCGAAGAGCCGGAGCTTGCAGCTCCCCGAAGACGCGAGACCCAAGGATTGAAAGAGCGCCGAGATGCCGTGACTCAAATGTAGGCCCAGCACCAAGACTGAGAAGCAGTAAAAGATAATTTCCCCGGTCTCTTGGAACTCGTGCACCACGAGCGAGTAGAGATCGCGCATGGTGACGCCGTCGTAAACGACGGTGGTCTCTTCGCCGAAGCGGAAACTTTTCAAATGCCAGACTAGGAACACGAGCAGAAGCAGGCCCGTGTACACCATGGTGCGCGAAGCGAACGTGGCCCGTTTCTCGCCGCTACCGGCACAGACCGGCTTCACGAACCTGGCTTGGCGGTTCAACCAAGCGAGGCGGAGGGCGACGAGGATGTGGACCAGGAAAAGCGATCCGAGGATGACCTCGCCCGTGTAAGCGAACGCCTTATTGTGGGTCAGCTGATAACAGTACTTGTTATAGGCTTCCGCTCCTGCGAAGAGGAGCAGGTTCCCGCTCATGTGGAGCAGCGCGAACCCGGAGATGGCGAATCCCGTTACGGCGACGAGGGTTTTACGTCCTACGGTCGTGCAGAAAAAGTGTGTCACGGTGTTTTAATCCAAAAAAAGTCGTACCTCATTACGACATAAGATTAACTAAATGGGAACGCCTTTCGGCGCCATCCCTCAGGGTCTGCAATCGAGCCCCAGCTCGAGCCCGAACGAAAGGTACATCAACCCGGCGATGATTCGGCCGCGGAGAGTGGCGGAGAGGGGGATGGAAATTCCCAGGGCGACTTCCGGATGGAACATGCCCGTATCGTCTTTGAGAAGTCCCGCGTTCAGGATGTGCGGGTTGTCGTTGTATTGAAAGAAGCGCAGCGTTCCGCCGGCGATGAGCTCCCCCACCAGGCCTTTTTCGTTCAGGGGGAAGATCAGCTTGAAGCGGATCGGGAAATCGAAAGTCGCGTGATTGAAGCTCTTTCCGATGGCGGGGACGAGGGTCGTGAAGACGCCGCCAAAGCCGACTTCGCTTTGGATCCAAGTCGAGGCGCCCCATCGTCCCAAGGGAATGGAAAGAAGCCCCAACGCGCCGAAGGCTTTAAAGGGAGCATCGTACTGGTTGGAGGAGCCAAGCGGCGTGGCCGCGAGCAGACTCAAACCTAGGCCGCGGGGCGCTTCCCCGGATTTCTGCGTGCTCCCAGAAGGAGCGGGCGGCGGCGGAGAATTTTGCGGCGCGGCGATAATTTCAGGTAACAGACGCTGCGTCTGAGGCGGTGGGGGCGGCGGTACTTCGGGCGTGGCTTGCTGGGGAGCGGGCGCGGCGGCGGCCTGTTGTTGCTGCATCAGCGTCTGATATTCCTGAACCTTTTGCTGGTAGAGCTGCTGGTACTGAGCGCCGAGTTGTTGCTGGTATTCCTGATATTTTTGCGGGTCGGGCTTACCGCCGTACTGATTGGCGAACTCCTGGACCTTTTTGGCGTAATCGTCCTGGATGATTTTTTGGAGCTGTTCCTGGTATTGGACCAAGCCGGCTTGAGACAATGGCGCGTCCTCCGCCAGAGACGGAAACGCAGCCAGTGCCATCGCAAGAGCCGTGGCTAAGACCGCGACCGTGAACCAGATTGGTTTCATAGGAGAAATTCCTCATATAATAGCCGCCGACAAATTGACTGGCAACGCTACCGGCAGGATAATCCCCGCCATCATGAGTCGAATCGCAACAAGTAAAGAACTAGTGGTTAAAGCGTATCAGCAGCTGGAGGGGCGCGCCACGCGCGCTTCCAAGCGTCTCAATCGGAAATTGACGCTGGCCGAGAAGATTCTCTTCGGTCACCTTCATGACCCGGACGGTCAGGATTTGACCGCCGGAGAGAGCATTTTGCAGCTGCACCCCGACCGGGTTTGCATGCAAGACGCCACGGCCCAGATGGCTATCCTTCAGTACTTGAGCGCGGGCCGCAAACAGACCGCGGTACCGACCACCGTACATTGCGATCATTTGATACGCGCTGAACGGGGGGCCGGAGCCGACATGAGGACGGCTCTCGACGAGAACCAAGAGGTCTATCAGTTTTTGGAAACCGCCTGCCAGAAGGCCGGCATCGGATTTTGGAAGCCCGGCTCGGGGATCATCCATCAGGTCGTTCTCGAGAACTACGCGTTCCCGGGCGCTCTCATCATCGGAACCGATTCCCACACGCCAAACGGCGGCGGTCTCGGCATGCTGGCCATTGGAGTCGGCGGCGCGGACGCGGTGGACGTGATGGCGGGGCTTCCCTGGGAAGTGAAGAACCCGAAAATCATCGGCGTGCGGCTCACCGGAGAGATGAAGGGCTGGACGGCGCCGAAAGACGTCATTTTAAAGCTCCTCGGTATTCTCACCGTTCGCGGCGGCACGAACCGCATCATCGAATATTTCGGCCCCGGCGCCCGTACCATCTCTTGCACGGGCAAGGGCACCATCACGAACATGGGCGCGGAGCTCGGCGCGACGACTTCCGTTTTCCCCTTCGACGTTCCCATGGCCCGTTACCTGCGCGGGACGAACCGCGCGGCTCTCGCGGAGCTCGGCGAGAAAAACGCGGCCTGGCTCCAGGCCGATCCGGAGGTCGAGAAGCACCCCGAGAAGTATTACGAACAGGTCATCGAGATCGATCTCTCGACGCTGGAACCGCAAATCGTCGGACCGCACTCTCCGGATGCCTGCCGCCCGCTCTCTCAATTGGGAGCTGAAGTGAAGGCGAAGGGCTACCCCGACAAGCTTTCCTCGGTGCTCATCGGAAGTTGCACGAACTCTTCTTATGAAGACATCTCGCGCGCGGCGGATGTCGCGCGCCAGGCTAAAGCGGCCGGCCTCAAGCTGAACATTCCGCTGCTCGTTTCTCCCGGCTCCATTCAGATTTACGACACCATCAAGCGGGACGGACAGATGGCGGATCTTGAAGCCATTGGCGCGAGCGTTCTTGCTAACGCCTGCGGTCCATGCATCGGCCAGTGGAAACGCCACGACATCAAGCAAGGCGAGTCGAACTCCATCTTGAGCTCCTTCAACCGCAATTTTCCGGCGAGAAACGACGGAAACGCGGAGACGCTTTCTTTCATCGGTAGTCCCGAAGTGGTGATCGCGCTGGGCCTTGGCGGGAAATTGTCCTTCAATCCCGAAAAAGACACCCTCGCGGCTCCCGGCGGCAAGACGGTGAAGCTGAATGCTCCGGCCCCCGCTCCGGATCTTCCTAAAAACGGATTCGTCGCGGGAGATGCGGGTTACGTGGAGCCGCCACTCGACGGCAGCAGCGTCGAAGTGCGGGTCGATCCGGCGAGCCAGCGCCTTCAGCTTCTGAAGCCTTTCGCGAAATGGGACGGCAAGGACTTCCTGAGCCTTCCGCTTCTTTTGAAAGCCAAAGGCAAATGCACCACGGATCATATTTCGCCGGCGGGGCCCTGGCTCCGCTTCCGCGGTCACTTGGATAACATCAGCGACAATATGTTCACGGGCGCCATCAACGCGTTCACGGGGGAAGCGGGCAAAGGCCTCGATCAGCTCTCCGGCGAGCGGGGCTTACCCATTCCGAAGATTGCGCGCCATTACAAAGCCGACGGACTACGCTGGCTGGTGGTCGGCGATGATAACTACGGCGAAGGCTCGAGCCGCGAGCACGCGGCCATGGAGCCTCGGTTCCTGGGAGCGGCCGCCATCATCGTGAAAAGCTTCGCGCGTATCCACGAGACGAACTTGAAAAAGCAAGGCCTCTTGCCGCTGACCTTCAAGTCGCCCGCGGATTACGACAAGGTTTTGGAGACCGATCGGGTGAGCTTGCTCAATCTGAAGGATCTGAGACCTAAGTCGGAAGTGACGATGGTCCTCCATCACACGGACGGCCGCGAGGATCGGCTGACGCTTGCCCATTCCATGACGTCGGATCAGATCGAATGGTTTAAGGCGGGTTCCGCGCTGAACTTGATGGCTTAAGGCTGCAGGCGGAAGAACGCGGCGCCCCATTACCTGAAAAGGCGGGCCTTCCGATAAAGGTAATAGGGGGTAGTCATGGATCGCGCCACCGAAAGTCCCGCCCGTCTCTGGATGATCGTGTGTTACCTGGCAGCCCTCTTCTCCGCCTGCCTCGCTCTGGTCTGAAAAAGGCGTTCAACTCCCAGTCGATCGTACCAAGCTTCGACGGGTGCACGAATTCTAGTGAGGTTTAGCGTTCTTGTGACACCCGCCAGGCGCGGCCCGCCACTCCCGCGTTCCATTCTTGATCGAACCCTTTCGTTTTTCCCTGCGGGAAAATCTGGCACCCCTCTTGCTCTTCTAGTTCCCAGCAACGGGGGACAACAGCATGAAGCAACATCATTCTCTTTTTCTTTTCTTGGTTTTCATCACGCTCTTTCCCAAGAGCTCTCTGGCCGCGAATTATCAATGCGCCGAGCCCGCGCGCACGAGCTGCGTGAATAGCTGCTCGGCCTCTTCCTGCCGGGCCCAGTGCGAGCAAACGTATTGCAGTATTTCTCAGCCCGACATTTATCCGGTCTCTCCGGGAGTCGGCAGCGTGCCCGCGACGAACTACGGGGTTCCGCTCTATTACGGCCCGTTCTTTCCGTCTTACGGCCCGGATCAGCTCTATCTCCAATCCTTGCTTCGAGACTTGAATCGCCAAAAAGATGAGATCGTGCAATTCAAGCAACTCATTGAGCAGTTCGGCGATCCGGTACTCCAGGCAATGGCAGACTCGGCGTTGCAACAGGTGCAATCGCGCATCTCGGTCGTGCAATACTTCGCGCAACCTTATCCTCAGTACTGGGCGTACTAAGAGGTTGAGTAGGGGTTCGAACACTGATTTAATCGTCGGATGTTCGAAAAGCTGAGGCGATTGTATGACTGGGGCGGGACGCAATGGCGCTCCGGCGCCTGGCGCGCGACGCTGCTCCTTCAGCTCGAGCTCCGGCCGACACTGCAAGCGGTACCCTACGTGCTGGCGGCGATTCTCGTCGGTTTCGTCGCCGTCATTTACTCGGCGTTGTTCTCGGGCGCGGTCGTGCTCGTGCAAAAGCTGCACGCGGATCATCCCTACTTACTTTTTGTCACCTCGCCTCTGTTCTTCGCGTTGGCGAGCTATGTCGTGACTCGATTCGCTCCCAACGCGGGGGGCACTGGCGTCCCTCAAGTGGGCCGGGCTCTCGCCCTAGATCCGCAAACCCAAGACGCGAAAATTTACGAGATCCTCAATTTGCGCGTGGCCCTGGTGGTGGCGCTCAGCTCACTACTGGCCATCCTGGGTTGCGGGTCCTTGGGCCGCGAAGGGCCCATGGTGCAGATTGCCGCCTGTATCTTCTATATGACGGGCCGGATGTTTCAGCGGCTCTGGCCCAAGTTCGAGCACCGCTCCTGGATCGTCGCGGGAGGGGCGGCGGGAATCGCCGCCGCGTTCAATGCTCCGCTGGCCGGAGTGGTTTTCGTTCTCGAGGAATTATCGCAGCAGCATTTTCATCGTTTTAAAACGGTGGTGCTCTGGGCCGCCATCGTCGCCGGAGTGGTGTCGCAAGGCGTGTCAGGCCGTTATCTTTTTCTGGGGTATCCCAGCATCGGGGAAGTGCCTTTCAGCTCGCTGCCCTGGGCGCTTCTGGTCGGGGTTTTGGTGGGGGCCATCGCTTTCCCTTTTCACGTGATGACGTCGCCGGAGTTCCAAAAAAGATTCAAAAGCTATTTCAAAACGCCCACGGCCATCGCTTTCGCCGTGGGATTGCTGACGGCGTCGCTCGCGATCCTCGTGCATCCCGCCAATATCGGGGGCGGTATTTACGAGCTGAACAGCCTTCTGTTCGGCAATCAGAAGGCCGATTGGCTTCTCATTTTGTCGAGATTCTTGGGTACCACCGTCTCGGCCCTGGGGGGAACGGCGGGTGGCTTTTTGGCTCCGTCCCTCGCTCTCGGGGCGGCCATCGGATCGAAGATCGCGGTACTCACCTCCTATGCCGGCCATAATTTACTGGTCCTGGTCGGAATGTCCGCGGGGTTATCGGCCGTGATCGGCGCTCCTTTCACGGCCTGGGTCATCGTCATGGAAATGACCGATCGTCATTCCGCGATTTTCCCACTCATGGTGGCCTCGCTGACTAGTTACGCCACGGTCCGCTGGCTCGGGGACCTACGCAAAAGAGGCAAAGAGGCCGCTCGTCCGGCTTCCCCGGGCGGGCCCACCGCGCTATAGTGCGCCCATGTTGCCATCGTTTCCCGCTCCCTGGACCGCTCACGATCAATCCATCAAACCCTATCTATGGAGTCACCGCGCGGTCGGCTGGGCCAGCCGGATTCTGGGGCTTCTCTTTTTAGCGGCGTTGCTGCTCGATTCTCGCGGGCAAGCTCTGCAGCACGCGTTGCGCGAACGTATTTCGAGCTCCTACTTAGTGTGGCTCGCCTATTTCGGTAGTTTGGGCGCTATTTTGGAAGTGGTCTCGCTTCCTTTGTCGCTCGCGAGTCATTGGGTCGAGCGCAAGTTCCAGCTCTCCAAGCAATCTTACGGCTCCTGGTTTCTCGATCGGCTGAAGGGCTACGCGGTCGGCATCGTCCTCGGCGGTATCGTGCTTTCGTTCATTTTCGTGGCGGTGCATCTGTGGCGGCCTTACTGGTGGCTGATTTGCGCGGTCTTTTTGATTCTCTTCTCCATTCTGCTGGCCCAGCTCGCGCCCGTGCTTTTGATCCCGATTTTCTTCAAGTTGAAGCCTATGGCGGAGGGCCCACTGAAAACGCGGCTTCTCGATCTTTGCAAGCGCTTCAACATCGAAGTGAAGGACGTCTTTCATCTCGGCATGTCGGACAAAACCGAAAAGGGAAACGCGGCGTTCACGGGACTCGGCCGTACGAAGCGTATTCTCATCGGCGATACTTTGTACGAGAAATTTCCGGCCGAAGAGGTGGAAGCGGTTTTCGCTCACGAGCTCGGCCACCAGGTGCATAACGATCTTTGGAAAGGCATTGGGCTTTCCGTGTTCACCATGCTGCTTGGTTTCTATCTCGCTCAATGGGTGATGGGCGCGTACGTCGAGCGCTGGTTCGACACTCCGGTGGAAACGCCTTTCGGGATGCTCCTCTTTTTCGTGACCTTGAGCGTGGTACAAACGCCGTTCGGCTGGCTCACGGTGGCCTTCTCCCGCCAGCGCGAGCGGGAGGCGGATCGGTTCGGCGCCGAAACCATCGGCGTCGCTAAGCCCCTCGGTGACGCGCTCGAGCGGCTCACCTTCCAGAACCGCGGGCTCTTTAAGCCGAACGCGATCATCGAGTTCTTTTCCTACTCTCACCCGGCTCCTTGGCGCCGCATCTCGAAGTTGCGGGGCACGGTATGAAGCTTTGGGTTTTCGGCATGACGCTTACCGCGATGGCGCTCGGAAACATCCTGGAGTTCCGGGGCACGCCCTTAAAGCAGTTCGAGGAGTCGGGCCTTCAAATTCCCTACTACCGTGAGGCGTTGCTGAAGCTTCCCGGCGTAACCGCGGGAGAGGGCGCGGGTTTGAAGGCGACCGGTGCGGGCTTGCGCGAGAAGAAAATCGTCTTCGTGAATGTGAACGTCTATTTCGCGACCCATTACGCCGATGTGGGGCCGAAACTTCCCGAGGAGCCGATGGCGCTTTTGAAAACCGCGAAGTACCGGGTGATTCAGCTCACTCTGCTCCGTGACTTGAGCGCCGAAAAGATCCGGGACGCGTTCGCGGACGCTCTCAAGGCCAATGAGGTGGATCCCACCTCTTCCGGCATGGCATCGTTACTCAGCCAAATCTCGTTCGACCTAAAAAAGGGCCAGACCATCACCTTCGCGGGCTATCAAAACGCGGACGGCACCCAAGGCGTGACCTACGAGCTCCAGGGCAAGGCCTATCCCGCGAAGGGCAAGGGCTTGGCCGATGATTTCTGGTCCATCTGGTTTGGTAAGCCCGCCGATGGCGGCTTGGAGCGGTTGAAGAAGGCCTTGAGCAACGGCTAAAGCGGTAAGTCTTTGATCACCCCCTCCGGAAAAGCCACGAAAAATCGCACCCCACTTTTAGAATACGGGGTGATTCCGGGGGCCCGCCTAAGAAACGGACGGGCTCCTCCTTAAGATTCCGGGCAGTTAGAATTGCGTCGATAAAAAGCGCCAAAAAGTTCGTCGCGCGTACAGACTTTCGACGCGTGTTGAACTTGGCCCCGCCCTTGCTCTTACAATCCTCAAGAAGACGACGCAAAAGAAGAGGATACGAGATGAGGGGAAATAAGAAAAACCGAGGGCTTTCTCTCGCGGCCGGCCTGCTGCTAGCGGCGCTGACTTTGGGTATGAAAGCTTCCGCGCAACCCGAGTGGCTTCCCACGCGAGCGAGCCACCGGGCCGCCGAACGAGGCGAGACTTGCTCCGTCCTGCGCCAGCTTCAGACGGACAATCGCCAGCTCGCCTCCACCCACCAAACCGTTCTCGAGGCCCAGATCGCAAAGATCAAGGGATACCGTGAGTCTCTCGTTACCTGCGCGAAGACGAAAGGGGTACCCATGAATGTTGGGGACCTCTCGGAGTCGGCCATGGCGGAGTACTGCGGTCCTCAGTTCGCCGTCTGGATCCATCAGGGCTATCAGCTCGAGATGATCCGCCAAGATCTCGTTCAAGCCAGGAAAGACTTGCAATGGGTTACGACGCAATTGGTTTCGAACTGTCCCGCGCCGGGACAGGGGGCCACACCCGCCAAAAGCGCCCGCCGATCTCCGAGGGGGGATGGAGCGCTCGCAAAACGAACGGGGGAAGGACTTCGTCGCCGGGGGAAGAAGTCAGAGCCAAGGATGGCGTGGCTTCGCGGCAACGAGCTGCCAGAGTAAGGGGTGGGGACGAGGCAGTGGGAGGACGTTGCCTGGGGTAGGGGACGCTCTCGATGAGTTTAGGTTAAGGATTAACCCTTAACGTTAATCCTTAATAGTTAGATTGGGGGGCGGTGCGGTGTCATCGCTTTCTAATGGGATTCCGAGGGTGCACCGGGGCTCCTCGGAATCCCTATGTTTTAAAATCTCAGACAAAACTGAGACCTCAGTCCTGGCAGCGAAGCTAAAAATTCGCTCCCAAGATTGGGGTTTTTGGTTTTCGGGGTGGGAACCCGCGCGTCCCGCGCGTTCGATCCAAGGCAGTGACTGGTTGCTGGATGCTGGTACGAGGTAGGCTATTTGATCTTCTCCTCCCGCACTCCTCTATGACGACGGGTCGCCGTTAATGAGAAGTACGAGAGGGGGAGATCTAATGGCCTACCTCGTACCAGCATCCAGCAACCAGTCACTGCCCGGATCGAGCGCGCGTCAGCGCCGGGTTTTCTCCCGTCCCGCCGCCTTTTTGCCTGGACTTACTTTGGCCAAAAAACCATAGTGAAAATAGAGGTTTCTCTTTTGGACCCTAGCCCTAGAATTTTAATCGGAGCGCTCAGTGGGACTGCAAAACGTCCGAGTCAAACTGCCGCGTCCAGTCAGCTTTGCGGACGCGCTTGTTCTCTTATTCCTCGTGGCCTTCGTGTATGGGCTGGTCGGGGTTGCCCAGATTTGGACTTCGCCGTTCCATCCTTCCACGCAGATTGAGCTCAATCTCGCTTCTCTCGTCGGTTATTCGTTTCTTTCCCTCGTGCGCGTGGCGCTGGCTTACGTCTGCTCCCTCGCTTTCACGCTGACTTATGGCTACGTGGCCGCGAAATCGCGCCGCCTCGAGCCGCTCCTGATTTCTATCCTCGATATTTTGCAGAGCGTCCCGGTCTTGGGTTTCATGCCGGGTCTCGTTCTGACCCTCGTGCATCTCTTTCCTAGCAACAACATCGGCCTCGAGCTCGCCGCCATCCTGATGATTTTCTCGGGCCAGGCCTGGAATATGGTTTTCAGCTTTTATACTTCGCTCAAAGCCGTTCCCGATGAGTGGAAGGACATGACGGCGCTCCTTCGGCTGACGCCCATGCAAGTGCTTCGATCGGTAGAGCTACCCTTCGCGGCGAACGGCCTTTTGTGGAACAGCATGCTTTCCATGGCGGGCGGCTGGTTCTTCTTGATGACCATCGAGTCCTTCTCGCTGGGAGATAGGAGTTTCCGGCTACCGGGACTGGGCTCCTATATGGCGGTCGCTCACGAGCGGCACGACTACGGCGCGATTTTCGCGGGCGTCATCGCAATGTTCGTCCTCATCATTCTCGTGGATCGCGTCCTTTGGGCGCCCCTCGTCGTCTGGTCCGAGCGCTTTAAGTTTCAGTCAAAGCGGGAGGAGACGATCCCCCGTTCTTTCGTGCTCGATCTCGTCATGAAGTCCGATCTGCTCTCCAAGTACTTCCAGCTCGTGGAGACTTTGAAGGATCGGCTCGGCGAGCGCCGAGACGCCCTTCTGCGTCTAGAGAAAGCTCCGGCTCCCGTGCGTTTCGTCGCGCGAGTGACGCCGTCGTGGAAAACGACGCTGCGTTATGCCGGTTTCGCGCTCCTCGCTTTGATTCTGGTGGGCGGCACCTGGAAAATGTACCAATTCGTCGCGGCCACCACGGGCGGGATGTGGGTGAAGCTGCTGGCCGAGACCGGCTTGACGTTAATCCGGGTCTGCATCGCGGTAGTACTTGGAAGCTTGTGGTGCATTCCGGTGGGCGTTCTCATCGGCACGCGGCCCGCGCTCACCCGAAGACTTCAGCCCGTGGTGCAAATCGTCGCCGCGTTTCCGTTCCCCATGCTTTTCCCGCTCATCGTTTTGGTCATGGCGAAAATGGGCATTCGGCTGGAGCTGGGCTCCATCGTGCTGCTGATGCTGAGCTCTCAGTGGTACATCCTGTTTAACATCATCAGCGGGGCGAGCGCCATTCCGGCGTCCGTCATGGAGCTCGCGGAGCTTCTCAGAATCCGCGGCGTGGCTTATTGGAAGTCGATCATTTTTCCCGCCATCTATCCGTCGCTCGTGAACGGCTGGGTGACGGCCGCGGGCGGCGCGTGGAACGCATGCATCGTCGCTGAATGGGTAAAGACCGGCGATCAGGTGCACCAAGCCAAAGGCATCGGCTCCGCCATTACCTTTTATGCGGAATCGGCGGATTTCGCGGCTCTGGCTTCGGGTATTACGGTTCTGGTAGTAACGGTGGTGCTGATTAATCGATTTTTGTGGGGATGGCTCTACCATCAGGCCGAAACTAAGTACAAGATGGACGTATAGGTATGACGGTAACGACATCTACAACTCGCGAGCCGCTTCTGGTCCTGGAACGGGTCTCCAAGAGCTTCCAAATGGGGCGGGGTCACGTCATTCAGGTTCTGAAGAACATCAACATCGCCGTGAACGATGGCGAGATCGTGGCGTTCCTCGGTCCTTCGGGTTGCGGAAAAACCACCGTTTTGAAGATCATGTCGGGTCTCGTTCCCCCCACGGAAGGCACCGTCTATTCCCGGGGCAAGAAGCTCGTTGGGATAAACGACAAGATGGCCATGGTGTTTCAAAACTTCGCGCTGCTCCCGTGGTTTACGGCAGAGCAGAACGTGGGCCTCGCGCTGCAAGGCCTCCGCCTCACGGCGAAGGAGCAGAAGGAGCGGCTGGATCAGGTTTTCGATCTGGTGGGCCTCGCCGGTTTCGAGGAAGCCTATCCCCGCGAGCTTTCAGGCGGCATGCGCCAGCGCGTGGGTATCGCGCGCGCGCTGACTGTTCAGCCCGAGATCCTTTGTCTCGATGAGCCGTTCAGCTCGTCCGACGTCTTGACCGCGGAGCACATGCGCGCGGAAGTCGTGGCCCTTTGGAGCGACAAGGTGAAGTCCATGAGGAGCATCGTCCTCGTGACTCACGATATTTTCGAGGCCGTGGTCATGGCCCAAAGGATCATCGTGTTCGGAGATGATCCGGGACACGTGCGCACCGTTTTGACCAATCCGCTTCCGTACCCGCGTGAGCCGAACGATCCGAAGATTCAAGATCTCGTCAACGTCATTCACTCGGTACTGACCGAAGCGCTGATTCCCGAAGAGAAGGAAGCGACCACCGTCGCGCAGCCGGCTTGGTATCAGGGTCTCGAGCTGCTTCCGGAAGTTTTCCCCTCGGAAGTGATCGGTCTTTTGGAAGTGCTCGATAATTTCGGCGGCAAAGCGGACATGTTCAAGCTCGCCACCGAAGTCGAGATGGAGTTCGGCCGCTCGCTCGCCGTCGCGAAAACCGCGGAGCTTCTGGACTTCGTCGATACGCCGAAACAGAACGTCATCTTCACTGAGCTGGGCAAGCGCTACATCCGCGCGGAGCCGAGCGAGAAGAAGGACATGTTCTCGGATCAGGTGCGGCGGCTGCGCATTTTCCAGACGCTGCTTACCTGGCTCGAAGAGTCCGAAGAGCACGAGATCGAGCGTGAGACGGTCATCGAAAGATTGCAGAGTTATTTCCCCAACGAGCGCCTCGATAGCCTTTTCGATACGCTCGTGGCCTTCGGCCGTTATGCCGAGATCTTGTCTTATGACGCGAAGATCGATCGCCTAACCTTGCCCGAGGAAGAAGCGGAGCCCGCCGAAGAGCCCATGGACACAGACAAAAGTGGGTAACACCAAGCGTAAACGTGCCTGCCGGCGGGCAGTGCGGCGCCGTTTATCGGCCGGTTAATTTTTCCTTTCCTGGCCCTTCAGAAAACTTCATTTTTCGCCGATATGAGGAGCAGAACGCTCTCATTCATTCGTGCGAAATCTAGCTCTAAAACGTCAAACCGTGGCCGACGAACTCCAAGCCGAAGTGGCTAAGGGATGGGACCGCGCCGTTCGTTACTACCGCGCCCGCGGAGGCGTGGTTTTCGTGAGCGATTGTCCGTTCTGGGGCCGTCATGGCTTCGTGCAGCAGAGTCTGGCTCGCGCGCTCGCCGCCGAAAGAGTTCCCGTGCTTTGGCTCGACGGCATGGACTGGCGGCCGCGCCGTCCCGTCACCAAAAACATTCCGCTGAGCCTAGAAGTCCGTCAGCTCTTCTCGTTCCCGGGCCGGCGTTTCACGGCGGTCAATCACATCGTCGCGTCCTCGCAGGCCGCCGAAATTCGCCGCCGTCTTTCGTCCGAGGGAAAGAAATCCGTCCTTTGGATTCAGTCCGGTCTTCCGGACGTCATTGCCGAAAAGCTCCCGTACGTGGACGTCTACTCGGTCTTTGACGATCCGACGCGCAACCATCCTCAAGGAGCGCTCTGCCAGAAGGCGAAACTCGTTTTCTGCCAGAATCGGAACGCTCTCGATCAAATGCAGGGCCTTGGGCAAAAGGTGAGCCTCGCGCTTCCGCCCATGGATCTCGCGCCGGTATTCGATTCCGAAAAGCCCTACGATTTTCCCAAGAACTTTCCCGAAAAAGTCATGGGCTACATCGGCTCCTTCGGCAGCGAAGATTTCGATTTCGTCTTGTTCGAAAACCTCGTTCACTCGCTTCCCGATTACGGCTTCATTCTGGCCGGCCGGACCAATCTCTACGGCATGGGCAAAGTCGAAGAGATGAAGTCCATCTATCCGAACTTCCACTACGTCCCCTGGGTGCCGCGCGAACAGCTCCGGGCGATTTGGGAACGCATTAACGTTTCACTCTTGCTCTACCGCGGCGCCTGGCGGCAGAACGGCGCCTTCGCGACGAAGATTTTGGAGTCCGTCTTCTTCGGCGCCGGCTGTGTCGCCACCGTCACTCCGAAAACGGAAGAGATAGGGCGCTTCTTCCCGCGCGTGGGTGATTTGCAGAGCTGCACGGAAGCCGCCTTGAAGCTATCGAGAGATTCCGCGGAAGCGTGCGAGGCGGCTTATCGCCACTTCGCCTTCGCGATGGATCCGAAGCTCCACCTCATCCGCGTCGCCGACGACCTGGCCGCGAAGGACTAAGCGCGCGCCCGCGTCGCTGTCTGCTTCGCGCCCGCCGCGATCTTCAAGATCGTGGTGACTCGATCGTCATAGGCATGGCCGCCGGCAAGGCAGCGCTTATGGCCCGCGTCCGCGACCTTGCGCGCCTGTTTATCGTGCTGCAAGTAGTAGTGAACCTTGTCGCTGAGCTCTTGGGGTGAGCTGAAGCAGACGATCTCACGGTCCTCTTCGAAGAAGCCGAGAATCTCTTCGTTGCGAGGGGCGAGCTGCAAGACGCCGCAGGCGGGAAGCTCGAAGGTGCGTTGCGTGTGGCGGTCTTCCGCTTCCTCTCTCAAGATGCCAAGGGCCATCTTGCTGTGGCTCATGACGTCGGCGAACTCGAGATAGTAGATCGCATGCGGGATGATGCGATCTCGGTGCTTCGCAAACTGCGAGTAGCGCGTCCAGTCCGAGCCCCAGACATTCAAGTGGTCCCAGCCGAGAGCCGCCATGTAGGCTTCCCGGGAGCGATCGTAAGTTCCGACGAACACCGCTTCGTACTCTCTTTTGCCGAGACGGCTTTCTTCCGGAGAGAGGGGCCGATGCACGGCGGGCTCGTAAGCGGAAGGAATATAGTGCGCGGAGCGCACGCCATCGGCGCGGTAGCGCGCTTCGTTTTGAGATTTGGTGGTGAAGACGTGGTCGTACTCGACCAGCGTTTTGGTAAAAAAGTCCGCGGGCTTCAAGATGCCGGAGGAATAATTATTGTCGTGGGAGTGGTAAATGAACTTCGGGGGATTCGGGACCTGCGAGCGAATGGCGCGGATCGTGTCTCCAGAGAGAAAGTTTTCCGACATGACGAAGACGAGATCGAAGCGGCTCGCTTTGCAAAGACGCAAAAGTTGATCGGCCGCCGCCTGCCGCCGCGCTTGGCCCGGCTCTTTGCGGATTCGCATGCCGAGTCTTTCCCAAGGACTGCTGCTATCGAAGTAGCGAGGATCGAAGGGCAGGGTGGTACCGCCCAGTTTCCCCAGGGAAGTGAAGTAATTGAGGGCGCTGGAGGTGCCGTCCATGGAGCCGAAGTAGAGGATATTCATTCCCTTTCATTCTAACCCCCTGTCCCCCTGTTGGACAGTTCCACAGCTGTATACAGCCTGTGCGTTTCGCTCTAAGTGCTGGGTATCTTTGAGTCTTGGCGCGTCGGGAGAAAGGGCAGTGTCAACCGATTGGGGGGTAGGTGAACGCTTGCAGAATACACCCCGTGCTTGGAAACGGGTGGCCCCGCCCTTGCACTAGTACCAGGGCAGACGCATCAAACGAACGCAACTTTGGTTTGGTCAACTAGGAGACACCATATGAACTACCGTAGCTTTGGATTTGCTCTCATCGTTGTACTCTCTGCCTGCGGCAAACAGGAGAGCCTTCAACTTCAGAAGGACGAAGTTTTCAGCAAGCAATTTAGCGAAGCGAACCTCGCTCTCGCCTCCGATACCGGACGAGGCGTGTTGTTGAATCCGATGAAGGTCGGCTCCTCGTCGTCTTCCGCGAAAGGTTTCACGAGCCAAACCGCAACCAACTACTACGGCCAAGGCTGTGACTCGGTCTACGGTTGCGCCTCCAATCCTTATTCTTATTATCTTGGTTACTCGAACATGGCGCGGTCCTGGAACCCGGCCATCACCCACACCATGAACCTGAACTTCGGTTCTCGCGTCGTGACGCCTCCGGTGATTGCGGCTTTCGATCCTTTCGCGGTCGCCATCGCGAGCCAAATTCAGCAGCCCTTTTGCGTGAACTTGTCCATCGTCTCGAGCGGCACGATTCAGGTGCTCCGTCGCGGACAGGCGCAAGTGAGCGGCTCGGGCACGAACACGGTTAAGATTCAGGCCCAGGTCAAGCGCATCGGTACGGTCATCTTGTCGCTGCAGGATCAGCAGTCGTTTCAGTCGGCTTGCGCTCAGTATCCGCAGTACCAATACAATCAGTACAATCAAAACAGCCAATATAACCAGTACAGCCAGTACAATCAGTACGGCCAAAACAACCAGTACAATAATTACTGGCAGCCGATGAACTGGTGGGATTACAGCGATTACAGCTATCCCGAGTGCGGCGCTCAGGCTTCGAATCAAGCGAAATTGGACATCACGGGCACCGTCGGTCCCTGCAACGCTCCGCAGACGGTGCACTTGGATCTCTCCAGCAAGATTAATAACCAGACCGGCCATGATCCGAATAGCTACTGGAATCAGGGTTATGACATGCCTTACTTCAGCCACGCCGCGGGTCTCTGGGGACGAATCATCCAGTACCAAGGCGATGCCGGCATCAACTTCTACGGCATGTAAGAGTTTTAAGGTTACGACGGTAAAACGGGGTTAGTCGGGGCGCCT
>JAYUGC010000061.1:0-5717 GCA_043767805.1 Pseudomonadota bacterium | reverse complement strand
AAGCCGTCGGAGACGTCACGGCGACGGTCTTTTTCGCTCAGACCGTACGGCCGGTGTTGACCAATCGCTGCGCGGGCTGCCACAACGCGGGCAACGTTTTCAACATGGGCGCGGGTATCACCGCCGCTCAGGGCGAGGCGAACGTAATCAATAGGGTCGTCGCGAAAAATCCCACGGGCTCGCTCCTCCTTCGCAAGGGCACGGGCGTGGTTACCCACCACGGCAACACGGGTGCTACGGCAAGTCATCTGAACGCCGACGAAGCCGCGCTCCTCACTCAGTGGATAAATAAGCTCTGATCCGCCCAAAGAACGCCGCGTTATAGCGGGATTGCCCGACTCTTCCGAAAAGTAAGGGAGGTATCTCCCCCATGCGACGGCTTGCGGCGTTCCTGCTATGTCTCGAGGTAGTTAGCGCGGCCCGCGCTTGCGATCTGGAACAACTCCGCTCGAAACAAAGCCTTTGGTCTCAGCCTGCCTGTTTGCGCGGCGCGAACGTCTGGCAAAAAACCGTCGATTCCAGAGATGACCGCGCGAGCATCGGAAACGGCTCACTAGGTCCGCCCTTTTCTGAAGCCGGGCTACGTCAGCTATCCGAATGGGGCGCGAATTACGTGAATCTCTCCCACCCGGGATTATTTACCGAAACCCCTCCCTATCGGATGCATCAAAACGCAGCCCTTAATCTCGACGCTTTGATTGCCATGGCGAAACGGGCGAATCTTTTCGTCGTCATCAGCTTCCGCACGGGCCCGGGCCGCACGGAGAAAGCGTTCGCCCCCGAGCCCCTCGCGGAAGATCATCCCGTCTGGACCGACGCCAAAGCGCAAGCCGCCTGGGTCGAGATGTGGAAAGCGACGGCCCGTCGCTACAAAGGAAAGCCAGGTATCGTCGGCTACGACCTCATGGTGGAGCCCAACAGCAACGGAGCCCTGCTCAAGATTTTCGAGCCCGATGTCTTTTTCAATCGATACGGACATACCCTCTATAACTGGTATCCCCTCGCCCAGCGCATCGCCAAAGCCATCCGGGAAATCGACGCGGACACGCCGATCTTGGTCGGCGGCATGGACTGGAGCAGTGTCGCCTGGCTTCCCACCATTCCGAAAATTCGAGCGCCGAACGTCGTCTACCTGGCCCATCATTACGAGCCTTTCGTCTACACTCATCAAAAAGCCCCTTTCACGCGCGCTTACCCGGGCACTTTCGACGCCAACTCCGACGGTAAGCCCGAAACGGTGAACAAAGAGTACGTGAAGGCATTACTGCAACCGATTCGTGATTTTCAAAGAGAGCGACAAGCGCCGGTCGCCGTCAATGAGTTCGGCGTCGCCCGCTGGCAGCCCGGAGCGGATCGGTACTTGAAGGACCTGTTCGAGACGTTCAACGAGCTGGGCGTGAGCTCCGCCCTCTGGGAATGGCAAAGCGATTTCCCCGGCATCGACTGGGACGATTTCAACTTCCGCCGGGGAGGCGATCCACGAAACCACGAAGACGTCCCAGGCTCAGCCCTGGAAAAGCAGATCCGGGCGGCGTGGGAGAAAAATCAGGCGCGTCCGGCTTCGGTGCGCGGACGATGGTGAGCTTCGACACGACGGGCATCACACGCTCTTTCACGACGCTATCCATGTCGCAAGAGGATCGGCTCTTCCAGTAGGCCCCTTCGCCCAGGCGTTGATGGGATTCCCAGGAGCCGCGGCATAAGGTCTCGAGGACTTCCATTAAATTGCCTTCCTCGAAGGCAAAGTAATCCTCGCCCGGAACCAAATCGAAGCCTCTGGCCCCGAAGGCCGTCGATAGTATCGGCAGCCGGTGCGCGAGGTACTCGAACATTTTTACGTTCGTTCCCGACCCTTCACTTACGGGATTAAGGGCGTAGTCGGCCGCGTGAAAAAATAGCGTCGTATCGGGGACGAATCCGGTGGCGATGAGCCGACCTTCTCTGAGCGGAGTTTCGGACACCGAGCCCACCACGAGAAGTACTACCCGCAGCTCGGCGAGCCGCGCCCGGTGTTGTTTTTCAAAACGTTTCAAAAACTCGAGGCCTCTATGATTGGGACCCCATTTGCTTCCCATGAAAACCAGAAGGCGCGTGCCCAAGGTCACGCCGAGCGCTTTGCGCGCGGCAAGCCGCGCGGGCACGGAGCCGAACTCGTACCCTTTCAAATCCAGGGCATTGGGAATTTCCACCACCTGCAGACCCGGCCTCTGGCTGCGGTAAAATTCCCGATCTTCTTTTCCGCAGCTGAGCACGACATCCACCGCGCGGGCGGCGCGCCTTTCGGCCCAGGCCACTAAGGCGCGAACGAGCGGGCGACGCTCCAGGGATTGCTCGAGATTGTGGCTACTCAGAATCTTGGGCCTCGCGCCCGCGAAACGAAGCACCGGAAAGTGATAAGGCACGTCGATGACGACGAGATCCGCTGCCTCCATCTTTTGTTTCAAAAGCCTGGGAAAGCTCAAGAACCGAAAGGGCAACAGAAACCAAAGATTGGGAAGCTTCAACCGGTAGGTCAGAAACTGAATGAGGCCGTTTAGCCAAGATCTGTCGACGTACTCGCTAAGACCCGGCTCGATGACTCGAAGGGAGGAAGGAGCGCGGGCCAAGTACTCCGGCTTTCGCCCCGTATAGGAATAGATGAAGACGTCATGGCCCGCGCGCGCGAGGCTTTTTGCCAAGTTTCCGCTCCGCATCTGCCCGCCCGATTGAGCCGGAAAGATCTGAATCCCGGTGATGAAGAGGATCCGCTTCATGCGCTCGCTTTACCGTGTTGCGTGCGGATCCAAGCGATCTCGGGACGGCGAATCGCGAGCACCAGCGCGGCCCAAGCTCGCCAAGCGATGAAGAGCGGACCTCCCGCCAGCGCGAGGAAGGCGCTAAGCGGAGAGCCGGCGAGCGCGAGGCCCAGGAAAGGATAAGCCACTAGGAGCCCGAGATAGGCGACCCACGCCGGAAGGACGGGCGTCGCCCAACCCAAACCGAAGTGAAGGGCGGCCTGGACGGCCACGCCGACCACCGCCACCGCCGCTAGCGTCGAGAAGGTCGGCAGAAAAGACTCCGCCGCGGCGTCTAGCAGCACAGCGCTCCGCCGGCGAATGCCTTCCTTCAGCAAGGTACCGCGAAAGCTTTCGCTCACATCTTTCGCGCCCTTCATCCAGCGAAGCCGCTGCGTGCGCGCTTGCTTCCAGGTGGGAGGCGCTTCCCCCCGCCCGATGGCTTCCTGCGCGTACACGATCTTGTGTCCCGCCAGCAGAAGCTTTTGGCGCAGCTGATAATCCTCGGTAAGCCCCTCACCCCAACCCACGGACTCCAGCACCTCGGCCTTCAAGCAGATGGAGTCGCCCATGTTTTTCGCGGAGAGCCCGAGGTTGGTTCTCCCGAAATTATGGAACTCGTTGTCGATGAGAAATTTGGCGTGGGTCAACGCCGGAAACCAGCCTTCATCCGGATTTCCGATCTCGTGCTGCCCTTGAATCACGGTCGCGCCGGCCTTGAGGCCCTCGTCCATGACGCGGAGAAAGTTAGGGGAAACTTCCGTATCAGCGTCGAAAACCACGACGGCATCGTAGTTGCCCCTGCCCAGAATGCGCGAAAAAAGCCAAGAGAGCGCGGCGCCCTTACCGCCACGGGGCCCGGTGTTTCGAGGGTGCGCGATGGCGCCCGCGCCGGCAGCGGCTTCCGCCGTATGATCGGTGCACCAATCCGCCGCGACGTGGATGTCGAAAAGCGATTCGGGATAGTCCAACTCGATGAGGCAGCTCACGGTGCGCGCGATGACCGCAAGCTCGTCGTGCGCGGCAATGGCTATCGCAAAGCGGTGTGTCGGCCGGCCCGGCCTGACATACTTGGGGGATTGCATCCGGCCGAGAAAAGAACCGAAGACGAGCAAGTACCAATAACTGAGTGGTGCGGCGAGAAGCACTAAGCCTAGTACGAAGACGATGGTCATTTATGCTCGGCCCCCCTGGCCGCCTCTGCCTCAAGGCTTATGCATAAATACTGCCATAGCTCTCGATCATCCTTTCGAGTGAGAACTTGGCTTTGACTTGGCGCTCGGCGCGCGCGGCGACTTCGCGGTACTTCCCCGGTTCCTGGTGGATTTGGCTGAGAATGCGAACGAGAGAAGTCTCGTCCAAAGGAAAGAGCAAAACCCCGTCATCGGCCAATAAGCGGTGCGCGGGAATGTCGCTACAAAGACAAAGTAGGCCTGAGGCCATCGCTTCCAAGACCGCGACGGGGTGCCCTTCGGTCAAAGAAGGCGACACGAAAATGTCTCCTTTGGCGAGCGTTGGCCGAACGTCCTTCTGAAAGCCCCCGAAATGCACCTGAGACTGAAGGCCGTGCTCTTCCACGAAGCCACCTACTTTGACTGCTTCGGTGGCGGCTCCCGAGCCCGCGTGATGAAGCTCGAAGGGAATGCCGGCTTCCCCCAACTTCCGGCAAGCGCGTAAAAGATGGATCAAGTTCTTCTCGGGCGATAGGCGAGAGACGTTCACGAGTCTCAAGCCGGAGCCCGAGCGCTCTTGCCGCGGGAAATTCCGGAAACTATCGACGTCAAGACCGTTCGAAACAGTAACAATTTTTCCGCGGGAAAGCGGACAAAGGTCTTTCAAAATTCCCGTGACGTAGTCGGAAACGCCGATGATTCGGTAATAAAAAAGCGCCGCGAATTGAAAAAAGAGCACGTACTTTTTCTTTGTGATGAAGTCGTGCACCGTGTGGTGCGTGTGCACCAATTTGAGGCGCGGAAATCTCATTTTTAGCGCGACCGCGTACTCCGTAGGACCGAAATCGTGGGTGTGAATCACATCGATCTTCTCGCGGCGCACCACGCGAATGAGATCGCGTACCAAAGCGAGGTCGTAGCCTTTGACTTTGTCGTAACAAAATACGGGACGGCCGTGCGAGGCGAGATCCTGCCCAATGCCCGCCAAGGTTTTCGTGTGGTAGGTGTAGAAAAAAAGTTCAAGCTCGCTTCGCGGCGTATGGCGCGCGAGTTGCTCAAGCAAGCGCTCGATGCCACCTTGGTAAAGATGTTCCACTAAGTGCAGTACGCGCTGCATGACGGGTCTCCCGCCCTCATCTGTAACATGGGCGTTCCGGGATTTCAGCCTCGGTAAAATCTTCTCGCTGGAGTGGTGTCATAATGCTGAAGTGGTCCCTCGTTTTCCCTTCTCTCGCGAAACTCTTTCGCGGCCCGTTCCCGCCCTGAGCTGAAACTCTCGATTTTTACGCGTATTCGTTCCGCGACGAGTCGTGGCCTTCGGTTTGCACAACTGCCCTAACGGACGATACCGACTTTTACTGGATTGGGTCCGGGGTTAGGAAACAAGGAGTCTCCCAAAATGCCTTTCAAATTCAGTCTGATGACCGTGTCTCGCTGGCGAACGAGCCTTTGGCTAGGGGCAATCGCCGGTGCCCTCGCCGCTCAAGCGGCGCCCTTAAAAGTCCTTCCCTTCGCGGGCGGGATTTACCACGGCGCCTTTCCCGACCTCACCTCTCCCTCCAACGTTTTTTTTGAAAGTTACAAAATCCCCCAGCTCGAAGCCCAGCTCTCTAAAGGGCTCGCCTGGGTGCAAATGCAGGATGATTTTGTCGACGGTATCTACTTTCCCTGGGACGCCGCCGCTTACATCGGCAACTTGAATAAGGTCCCCTACATCCGCCTCTTGCCGCGCTCGACACGCCAGCAAGTCTCCGGCGCGGATCCGGTATAC
>JAYUGC010000060.1:0-5757 GCA_043767805.1 Pseudomonadota bacterium | reverse complement strand
CGAGCGCGGTTTTGCTCTGGCACTTTATGGTACCAAATGGCGGCTGACCCCTTTCGAATTTGGCTAAAAGTATCCAGACACCTTTTTGAGTTGGGCGCGCACTTGGTGAATTAAGGGCGAGGCGTATTCAGAGGGAGGGCGTGGAGTCTTGTGGGGTTAGAGCGTTTGCGGGGGTTGGTTTCGGGTTTGCATTGTCGAGGGGCGGGGGTACTGGGTGAAGATTCAATTTCTACTCATTAGTGCGTTCTTTTTTTCCACCATCGCTTTGGCCGAGCCGGCGGCGGGGGATCACGCCGCGGACCAAGGCGCGGGCGTCAGCGAAAGCGCGAAACGAAGCCCGGTGGACGTGGAGTCCATTTTTCAAAAGCATAAACAGCGCTACACCGAGACTGTGGCGTCACTAAAGGAAGCCGCCGAAACTTTGCAACGGCTTCAAAAAGAGAAAAACAATCCTCCCACGATTATTCTTTCCGTCGCGCTGGCGTCCGAGCTGTTGCGCCTCAAGCAAGAAGAAGCGCTCATCAAAGCCTGGGAAGACGGGACCATCGATAAGGCCGAGTATGTGACCCTGATGGCCGAGAACACCTTCATTCTAGAGAACCTGGAAATGTTCGCCGCCTTCGCGAAATCGACCTACGCCGCGTGGGAAAACCGCACGGGCGTCGTCACGGAAAAAGCCTTGCTACTCGAAGCGGCCAAGGGCTTCGGCAAGTACTATACGGCGGCGGATAAACTCGCCGCGGCTTACTATGACGTCGAGCTACGGGACAACGCCGCGGGAGGCAGAAAGACCCTCGAGACCTTCAAGCGGATCTTCGAACAAGGGGACGACTTTCGGGCCAAGCATTTCGCGAGATACGCAGAGAACCTGATCAAGAAGAACGAGGCGCTGATCCGCGAAGGCTCCAAGCCAAAAGCCCCGTAAATTGATTCTTGAATAGGGTCTCTCGCCGGAGGTACAGTTACGTTTTATCCGGCTTAAGGGCAGCGTTGAAGCTTCGCTTCAACGGTAACGTTCGAGACACCCATGGCACTTCAGCACCCGAATATCGACCCGGTCATCATCAAGATCTGGGGACCGCTCCAGGTCCGCTGGTACTCGCTGCTCTACGTCGGCGCTTTTTTGATTGGTGGCTTCACCGCGAAGCGCCTAGCCCGCGAAGACCGCTTCAAGCTTTCGCCAAAAGACGCGGAAGAGCTTCCCATGTGGGCGCTGCTCGGCGCGGTCATTGGCGCGCGAGTCATTTATTGTCTCGTGTACGATCCCCGGAGCCTCATCGCCAATCCTCTTTACCTTTTCCAAGTTTATAAAGGCGGCCTCTCCTTTCATGGGGGCCTCATCGGCGTGATGACGGCGGCTTGGCTTTTTGCCCGCAAAAAGCGCATGCCGTACTTGAACCTCCTCGATCTTCTCGCTCTCTGTACGCCCATTGGCCTTGCCATGGGACGCATTGGAAATTTCATCAACGGCGAGCTCTGGGGACGCCCGACGGACGTGCCGTGGGGAATGATCTTTCAAGGCGGCGGCCCCGAGCCCCGTCACCCGTCGCAGTTATACGAGTTTTTCCTCGAAGGCCTTTTCCTCTTCGCGCTGCTCTGGGGACTGAAAAGCCGTTTGAAGAAAGACGGTCAGATAGCGATCGCTTTCCTGCTGGGCTATAGCGCGTGCCGTTTCCTCGCCGAGTTTTTCCGCGAGCCTGATGCCCACATCGGCTATCTCTCGCTCGGCCTGTCCATGGGACAGTGGCTCTGCGTGATCATGTTCTTCCTGAGCGTCGCGTGGGGCTGGTTCCTCCACGTGAAGTCGGAAACCTCAACGTAAGAACAAGGGCCGCAGGATCTCCCACCAGTCCCGTCCCGCTTTCATTTTGGTATAGCCAAGCTTACGCGGCGGATAGGTTTTGGTAACCGCGACTTCACAAGTGGGATAACCCAAACGAAGGACACTGGCGTAAAGGTGAGGCTCCAAGGCGTACCCATCCAAGCTCGATGCTTCGAGCTTCACGCGCGGGTCTTCGAGTAACGAAAGACGAAACGCCCGAAAGCCGTTCGTGGACTCGGTGACTTTACGTCCCGTCGAGATCGAGAAGAGTAAGGGATGAAGCCTAGTCGCGAAACGCCGGTAGAGCGGCATGTCTCCCGAGGCGCGCCCTCCCGAGAGATAGCGGGAGCCCTGCACGAAATCCGCGCTCCCTTCGGCGATGGGATCCAGTAGGCGGGGAATTTCACGCGGCTCGTCCTTGTCGTTTCCGGCGATGACCACGACGACGTCCGCCCTGCCCCGCAACGAGCGCAGGCCTTCTCGCAGCGCGGCCCCCACTCCCCGCCGTTCCGGCAAGGCCAAGACCTCGGCGCCCGCGGCGCGCGCCGCGCGGGCGGAATCATCGCGAGAGCCGTCGTCTACGACGAGCACGATATCGGCCTCGCCCCACTCGCGTACGCGCCGGACGACGTTTCCGATGCGGGCCTCCTCTTCGAAACAAGGAGCCAAAACGGCGATGCGCAGGTGCCGATACACGGCAAAAGACTACCACCGTAAGTGAACTTGGAGCATCGCCTCGAAGAAAAAAAGTGAAAGGCCGTTTTTGACTACTTCCAGGACGATTCCCGCAGAAAGCCGGGTCGCGTATTCCCGGAAATTCGTCGCTCCACTAGACGTCTGAAACCTAACAGTTGATCCGTTTTCTCGCGGGGAGTCATACTGACCCCTGCTGGAAAACCGGCAGAGTTGGATAAACGTACGCAGGGAGGGAGTTCCATGAAGTTACGCTTGAAAACGCAATCCGAGGACAAGACCGAGTACACCGTCGAGTTCGAGTGCATCAGCACTTTCCTGGTCGGGTTCCAGGCGCCCACGGGCCTTACCGACCGCCAGATCCTCGAGAAGGCGGTTAGCATAGCCAACGACAACTTCGACAAAGGTGGCTGCTGGATGACCGAGAGAGCCACTTCGGAAGGCTTCTATACCTTCACCGCGCTGGGCGTAGACCGCTCCACGGGCCACATCCTAGGCCGTCCCACCCAAATCAAGCCTCAGCTCAAAGTCATCAAAGGCTCAATGATTCGCAACGGGTAAGATCTGCTCGACGTCGACGGTCATCATGCGGCGCTCTTGGGGCTGGGTTAGCTCCGGAGACAGGAGGAGATCTGAGTCGTGACGGGGAATCCAAAGATCCCGTGACGAGAGGTTCGATATCCCAATGCCGCGGAAGGCGTCCGCCTTGACCTTCGTCTCGAGATTGAAGAACGTGAGTCCTTTGGCCGGCGACCACGATACGGCCAAAGGACGCTCGTGATTCGGGATCATGACCACGTCTTGCCCGACCGTGAGGTACTCGCAGCGGCCCGCCATTTCCCAGCGGAAATTTTTCGTCGGGTGATCGACGCGGATCGCGAACGCGTCCTGGCGATCGAAGCGATGCACTTCCAGGATCGTGCCTTCGATGGGCTCGGTCGGCAGTCCCATGGGAGTCGCGGAGCAAGTCGTGACGTTCAGGCGATAGAACGCGACCCTATTCTTACCGTTGAAGGGAATCTTCTGATAGAGAAACGCGTCCGGGTACGTGTGCCCTTCCACGAAGTTGAGCTTCATGCCGGGGGGCGGATAGTAACGGCAGGTCAGCTTCGCGCTGGCTTCGCCGGCCGTGTAGGTGCCAATCTCAAAGTGCGGAGGATCGAAAAGGAGCGGCGTCACCCATTTCATCAGATAAAGGTCTTTGTCTTTCCAGAAGAGCTTTTCCGCCGGCATCTTTTTCGAGTAGCGGATGAGCGGGCCGGAGGTGGAAGCGTCGTAGAACCAGTTGGCGTCATCCGAGGTCAGGTATTTCTCCGCCGGATCGACGACCTTCGAAAGAGGGAACGGGAAATGGGTCAGCACGGAGTCGAGGCCCGAGCCGAAGTAGGAGACGCGAAGCTCATCGCTGTTATTCCTGTAGACGAGAGCGTTCTGGCTTTCCCAATAAGTAAACTCTTGCAGGCCGCCCACCGACTGAATCGACTTCACGGGCAGCGTGATGTTTCCCGTCATGTTGATGAAGGGAATGGGACCATCGCCGCCGCATGGCTTGGCGGTCGCCGCGAGCGGGAGGCACGCCGATAAGAGGAGCCAAGCCTGAATCCAACCCTTCATACTTCCTCCTCTTCGTCCTTTTGCACGTTCGCCAAGAAGCGATACTCTTCGCCGTCTAATTCCAGGACGTCCTCAGGTAAACCTAACTGCCGGAACTTTTCCCGCAAAGAATGAATGTGGTGGTAGACGAGTTTGTCGTCCCGACTTCCCAGGTAGGGACGCGCGAGCGCTTCTTCGACGATCTGAATCTTACTGGCGCTTCCCAAACGGGCGAGGAGATCGAAAACGCGCTCGACCGGCGTATTCTTTTTGAACGTTACCGAGCTGCGGCCAAAGGTCAGTATCGATCGCCGGGCCTCTTGACGAAGGCGCATCGACGGAGGCTCGGGCCGCTTATTGACCCTTGCTTCCATGTTCTCGATGAGAATATTGACCGTCTTCAGATTTTTGTTGGCGAAATCCCTTTTGACGTCGGCGACCACCGAAAGGGCGCCCGCCCGGTCGCCCCGCGCGGCTTTGATTCCGGCTTGAATCACCTTGGCGCTGAAATAGCCGTACCAATCCGTTTCCATCGAGACGGCGGCGAATACTTTATCGAGCTCCGCCTGCGCCTCGTCGAGCTTCAGCTGATCGCGCAGTATCTTGGCGCGCCAGATTTGCCAAAGCGTCCTCGTGTTCTGATCTTCGGGCTCTTCCATGCCCTCGATGACCGCGCGGCAGGTAACCAGATCGTCCTTGGCCCAGTCGTAGTAATAGGCGAGAAGAATTTTCGCGCGCGCCCGGTAACCATGCGTGCATTCACCGCTCAAGACTTCTTCGAGCACCTTGCGCATGGGCTCAGGGCGCGGATCGGGAAGACTGCGGTAGAGAACCGCAAGCGCGTAACCCATCGCGGGGTCGCGCCGGAGGCTCCACCAGTTTTCCAGGATGGGCATGTAAAATTTCAGCTCGCTGCTCTTTCCGAGCTCGCTCAGGACGCGAGCGAAGATGCCCATGTACTCAGCGTGGTCGGGGTCGGGTTGAAAGGGCAGGCGATCGAAAAAGCGGCGCAAGATGTGGTAGGCGTCGTTGAAGCGAAGGGCATAGAAATGATCCCTTGCCGCGTCGAGCGAGCCTTTCTGATCCGTAGTACGGGCGGGAACCAAGCGTGCGGTGGACATATCGGTTTTCCTCGGGCAGAAACCGAAACGATTGCTGTTTGGTGATGTTGATTGGGGATGGGCCTGAAGCTAAGGAGCGATAGCCAGAAGCGGCCCAGATACTTAAGTGTACCTGCTCGAGCCGGTAGGACGGTTAACGAGCTGGGTTTCGATTATCAGATGTTAAGAGATGAGCCTGGTTGAACTGAGAACTATTTCTTCTTCGGAGGTGAGGCACTGGAAGCGGCTTTCTCGCCGGTCGCCATTTTGACTTTCGCTTCCTCCAAGGGAGTCAGCGTGTTTTTCGCGTCTTTCTTGGAAGCCACGGGTTCGTCTTTGCAGGGTTTTTCCGCCGTGCAAACCGCGGGCGCCGTCGCCGCCGCGAGGGACGCGGCCGCGTTCTTCTCTTTGCGCTTGTCGTTGGCGGCGAGACACGCGGGACCGAGGTCCGCGCGATGCTCCTCGAGACAGCCAATGATGCGGCCTCCCCCTGGTTTCACATCGGCGCAGAATTTCTCGACGTCATCCGCGCAGATTCCCAATTTTTGG
>JAYUGC010000059.1:0-5760 GCA_043767805.1 Pseudomonadota bacterium | reverse complement strand
CGACTCCAGCGCCGAGCAAAGACGTTCTTGTTCCATCTCTAACCCTACCCCCTAAAACTGCTGCAAAAGACTGACATTCAAGTCGTCGAAAGACCTGACTCGACGAATTTGAATAGGCCCTAAAATTTCCGGCTGAATGATCTCGATGAACCGCAACCGCGCGAGCTCCAGCATCGCGATGAAGGCGATGATGATTTCCGTGCGCTTCGGATTCTCGGGCCAAAACCGTTTGAGCTCGATGATTTCCTGCTTCTCGAGGTCGTGAGTCATGGTGCCCACGATGTCTTTCAAAGACGTGGTGTCGACTTCGATCTTCATGGGCGGCCGATTGCCGCGATCGAGGGCGACCTTCAAGGCCACCAGTAAGCCAAACGACTCGACCGGCTCCAAAGGCGCGCCGAGAAGAGACTCTACGGGAAACAAATCTTTCGTCGCGGCTTCCGGCCGGGCAAACACGTCGCGCCCAAGCCAGCCACGGGAATCCATCAGCGCAGCGGCTTTTTGATACCGCTCGTACTCCAAAAGTTGAGCGACCAAGGGCATGCGCGGATCTTCGGTGTCGTCGCTCTTTTCCTGCGGCAGCAGCATCACCGACTTCAGGTACATGAGCGTCGCCGCCATGACCATGAACTCGCCCGCCACGTTCACATCCGGCTGATGGAGGATCTCCAGGTACTCGAGGTACTTCGAGCAAATGTCCGCGATCGGGATGTCATAGATGTTCATCTGATCGCGGCGGATCAAATGAAGGAGAAGATCCAGCGGACCTTCGAAGGTCGGAATGTTGATGCGGTACCCGCCGTCAAAAGCACGTGCCTCGGCCGCGCCTTCTCCGTGAGCGCGCATGTCAGAAAACGCGTCATTGAGCGCGGCTTGAGTGCCGACTACGGGTACACCTGCAGCTGTGGTCATTCCCGGCCTTTATACCACTTTTGGTGCCCGTCGCCGAGAATCTGGTGAGGAAAATTAGCCTTAAAACCTAGTGGTTTGGGCTCGGAGCTCTGCGGCAGAGGTGGTTTTAAGCGCCTCAATCCGGACGTCCAGGTCCGGGTGGGTCGAGAACAAAGCCGCGAATCCCGCGGGCCGGCCGTTGATCTTAAACGCCGCCAAGGCGGGGTGCCCCTGGTCGACCAGCTCCGTCGTTCCTTTGAGAGATTGAAGCGCGTGGATCATCTGGTCCTTCGAGGAAAGACTCGCGCCGCCCGCATCCGCCCTAAACTCCCGGCGCCTGGAAAAGTAGGCGACTAAAATTGCGCCCAAAAGACTGAACGCGATCTCAAAGACGAATACGAAAACATGCTGCAGGAAATAGCTCGGCGCCCGGTCGTCTCTGTCGCGGCCAGCAAGCGCCTGGCTCACGGCCCAAGCGGCAATGCGCGCAAAAAACATCACGAACGTATTCACGACACCCTGAAGAAGGGTCATCGTCACCATGTCGCCGTTTGAGATATGCGCAATCTCATGGCCCAAGACGCCTTCGACCGCGCGCGAATCCATCCGCTCGAGTAAACCGGTACTCACCGCGACCAAAGCGCGGGATTTCGTCGGGCCCGTCGCAAACGCGTTCACTTCCGGGCTCACGTAGTAGCCGACCTGAGGCATCGCGGGAAGATTCGCCTTTTTGGCGAGCCGGTGCACCGTCGCGACGAGTTCTCTTTCGGCCGGCGATTGCGGTGAATCGGGGCTGATGACTTTCACGCCCATCATCCACTTTGCCATCACACGGGAAAGCGCGAGTGAAATGAAAGCGCCGCCGAATCCAAAGACCGCGCAAAAAGCGAGTAGCGCCTGGTAGTCAATATTGTAGGAATTGAGGTACGGCCCGACGCCGAGCAGGCTCAAGGTCACGCTGATAGTGACCAGCACCAGGATGTTTACGGCGAGAAAGAGAAAGATACGTTTAAACACGGTTAACTCCTATCCCCACAGTATGGGTACGGCGCAGCCCGAGAAAAGTGCTTTATTTTTAAGCATCTCGGGGCAAAACAAAGCTCGTCAGGAGTAAAGACGAACGAGCCCTACGCGCCGTGACCAACGCCTTGGCCGATCAGCAAAGCACAGGGAAGTAAATCGAGCTCGGCCGCGGCCTTACCCGTTTTCCGGTCGACGAGATGAGCCTGAGGCTCCATGCGGCCGGTGAAGCTCCCAATCTTCGAATCAAAATCCCCACCGTACTGAAAAAGCCGCCAAGTCTGGCCGGTGGTCGCCGTGAAATCGATCCTAAAGAGCGCATCGCCCTTTCCCAGAAAAACGAAGTACCAAGCCGTCTCCCTGCCCCGAGTCAGGAAGGGGCCCGAGAAGCGAAGGTGAGTTACGTCATGCCCGGTCTTTGCCACGACGTCCTTCATGCATTGCAGGAGACGCGGCGTATCGGCGAGGTTTTCAGTGAGCCTGGGCCTTCGGATCCACGACGTGCTCGCTTCTCCCGCTAGCGCAAGCGTACACAACCCCGCGATGGTAAGCAGCAGCACCCATTCGGTTACCGTCTGCAGGACGCGGTGCTGTTTTGTGGGCATGAGTAAATTAAAAGCCCGGCGGAGATCGACGGCAACCGCGTCCCATCAAACCCTTAACAACTTCGGGGTCGTTGTCTTAGCGCCGCTAAAAATAGAAAGGCCTCGCGGATTTCTCCGCGGGGCCTTTCTTCAAGTACGAGGTCTAAGTCTGGGGTTACTTTAGCTGCAAGTCCAACTTAAAGGTTTACGTAGAGTAGCGCTTGCGCGACACCCGCTTTAAGCCCTTCGTTCATAGAGAAACCCGAGAGATCGCTCTTCGTGAGGTTGTCGGAGTAGTAGCCGAGACCCACGGTGAACGTATCGTTGATCGTGTAATCGAGCTCCGGGTTGATGATGTTGTAAAATTCCCACTTGTCGTTGTTCGCGGCGCTGGCTTGGTAGTTGCGCGTGCGGGTTTGGAACATCAACACGGGCAGCATCAAGACGAGCTTGTCCGAGAAGTTGATGTCGAGCTCCACGTACACCCGGTTCTGAAAGCCAGGGTTCGCTTTGCCTTTGTATCCCGATTGCGTATAGGCCTGGAGCACCGGAATTTCCGACACGTACAGGTCGAGCACGTTGCTCAACTTCTGCTTCACCGTGAAGTAGTTCATGGCGCTGACGATCTTGCCCTTGGCGCGATCGGCTTCGCTGGTCGGGAGATACACGCGGCTCTGATAGCTCAGAGTCGTGTTGCCGCTTTCGCTGGCCAGAATGTTCTTCACCTTGGTGCGGACGTAACCGACCGGCGTTTGCACCTTCAAACCCGTTTCGCCCTTGCCCGAGGTGGTGTCATTGATATTGGTCTGAAACCATTGCACGTAGCTCAGAGAGACTTTCGGGTTGAACTTGTAACCAAGTTCAATCGCGTCTTCCGTGAACGTCGAGCCGTTGGCGGGCAAGACCGAGGGAGCAATCGTGAGCCCCAAGATCATCTTGCCAGCGTCCGCCGCAGCGGGAGCCGGGGCAGCGGCCGTTAGGGTTGTGGGCGCCGTAGCCGCCAGGGCATTGCCCGTAGCCGCTAACATCGCCAGACCAGTCATCAGCTTGCGAATTCGTCCGTTACATTCCACAGCGTTCTCCCCCGGGCGACCTTCGTGCCCTCGAAATTGAGCTAATTTTATGGAGTCTTCGTTCCCTCCACCTCGGAGGGGCGATGACTCTATTCTCAGGGGAAGTCCTAGAGCAAGGGGCAGGCCAACTGCTTCTCGCCTTAACGGGTGTAACCCTAAGCACGAGTTAGGTTTTTTGCGGTGAAAAATAGTGTCATTTTGGCCCCGACCCGGCGATCTGACCCCGAAAAAAGTAGGGGGACTCAGGCATTCGCCCGAGTCCCCCTGGGTTGGATCCAGTCCAGTTTCAGTTACCGTCTCTGCGCCCAGTTGGAGGGGTATAGAGGCTCGTTGGGTTCTCATTCGCGGACCGGCCGGCGCCTCTCGTCCCTTCCGAGAGACCTATTCTCCCGATGTGCCTCTCGAGAGGGGTGACGCGCTTCCAGTCCTTTGGAGCCGGACGCAAAAGAAGGAGCTCAAGCCGGACCAGACCGGAATCGAAGCCTTTGTCTCGGGGAACTAAGATGATTTTCGGCTTCTTCATTGGGGCTCTCTCTTCAAAAAGAAAGACGACAGCTCCGATCGGGCTGTGACGGAATTATTTCTGGTAGGCGGTTTCGACGGCGGTGAGACCATGGACCACTTTGCCGTCGCGAAGCTTTGCTTGCAGCGCCTTGGCCCGCGCCTCGTCCTTAAAGGCCGCGACGATGGGGGCCATGCCGAACTCAACCTCTTCGTCGATTTTCTGGCTCTTCACCACGTACCAGGCCTCCGCCGAGGAAACGGCCTCGCCCGTCTCGAAATCGTGCGCGAAGAGAGCGCCCTCGGGCCGCTTCAGATGAAAAGCGTGGGCGCAGGAATAAGAGCAAAGGTGCATCGTCTCGGGCTTTCCGACCTTCTCGGTCTTAGTCGAGTAGACGGTCTTACTCTTCTGAGTCATCTCCATCCGGCAGACGGGGCATTTATTACTGCCCTCGGGAAGGCCGAGGACGGCGCTGAAGGCGGTGGAGGCAAATAAGCAAAGAGCCAAAAGCAGAGACTTCATGGGGGGTTAATTAGCCCAAAGCCGGGGGCTATGGCAACACAACGCGAAATAAGCTATGGTGCCGCGGTTTCTCTATACTTCAGGAGACTTAACGGACATGCACGCTACTCGCTGGCTCTTAGTGCTCTTACTTTTGTTCGGCTGCGCCGTCAGAAAGCGCGAGACGAAAGTCGAAAATCAGCCCGGCACGCCGCTAACGACGAACCTGCCTGAAGGCGTCGTCGTGAGCCGCAACAAGCTTCATCTGGTGAAGGTCGACCCGGCGACTCTGGAGCCCGGCGAAGAGAACGAAGTTTCCTTTACGGTAGTCGACGCGAATCTCGAAGCCGTCGATCTCACCAAGGCCAAAGTCGAGGTCACCTACCTAATGCCGACCATGCCGCAGATGGGAATCTTTCGCGCGGCCCCCGTTAAGGTGGTCGAAAATTCCTTCGACGCGACGTTAGATATCGCTCACGGCGGTGGCTGGCGTGTTACCGTGTCTATTACTCCCGAAGGCGCGACCAGCGCCGAAGAAACCGTCATCGAGTACGACGTCAAATAATGCGGCGCTGGCTTTCTATTCTAGTTCTCTTTGCGGAAACTGCGCGCGGCGCGAGCTGCTGTCTGGGCGGAAGTCCGAAAACTTTCATTCAGCTCCGGCGTCTGCAGACCTATGAGCTCGGTCTCTCGACTACGATGCGCAACATGTACGCGCGCTACAATGCCTACGGCGAACGCGAAGCTTCGGACGGCACTCAGACTTACTCCCTCAGCTGGGGCGCGGGCGCGCGCTTGAGCGAGTACCTGCAAACCTTTGCGGTGCTTCCGCTCGTGTATCAGGTCAATCGTTACGGCAATAGAATGACGAGCCAAACCAGTCCTGGCGACGCCATCCTCGGCATGAGTTGGACGCTAGTAGAGCATCTCTTTTTCGACGACTGGTATCCCACCGTGAACCTCACGACGGGCGCGAAGCTGCCCACCGGACGCCGTGAAGTCGTTCAAGATGGCCGCCACTTCCCCGGCACCGGCAACGGGCTGTGGGAACCTTTCATCGGCGCTTCCTTACGCAAAGATTTCGAATGGGTGACGCTATCCTTTAGCGCGAATTTCACTCGCCCCTTCGGCACGCTCGATAACGGCGTCAAAGACGGCAACCGTCTCGAGCTAATCGAATCGGTGAGCC
>JAYUGC010000058.1:0-73731 GCA_043767805.1 Pseudomonadota bacterium | reverse complement strand
AAAGAGCTCGTGCGCCTTGCCGCCGAGATCGGAGACGGCAACTTCGACATACAGCCGCGCATGGAAGGCTTCGGCGAGCTGAAAGTTCTGACTCAATCCTTTTCTGAAATGGCGAAAAACCTTCACAGCCGCGACGAGCGCATCAACGGCCTTCTCCTGGAGCAACAGGAAAAGTTCCGTCTCGCCAACGAGCTCTCCATCGCTCATAGCATCCAGGACAATTTCCTTTTGAAAGCGATCTTCCCCGAGGACGCGGGTCTGGAGATCGCCGCCGAGTACGTTCCCGCCACGGAAGTCGCCGGAGACTGGTACGGCTATTTCTACAACGACGCTACCGGAGAAGCGGTCATCGCCATCGCCGACGTCTCCGGCCACGGCGCGGGCTCCGCGATGTTCACCGCGATCATCGCCGCGACTTTCGAGGAGACGCGCGCGCGCTCAGCGGGACTCGATTCGTTCCCCATGGATGATTTCATGCGGCGCTTGAACCGGCTTTTCATGAAGCTCGGCAAAGGCACCATCCACGCGACGATGCTCATGTGCCGCTACCGCCGGGACAAAGGCGAGGTCGAGTTCCTGAACGCCGGCCATCCCTTCCCCATCCTCTATCCTCCCGCGGATAGCGGCGAAGCGGCGGAGCCCGTCTTGATGCGCTCGGATTTGCTCGGTCTGTCCCTGGACTTCTTCCCCGTCGGCAAAACGGTTCCGTTTCTGCCTGGCGCATCGGTCCTCATGTACACGGACGGCCTCATCGAAGGCAGTCCCGACCGCAGACTCTTTAGCGAGAAGCGCTTGATTCGCATGGGCCGGGATAACCGCCCCATCACCCCTCTCGCCATGGTGGAACGCGTGCGCGAGGAATGGCGTGAACATCTCAAGGGCCAAGTCGCGTTGGACGATCTCTGTCTGCTGGCCCTCAAGGCGGCGGCATGAAACGCCTGTTTCTCATGCTGGCTTTCTTCTCTTTAAGCGCCTATGCGGGCCGTTTACCCGAAATCCGTAAGCGCTACCTCGTCAAAGAGGTAAAGGGCCTGGTCCTCGCCTGGCCGCCACTCTCCCCCGCCTGGACGGAGCTGAAGAGCGGAGACTCGATCTGGGAGAGCACTCTCATTCAGGTCTCTAAGGACGCTTCGATCACCTTCGAGCTTTCCATGACGGCCGGCTTCACCGGCATCCAAGCCGAGTCGATGATCATCACTTTGAATAGCCCCATTCTGATGCGTCTCAGAGAGAACATCCCGCGTCGCCTCACGTTAAACGACTATTTCATCCCGAAGCTTCCGGCGCCCAAGCCGTCGAAAGACATGATGGAGCTCATGTATGAGTCATTCGGAGAGGCTTGGGAACGTTTCGCCGCGAACCTGCTCAAAGAAGACATCAAAAAAGATTTCCTGAACGCACTCAGGGATGAAGATAAAGACAACCAAGACGCTACCGTTTCCATGCGATCGAAAAAGATCCGCATCTACACTCCGGCCGCGAACGCCCTGTCCATCGTGCCGAGCCTTCCCCAGGACATGCGCATTACCTGGAAAGCCGTCGCCGAAAAGAACTTGAACTACGGCGTGCGCATCTGGCAGCCGGAAAAGCCTCGCCCCGAGCCGATGGCCTACACCACGCAAGACTTCTACTCGGTAAAGATCGAGCGCGAAGGCAAGTATCTCGCCCAAATTGTGAGCGAGGACGGCCGGTGGCAATCCGAAGTACGCCAGTTCAGCATGGTGTTGCCCATGAGTGGCCGAGGCGAGCCGCCTTCCCTCACGCACGTGAACTTGCCGCTGCCTTTGCTCCTGCCGCCGAGAAACTTCGCGTTCTACAGCCAGGAGATGCCGGTGTCGGTGGCGTTCGAATGGGAGCGGCCCAACGCCGCTGTCGGCCATCAGATCTATACTTTCGTGCTCTCGGACGCGGCCGGCAAAGAGCTCTACCGCCGGGACACGTCGGACATGAGCTTCAATCTGAAGTTCACCACCTCCGGCAACTACCGCTGGTTTGTCGCCGCAACGCCCGCGGTGGCCGACGAGACACTGCCGCCTAAGATTTTCAGCGAAGTCCGCACCATCTCCATCCAGCCGCCGGTGACGCTCGAGGCGAACAAGCCCGATCCCATCGAAGCCTTACTTTCCATCAACCAGAGCCGGGTCTATTACCTGGAAAAGCTCTGGTAGGCGGGTATTAGCCCTTTTTGCAGACGACATTTTTGTACGCGTCGGGGTCCCCTTGCGGGAAAGAAGCGAGAAGCTCTTCCCGAGTCACGGGCTTCAAAGCGCCGGAGCTCTCGATAAGAAACAGCTTGAAACGATTTTCCACGAGAAGAGAAGCATACTCGGCGCTGCTCGAGCCAAACCTGCGAAGTCCCTCGGGCCAGAACTCCGTGAGCAGAGTGACGTCAGAGTGGCCGGAAAAGAAGCGGGAGAGCCCTCTAATGGCGGAGACCTCCGCTCCCTGAATGTCGATTTTAACGACGATGCGGGCCCCTTCGAGCGGTGGAAGATAGTCGTCGAGACAAACGCTATCGATATCGATGCTCTGGGCGGACGAATCGGTAGCATAAATCCGGTGATCGCCCAGGTTGTCCTCGTTCCGAAATAGCTTCAACTTCCCGGTCTTGTCGGTGACCGCCGCTTTCAGGGCCGTCACCTGAGACAGATGGTTCATGCGGACGCTTTTCTCTAAAAAGGCAAAGTTGGTGGGGTCCGGCTCGAAGGAGAATACCTTTCCTTTTGCTCCGACTCGGGCGGCGGCGAGCAGGGTAAAATAACCGATGTTGGCCCCGATATCGAGAAAGACGTCCCCCTCACGGACATTCGAGCGAAAAAAAACCGTTTCCACCGGCTCGTAGACTTTTTCGCGCATCAGCATCTGAGAAATCATTCGATCTTCCCGGTTAACGAAGAGCGATAGCCCCTCGACCAGGACGCTCTCCTGCTTCAAATGAAAGTTCAGCGCGGAGTGCCACTGCTTAAAAAGGGGAAAAGCTCGCAAGGTATCCGCGCCGGGAAGCAGCCGAAAAAATTTCTTTATCAAGGAGAAAAGCGCGTTCCTAAGTTGCGTCATGAGCCAATTATACGTCGTCTTTCCCGCGCGCACTCTGGTTAAACTCAAATCTCACTTAAGAAACTTTTCGTAGACGCCGGCGTATCCGGCGGCCGTGCTCTTCCAGGAAAAGCGCGAGGCCCAAGCCGCGCCTCGAGCCCGCCATTTGTCTCGCTCGGTAGAGGAATCGTACAGGAGTTCGAGGGCATGACTCCACGCTTCGCGGTCTCGGGGGTCGAGCCGCCAGCCCCCTTCTCCCACCACCGCGCCCAGCGCGCTCGATTCGCTCGCCAAGACCGGAGCGCCCGCGCGCATTGCCTCCAGGGCCGGCAAACCGAACCCTTCGTAAAGGGACGGTAACGCAAAGCCCGAAGAGCCGGCATAAAGCGCGGCAAGACTCGCGTCGGGAACAAAGCCCAAGCGAAGGATGTCGCTCTTGCCCTGGATCATCGCGGTGACGGCGGCGGTGTCCGACCCATCCGCGCCGACGAGCACCAAGCGCGCCTCACAGTCGGGTCTCCTCGCGCGCAAGTCTTGAAACGCCCCGATCAGAAGCGGCACGTTCTTCCGCTTCTCCAAGGTGGCGACCGAGATGAAATAGGGAACTTGGTCCAAGCCGAAGGATCTGAGCGTACTCGCTTTCAAGTCCGGCGGGGGCGGCGCGAAGTTGTCTCCGACGCCCCAGCCGATGACTGACACCCGCTCGGGCGAAAGCCTGGGGCATTGCTCGAGAAGCTCTTGGCGCGTCCACTCCGAACAGCAGGCCACGCGATCCTCGGGGCCAATCCCCTTGACGATAACTCTCAAGTACTCGCCCGATCCCCGGGGAAGCTCGGGGGAACGGAGATTAATGAGATCGTGGAGAGTCAAGACTCGGGCGAGCCCTTTCGTCTCGGGCGGAAACGCATAAAAAGGAGAGTGGTAAACGGAGCCCGCGAAGTCCGAGGCACTCAAACGGGGCACGCGTTTGCCGAGGCGAGAAGAGCTTTCCCGTAACGCCCGTCTGCTCAAGCGCCGGAGAAAGCCCGCGTCACTCACTTGATTCCACCGAACGAGTGCGCCTTCCATCAGGGAAAATAGCCTGCCCCCTTCCGCGGGCAGGAACTCGGCGCCGGCGACAGCACTTCGCTTCCAATACCGGCGCGACAGCGCCCAGGCTTGAGGCGAATCCAGTGCGCAAAGGCGAACCAGGCCCGGGTGAAAGCGATCGAGGGAATGCAAAAGGTTCTCGACGCTGCGAAAAACACCCGTACGAAAGGCCGGCCCGAGTGCGCCGTATCCCAGCGTGGAGATGTCGAAGATAACCGGCATGAATCGGCTTATCTTAGCACGATTCCTTTGGGCCTACGGAACCTCAGGTGACGTTGTACTTCTTGAGGAGCTTCGAGAAGACGTCGATGGTTTTATCGAGATCCGCCTTCGAATGTTTCGTCTGCAACGCCAGCCGGAAGAGCGAGCGATTGCGAGGCACCGTCGGGTAGACCGCCGGGAAAGTAAAAATCCCGTTCTGAATTAATTCCCGCGTGAACCGGAACATGATGCCGTCGTTACCGATGAGCACCGGCACCGAAGCCGTTCCCGTGCCGAGCACTTTCGCGCCGATTTGCTTCATGCCGGCCGCGAGATAATGCACGTTGGCCCAGAGCTGCTCGCGCAAGCCGTGATCGGTCTCCATGATTTCGAGCGCCTTTTTGACTCCCGCCACCAAAATGGGAGGCAGAGCCGCGCTGAAGATGATCTTGCGGGACATGTAATTCAAATAGGTGATGACGTCTTTGTCCGCCGCGACGAATCCGCCCGTCGCGCCGAGCGACTTGGAGAACGTGCCGCCGATGAAATCGACCTGCTTCTGCACGCCGTGGTGCTCACAAGCCCCGTGCCCTTTGGATCCATGCACGCCGATGGAGTGCGCTTCATCGACCATGAGCTTCGCGCCGTACTTACGGCACACTGCGACCAGGTTCGGCAGGTCGGCGATGTCGCCGTCCATGCTGTAAGCCCCTTCGACCATGACGAGAAATCCGCCGTCCGTGACTTTTTCCTTAGCCCGGCGAAGGGCGTCCTCCAACCGATCAGGCTGGTTGTGGGCAAAAACTCGAACCGTCGCTCCACTCGTGTAAGCGCCGTCCAAAATGCAGGCGTGAGACGATCCGTCGATGAAAACCCGGTCTTTCGGTCCTAAAAGGCTGATCGCGGGCGCGGCAATGGCGTCGTAGCCCGTAGGGAACAAAATGGCGGCTTCTTTGCCGAAGCTCGCGGCCAATTGTTCCTCTAACTCTCTATGAAGATAGGAGTATCCCGTACCGACCCGGGAACTTCCCGCTCCGACGCCGTAGTTTTTTAGGGCATCGATGATGCTCTCGTGCACGCGGGGGTCGGTGGAGAGATTGAGGTAGTCGTTACTCGCGAACATGATCATTTCGCGCTTTTCGCCGAAGAACTCCATCTTCACGGTCGGGCCCGGTTTGGACTCGATGGGCACCCCATATTGAAGGACGCCAAAACGCTTTAGGTCATGGATTTCCTTGGCGTAGATGCGTGCTTTGGAGAACAGGTCGGTGGGGTCGTAGTTCTGCTCGATACAGAACTGATTGAGCGTTTCCCGGTCCGAGATGCGAACGGCGCGGGCGCATAGCCCGTCTAGGGTCTGAGTGTCCAGGTTCTCCATGATTCTCCAGCTTTGGGAAGTGATACCCTGCAGAAATAATCAAAGCTTACCGTCTTGCCAACCCTTAAGTTTTTCTGCATATTGCCCTCTGCCAAATTCATTAGTTTTTCCGATTATTGGGGGAGAGATGTCCACGCAATCCGAAGTCGAAGTCTCGTATGGAGTCAGCAATGACTTCTTCAGACTGTGGCTAGACAAGCGCATGAACTATACCTGCGCACTGTACACCGACACGGTGAACTACTCGGACGATTTCGAGAAGGCCCAGGACAACAAACTGGCGCGGCTCAGCAAATTCGCCAATATCGATCACCACACGGAAAGCGTTTTGGATATCGGTTGCGGCTGGGGAGCGAACCTCGAGTACCAAGCCACCGTCAATAAGGCGCCCCGCGTTCACGGCTTCACTTTGAGTGAAGAGCAGTACAAGAACTGCGTCGATCGCGATTTGCCGAACACCACGGTCACTTGCGAAAACTACCTTCATTACAGTCCGCCTTTTAAGTTCGACGCCATCATGTCGATTTGCATGGTCGAGCACGTGGTCACGCCCGAGCAGGCGCGCGCCGGCAAGGCCGTCGATCTCTATCGCGACTACTTCAAGCGCGCTCACTCGTGGAGCAAGCCCGGCACGTACTTCGGCCTCCAGGCCATTACCCGCTGCCAGGTTCCGCGCAAGAAGGAAGACTTGGATAACTTGCGGCACTCCACGTACACGATTTTCCCCGGCGCGGTGACCCCTCGCGTGGAAGATCTCGTGGTGGCGAGCATTCCTTATTACGAAGTGATGGAAATGCGCTCCATGCGCGGCCACTATCAGCAGACCTGCACGGAGTGGCTGAACCGCATGGAAGCCCATAAAGATTTCATCGTCGAAAAGTGGGGCCAGAAGCTCTACGACGATTACGATCGTTACCTGTCTTGTTGTATCAAGGCTTTCGATAACAACTGGCAGTCCTTACACCAATTTTCCTTGAAGCGGCTTGACGCTTAAAGCGGAGGAGACCCGATGACCGACGTCAACGTTCTGCAAATGTTCACGGATATCGCCAAGAAGGTCGAGTCCCATAAAACCTTTCCCGTGATCACCACGGACACCAAGATTGCCTCTCTCGGCATCGACTCGGTGGCCATGATGGAAATCGTGGGCTGCATCGAAGATGAGCTCGACATTGTGATCCCTGACGAAAAACTCGCCCAGCTCCAAAGCGTGGGAGACATCGAGCGCGTCGTGAAAGAACAAGTTGGAAATGCCTGACCCCGCGCCCAAATCCTTAAGGGCGCCAGGAGATTTGCCCAGCTTGGTGGAGCTGGTTCGGTTCCGAGCGAGAGTCACGCCGGATGCCTTTGCATGGATTTACCTAAAAGATGGGGCCCATGACGGCATCACCCTGACCTATTCCGAGCTGGAACATCAGGCCCGCCGTTTGGCTGGCGTGATTAGCCAACACGCCCGCCCGGGCGATCGGGCGCTCATCAATCACCAGCCCGGCCTCGATTACATCATCAGCTTTTTCGGCTGCCTTTTCGCGGGCGTGGTGGCGGTGCCCGTTTATCCGCCCCGCTTCAACACGAAGATGGATCGCCTGGACAGCATCGTCGCGGACGTGGAGCCTAAAATCGCGCTCACTTCCAAATCCATCCGCGAAGCGCTTGGGCCCGCGATTCAGTCGCACGCCGACCTTCACAAGCTCACCTGGATTGAGACCGACCAACTTCCCGCCGGCACCGAGATCGACCCGGTCTCGTCGATAAATCCGGATACTTTGGCTTTTCTGCAGTACACCTCGGGCTCGACCTCGAGCCCCAAGGGCGTGATGCTGACGCACGGCAGTCTTCTGCATAATCTCGCGGGCATTCAACGCTCTTTCGATACGGTCGCGGGCACCCACAGCGTTTCCTGGTTGCCCCCGTACCACGACATGGGTCTCATCGGCGGAATCTTGGAGCCGCTCTATGCGGGGCTCACCGGCGTATTGATGTCGCCCTACTCTTTCTTGATGCGCCCCGCGCGCTGGCTGCAAGCCATCAGCAAGTACAAAGCCGTCTTCAGTGGCGGTCCCAACTTCGCTTTCGATCTCTGCGTGAAGCGGATTCCCGACAAAGCCCTGGCCGATCTCGATCTTTCGAGCTGGGAGCTCGCCTTTTGCGGCGCGGAGCCCGTGCGCCATGAAACGCTCGAAGCGTTCGCGCGCAAGTTCGAGCCCTGCGGTTTCAAAAGAGAAGCTTTTTATCCGTGCTACGGCCTGGCCGAAGCGACTCTCATGGTTACCGGCGTAAAACGGGGAACCGGAGCGCCGACCCTCACTTTGAACTCGGAAAAGCTTGAGATTAAAGCCACCGTGGAAACGGCGGAAGCCGGCACGCGCGGCAGTCGCACCATCGTCGGTTGCGGGTATGCGACCGAAGGCAATCGCGTCGAGATCGTCGATCCTTCGAATCGCATCCCTTGCGAAGACGGCAAAGTGGGCGAGATTTGGGTCGCGGGGCCGAGCGTCGCGGTCGGCTATTGGAAAAAGCCCGTGGAAACCGAAACGACTTTCAAGGCTACCATCGCCGGAGATGATTCCGCCGATACCTTTCTTCGCACCGGCGATTTGGGCTTTAAGTGGGAAGGCGAAGTCTTCGTGACCGGCCGCATTAAGGACCTGGTCATTTTGCGCGGGCGCAATTATTACCCGCACGATATCGAGCAGACCGTGGGCCAATCTCACCCTGCTTTGAATCTCGGCGCCTGCGCGGTGGTCTCCGTGGATGAGTCCGGCGAGGAACGCCTAGTCATCATTCAGGAGTTGAGCCGGAGCGCCCGTGATGTCAACATGGACGAAGTTCTCGACGCTATCCGGCGCGATGTCTTCGAGAACCACGGCGTGAATGCCTACGCCATCAGTCTGATTAAGGCCAATAGCATCCCGCTCACTAGCAGCGGCAAGATTCAGCGTCAGCTTTCTCGGCAGCTCTTTTTAGGGGGCGCTCTGGAAGAGATTCGGCGCTTTACTCAAGTTTCAGAAGCCACATGAGAGAACTTACCGAGCTTTTAAAAGCAACCAAACCCTACGCCGTGGAAAACCGCGCCTTGAGCTGGTGGCATTTGTTATCGACGATCGCGGTGGCCGTTGGCTTGGCCGTAGTGGCCGCTTCCGAGGTGGCCCTGCCCCTCCGGATCCTAGCGTCCGTTTTGGAAGGCCTCACTTACGTAAGGATTTTCATCCTCTATCACGACTACCAGCACGGCGCGATTTTCCAAAACTCGCCTGTGGCGACCGCTTTCTTTTCGGTCTTTGGCGTGTTCATTTTGAATCCGCCGCGCGTGTGGAACCGCTCGCATAACTACCATCACAGCAAGAACGCGCAAATCGCGACGGCTAGCATCGGCTCGTTCCCGGTCATGACGACGACTGAGTACTTCGCGGCCCCCTGGTATAAGCGGATCGAGTACCGCATCGCCCGCCATCCCATCACCATCGCTTTTGGCTACCTGCCCATCTTCCTCTTCGGCATGTGCCTAGTTTCCTTTTTTACCGATCCGAAGCGCCATTTCGATTCGCTCATCGCGCTCATCGCTCACGGCGTCTTGCTTGCCGGGCTTTGGATGTGGAACCCGGCCATCGCCGTGCTCTCTTATCTCGTTCCGCTCTTCATTGCTTGCTCGGTGGGTGGCTATCTCTTCTACGCTCAGCACAACTTTCCTGAAGTTAAGCTCAAGCCTCGCGCGGACTGGGATTTCGTGTTCGCGGCCGTGCGCTCGTCGAGCTTCATGGAAGGCTCGCCCATCATGCATTGGTTTACGGGCAACATCGGTTACCACCACGTGCATCACTTGAACTCGCGCATTCCGTTCTACCGTTTGCCGGAAGCCATGGCGGCCATCCCGGAGCTTCAAACTCCCGCGCGCACGTCTCTCTGGCCATCGGACATGTACCGCTGCCTGCGCCTGAAATTGTGGGACAAAGAGCGCGACCGGATGATTTCCTTTTCCGAAGCGCGCCAAAAAACGTCGGACTACGCCCCCGCGCTTCAGCGCTCGTGACGTTTCAAGGGAAACGAGAGCAAGAAGAGAGCGCTGGTCCGGACTAGGCCCGAGACGGAGATACCGCACTCCGCGTTGGCCTTGAGAAACTTGCGGGCTTGCTGCACGACGGCTTTTTCCGCGCGCCCGATGAGCTCCTTCTTGGGGAGCGCGGCGAGCGAGCGAAGCTGTTCGACCTTTTCGCCGACCCAATCCTGATCTTTTCCGGGAACGAGCACTTCGGGCGTGGGAGCGGCGACCGCGGCTTCGTTTAAGAATGCGGTCAGTTGATCGGCCTCCCGCTTTTTCGTGGCCTTGCGGGAAGACTTCTTCTTTTTCGTCGTCGTCGTCATAATCTGACTTCCTCGGCGACTCGGGTCTCGTACGAGCTGCGGTGTCCATCGATGGCGTCGAGGACCGCTTCGCCCAGCCGACTGTAATCTTCTACGGCCCGGGAGCTGGGATCGAATTGATAGAGCGTCTCTTTGCGGATTTGGGCTTTCTTCAGCCCAGAGTCCAGGCGAATGGGCTCCAAAATGGGGTGAATCTTTTGAAACGTCTCTTCGAGGCTCTGACGAACGGCTTTCGCCACGGTCGAGCGCCCGTCGAAAAAGGTCGGCAGGATGCCGAGGACATGGGGTTTACGGCCGAAATATTTTTCCACCATGGCGAGGTTTTCCAGAATCGATTGTACGCCCACCAGAGACAGATAATCCATATTGCAGGGGATGATCTGATAGCTGCAGACCACCGCGACGTTATAAGTCAGGAGATTCAACGTCGGCGGGCAATCGAAAATCAAGTAATCGTACTCACGGCCCACCCCGTCTTCCCGGAGCCGCCGGCGAAGAGTCTCCTCCCGGCGCGGGAGCGTAGAGAGGCGGATTTCGACATCGGCCAGGCGCTTAGAGGACGGCATCACATGGACGACGCCTTGGCCGTCAGGAAGGAGCGAAACGCGGCCGAGACAAGTCCGGAAATCTTTGCCTTCGATGAGAAAGTCGAAGAGATCGCCTTGGGCGTCCTCGAGTTTATCGCGGAAATAAGTCCGCATCGAGGCCTGCTGATCGCAGTCGATGATGAGGACCTTCGCTTTGGGCCGCCGCCGGACGATATCGGCCGCGAGATGCAGCGTGGTCGTGGTTTTTCCGACTCCACCCTTGATATTTTGTACGACGATTCCAGTCATGATGGCGTGCCAAGAATAGGGACAAGGCCGCGGCGGCGCAACCCACGCCGCGCTGTTTTAAGGAAATTTAATAGTCGAGGGCCCCCGCGCTGGCGCGCGTCCGATCCGGGACGTCACGGGTTGCTGGATGCTGGTACGACGTAGGCTATTTTGATCTCCCCCTCTCGGATTTCTCGTTAACGAGGGCGCTACGACAACGAGGAGTGTGGCAGGAAAAGATCAAGATAACCTACCTCATACCAGCATCCAGCAACCCGTGACGTCCCGGATCGAACGCGCCGAGCGCGGGAATGTCGTATAACTTAAGTTCTGGTCGCACTCTCGACCTTTTGAGGTTCTCATCAGACAATTGGCTCTGTGAAATACCCCACAATTTGGTTGGCCCTCGTTCTAACGGCGTGCACTAGCTTGCCCCCGAAAGTGGCGGACCGGCTAGCGCCCTCGGTTCTGCTCATTTCCATAGACGGCTATCGCTGGGATTATGGGACGAAATACCCGAGTCCCAACCTCGCGGCCTATCGTAAAATCAGCCGACGCGCCGAGAGGCTCCTCCCCGTCTTCCCGACGGCCACCTTCCCTAACCACTACAGCATCGTGACTGGGCTTTACGCCGAGGATCACGGCATCGTCGGCAACGAAATGTTCGATCCCACCGACGGCAAACGCTTCGAGTACAAAAACCCGAAGAGCGCGGACGAGCCCAAATGGTGGCTAGGCGAGCCCATTTGGAGCACGGCCGAAAAGCAAGGCGTCCTCGCGGGCACCGTTTTTTGGGTCGGCGCCAACGCCGCCATCGGCGGCCGCCGCCCGAGCCTTTACCGCGAGTACGACGGCTCCGTCTCGCCGGAAGCCCGCGTCCGCCAAATCATCAGCTGGCTCGAGCTTCCCACGAAGGAACGCCCGCGCTTCCTGACTCTCTATTTCGAGCACGTGGACGGCGCGGGCCACCGCTTTGGCCCCGATTCTCCGGAAGTGGGCAAAGCCATCCTGCAAATCGACGACGCGATCGGCATTTTGAGAACCGAGCTGAAAGCGCACGGCTGGGACAATCAGCTGAACGTCCTTTTCGTTTCCGATCACGGCATGACGCCGGTCGCCCCCGATCATTTCGTGAAACTCGAGCCCGCGCTCGGCAAAGCCAAATTAGAGATCTCGGGCTACGGAGCGGTCGTCCATCTCTTCGGAAAAGAGAGAGAGCTGGCGTCCGTCGAAAAGAAACTTCGCCAGCCCGGCTTGAGAGTCTTTCGCAAGCAGGACCTGCCCGCCTCGCTCCACTATCAAAAGAGCCCGCGCATCGGCGACCGGGTCATCATCGCGGACGAGGGCTGGTACCTCGTCCCTCCCGGCGGCAAGCATGGGAGCGAGACCACCAAAGGCGCTCACGGCTATCTGCCCGACATCCCCAATATGCACGGGATCTTCTTCGCTTCCGGACCGGCGTTTGAGCCCGGTACCGACGTCGGACCTATCCACAACGTCAGTCTCTACGCTCTCATGACGTCGATATTGGGGATTAGGCCGGCCTCCAACCGCGGGCTGGCGAGCGAAGTCGCCGAGCTAAAGCCCCAGTAACTCCAAGCGCTTAGTGACGACCTACTTCGAAGCCCACCCGTTAGGTGCTATCCTTAACCTAATGGGTTTTCGGCTAGTGCTCATTTCGGCGCTTCTCTGGATTTCGCCGAAAAGCTTCGCGCCTCATATCGAGATTCTCTATCGTCAGAGCCTGAGCACGGTCCCCGGCAGTGTCCTCTACAGCACGGATCTTCCCAGCTTCAAAAAAGATCCTTTGGCCGCCGCTGGTCACGTCGCCATTCGGCTTCCGCCCTACAAATTTGGTCTCGGCGCCACGGTGTACGGATGGACACCTCAACTCGAAGGAGAGCTATCTTCTAACGAGCCGGCCGCGAATATGACGCCGGACGAACGACTCGCCTACATGTCCAACTACGACGTTCCGGCTCAGAAGTGGAAAACTTTGCCGGGCGCTTTTCAGAATAATGAAATGTGGGCCTTGGATGGGATCAATCACCCCTCTCTCCCGACCCGTTCCATTGCTCTCGAGCTCACCGACGCTCAGCTGGAAATTCTCCTAAATAACATGCGCCGGCTGCAGATGGGACACACCCGCTATCAGTTCAGCCCGATGCGATCCCAGAGTTTCGACGAGAACAGTTACAACTGCGCCTCCGCCGTGCTGGAAGTTTTTATGGGTACCGGTGTGGATCTCTCCTTTCTTCCTTCGAGAGGCAGCATGCCCGGTTTTTACAGAGCGGCCGAAAAGTCAGGCCTCTCCCACGCTTGGCAGCCGTGCGATCTCCTTAATCGCGCGCTGGCCCGTACCCACTAGGTTTGCCTCTCCCCGCCGAAGGCGGTAAACCTAAAACATGCTCAATCGTAGCCTCAGTTCTCCCGCTGATCTCGAAATCGCCTTTGCCCTCCTGCGGCAACTCCGCACCGAGCTCGATTGGAAAACTTTCCTCGCCGTGTATGAGCTAGCCCGCGCCCAGAGCGCGTACGAGCTGAGAGGCTGGTTCGAGGGAGACACTTGCGTCGCCGTTCTGGGATTTCGCGTCATTACGGATTTCGTACACGGCTCGCACCTCTATCTGGACGATCTCGTCGTGGAGGAAAGCCACCGCTCATCGGGACTCGGCGCCGAGATCCTCGCGTGGGCGGAAGCGGAAGCGGCCACACGCGGGCTCGCGGGACTTCGCCTTTGCACGGGGATCGCGAACGAGCGAGGCATCCGCTTTTACGAGAAGAACGGCTGGGCTCCGCGCGCCCTCGCTTTCAAGAAAGCAGTTCTCGCTTGAAAGTCCCTTCCCTGCATACGGAGCGGCTCCGGATTTCGCATTTGAGTAATGTTGAGCCGAAATCGATTGCCGCCTATGTCACGCGTAACCGCGAGTCCTTTGCCTTCACCGAGCCCACTCAAGGATCCGAGTACTACTCAGTCGAGCATTGGGAAAAGGCCACGAAGGGCGCCTTGAAAGAGCTCGAGCCCCTCACGGCGATGCGCTTCGTCTTGAAGTTTCCCGACGATACCGTCGTGGGAATGGTTAACCTTTCGCAAATCTTTCGCCGCTATTTTCAAGCTTGCTACCTCGGCTATTCTCTAGATGCCGAGCATTGGGGCCGAGGCCTCATGGCGGAAGCCTTGCGGGAGATCATTGCGTACTCGCGCCATGAGCTCCGCCTCCACCGCCTTCAAGCCAATCACATGCCGGAAAATATTCGTAGCGAGAAGCTTCTGAAGAAACTGGGCTTCGAGCGCGAAGGCTTCGCCCGTTCCTATTTGTATCTTAACGGCGCTTGGCGAGATTCTATCTTGAACGCTTTGGTACTTTCCAACGAGGAGCCCTGGCTTGGCTGAACGCTATTACCAGATGGTGCCACACGCCAGACAGCACGATGCCGTGGGCCGCATGGCTTGGGCGATGGAGGCGCTCTTCAGGCGTTGGGAAAAAGAGACGGCAATCTTCACCGAGCGCCAACAGAGCTTTCACTTCGGGCCTTGGCGCGCGGGCCCTTTGCGCAAAGGACTTAAAAACGCGACACCTCCGTGGGCCGGCGCTCCCGCCCCCGACGTCAACGTGTATCAGCACTCCATCGGCACCGTAGTAGCCGATCGCTTTCTGTCCTGGCCCGCCAAAACCAAAGTGCTCCTCTACCAAAACATTACGCCCTCCGACCTTCCGGGACTATCCGGCTCGGCCAAACGCGATCAGGACTGGGGACGAGAGCAACTTAAGAGCCTCATCGAAGGCTCCGATCTCCAGGTCTCGATCTCCGAGTACACATGCCGCGAGCTGCGCGCTTTAGGCGCCAAAAACGTCCTCCGGCTTCCCTACCTAAGCTGGCACCGAGACATTACGCCCGGAGAAAGAGTAAGGACTGGACCGACTCTTTTAGTAGTGGGACGGGTCGTTCCCCATAAAGGCATCCGCGAAGCCGTGCTCACTCTCGCCGAGCTTCGAAAGACGATGCCGAGCGCGACGCTCACCGTCTTGGGAAGTTTGAGAGGCGATGACAGGTACGTGGAGAGCGTGAAAGCCACCATCCTCGAGAATGAGGTAAAGAACGCGGTCGTTCTCAAAGGCGTGGTTTCCGATAGCTCCCTCGTTCAATATTACCGCACGTCCGGCGCCCTCCTCTCTCTGTCCGAGCATGAAGGCTTTTGCGTCCCCTTGGTGGAGGCCATGCAGGCGCGCACGCCCATCGTGGCCCTAAACGCGGCGGCCGTCCCGGAAACTCTCGGCAACGGTGGATTACTCATCGATAACCGCGATCCGGTTGCCGCGGCAGCCGCCCTCCACCGCGTTCTGACCGAGATCCCGTTGCGGGAAGCGCTCGCCCAAGCCCAAACGCGCGAAGCAAAGCGATTCGCGACGAGCGCCTTCGAAGGCCCGTTGAAAGCCGCGCTCCACTCGCTAAATCAAAAGTGAAACGAGATGCGGCCGCCGCTAGCCGAGAACATCTTCACCTTCGTGCCGAAGCGCGAGACGCGGACGAAGCTCCAGGGGCGAAAGCCGGCCTTGCGGATCGAGCCCGCGGAGGCGTGATTGTCGGGCAGGCAAAAAATGCTGAAAGTCGTCTGCGGAAAACGCGCCTGCAGCCCTGTCAAGAAACGGGTGAAGTGCCCCTTGCGGCGCTCGTTGGCGAGCGTCACGCAATCCCAAATCATGTCCGTCGGCGGATCGAAATCGCACTTCCCCTCCAGCTCTCCCAGAGGAAACGTACTCGACCGGGTTACCCAGCCCAGACAAACGGGAATGTCGCCTTCTATCAGCGCGTAGAGCTTGGTGTTCTCGTTTAACCGCTGATGCGAAATTTTCGGGTTGGGCCAGGGAAAATAGTGGATAGTCCACACCCACTTATCGAACTGTTCGTGATCGACCTCGATGAACTTACCCTCGAACTTCGGGCGGTGGGCGGCCGGCGCGCTTTCGAAAAAAATCACCGCTCTGAGCTTCATCGCTTTGCGAAAGCGGCTTCTGAAGAACCGAAGCCCGCGGTAGATGACATTTCTGTCGCTCAAGAAAGGGCCCGCCCCGTCGGAGTCAAGTTCGCGAGGGTGCCGAACAAGGAGTGCACGATCTCGCAATAGTCGGGGCCCGGAACCGCGAATAAAGCTTCGGCGGCGCCACGCCCGTTGCGGACATTCTGGAGAAAGCCCCGAGTCGCCCCGAGGCCGCGCGCGTAGCCGGCGTAATCGATGTCGGCGGTTTGCGTTTGGTACTCGCTCACCAGTTTCACTTTTTCATCCAGCCAATCAGTAATATCGAAATGTGCGTTCGGATGGCACAGTGTCCAAATCTCGAACCCCAAAACCAGACAATCATACTCCGCGCAGGCCGACGCGTATAAAAGGTTGGCCACCTTATGGTCCCGCTGATTGTCCAGGAACCACGGTAGCAGCACCACGTCGGGCTTAATTTTGTCGATGATATCCTTCAACCGGCGAACCGCCTCCGCCGAGGGAAGCCCTTGGCCGTCCCGAAGCCCGAGATGAGTGACCGACGCCGCTCCGATCTTTGCCGCCACCCGTCCCAGCTCTTTTTTGCGCGCTTCGACGAGCTCGCCTTTGTAGCTGTCCGTCTCTTCGCGCGCGCGCCCCGAAAGTCGGCCTCCGCCCTCGCCGTTGAACACGTTGACGATGTGCACTTCGGCCTGCCCGCGGTGGGCGAGCAGCAGGCCGCCCACGCCGATGGCCTCGTCGTCGGCATGAGGCGCTATCACGAGCAAACGACGGCCGACGGGAACCGACAAATTGGCCGGCTCCCAGCGCGAGCCGAGTGACAAGAGCCGGACGCGGATCTCTTCCTCGCGGCCCGTCATGAGCTCGGGCTTGATGCGGCCCAGGAAACGAGGGTAGGTCAAAAAGGCATGGAGAAAAGCGCGCGGGTGAAAGCGGAGTTTTTTCTTAAGCCAAGCCAGCATGTTCAAGGACGCGTTTTCAAGTTGCGCAGCTTGCGGACGATGGGTTGCACTCCCTTGTAGAGCCAGCCCGTGGATCGCACCGCGCTCTCCAGATTCCGGCGGCACCTACGCGCGAGCGTGAAGCGGGAGAAAAGCTCGATGCCTCCGCTCGTCACCGGAAGCGAGTCATTACAGAAATATTGTTTGTACGCTTCGCCGCCGGGACCGAAGTCGAGAATCTTACAGCCCATGCCCTCGAGATTCATCAAGAGCTCATAGACGAGCAGATGCCCGGGCGTGAAGCGGCCGAACTCGGGGTTAAAGCCGGGAAACCAGTAATGGAGAATGCCGTCCAAGCGAATGCCGAAATGCGCGGCGACGAGCGCGTCTCCCGCGTAGAGCCCCGACGTAATCCCGGCCACCTCATCGCCCACTTTCAAAGTCTCGAGCACGCGCTTTACTCTGGGGTCGATGGGTTTTCCGTCGTTAAACCGCTTCGCCTTCCAGGCGAGGATGGTATCGATGAGGGCGGAGCCGGCCTCTTCCTGCACGAAGCGGATTTCGCCGTGCTTCTTCTGTAGCTTATCGCGCTTGAGCATGAGGTTTCTCAGAGAAACGTCACGGGAAAGCATCTGCTTGAAGTAAGCGTCCGTGCCTTGGCGGAGATCGATGCGGGGCGCGCCGCCATTTTTTAGAAAGGCGCTCCCAAATTCCAAGTCCGATAGGCCCACGAGATACTCGAAGTCCCACGCCACGAGACCCAGGTCGCGCAAAGCTTCGTCCAGATTCCAGCGCGTGCCGGGCGCTCCGATAACCGCCTGGTAGTCGCACATCGGAATGGAAGCGGCGAGCTTCGAGGAAGCGTCTTTGTAGAACGGCAGAAAGCCGAGCTTATCGCCTTGGCTCAGTACCGCGACATAAGCGTCCCTAAACTCGCGGCCGACGGCGCAAAACAAGTCCGGGTGAAAGCACGGCCCGGGCAAACCGGGATTCGCGCGCGCGAGCTTGGCCCATTTCGCTTTGAGATCGGCGGGTAGCTCGGAAAGCGGATAAAGGGTAGTCATGGAGAGGATGGATTACCCTCCATTCTACCTTAAGTGGCGCTCGCCTCGGCGCTCAATTATAACGCGTCAAGACATCACGATAGCGCGAGCCGGTTCCGGCGTGACTTGAGCGACGAGGCTTCTCATTTCCTTCCAGGTCCGGTCCCAGGAGCTCAAGCTCAGGAACGCATCCACTTCCTCGAGCCAGGCCTTTCCGTTTCTGCGCAGCTCGAGGGCCCGATCCACCGCCCGGATGAAATCGCGCGCGCCATCCGCCACGTAGACGAAGCCTCGATCCCCGTACGGCCGGGTGACATCGCGAACGGAAGTGGACACCACGGGCCGTCCCGCCGCGAGATATTCGGGCGCCTTCGTGGGGCTGATGTATTTCGCCATAGGCGTGCGCACGAAGGGAAGCAAAGCGACGTCCCAGCCCCCGAGATAAGCCGGGAGCTCCGAGTACGGCCGGGCGCCGAGATAGTGGATGTTGTGGAGCCGGGGCAAGGGCTCCGGCGCCGACTTGCAAACCGGCCCGAGCAAAATAATCTGCCACTCGGGCCTGGCCGCCGCGACGGATTTCAGCAAAGTGAAATCAATCCTGTCGTCGAGAACTCCGAAAAAACCGAGACGCGGGTGCGGAAGCAGTGCTTGATCCTTCGGATCCTGGCGGTGAAGCCTCGCCTTCCTGAAATGCTCGGTGTCCACAGAACTGGGGAAGAAGTGCACGCGCGCATGGCGGCTACGCTTAGCTTCCAAAAGACTTTGGCCGCTGGTGAACACCAGGTCGGCCTTCTGAAACAGCTCGGTCTCCCGCTCATTCACTCCCAAAAACCCGCCCCACTCTTCCACGCAGTCGTAGACCACCGCGGACGGGCGCAAGTGCCGGGTAAAGCCGAGCGCCGTCGGATCGTAATACCAGCCGACGAAATCCCGTACGGACTGCGCCTTGATCAGCTCGTCCACCAGACGCCGCAAGGTCGCGTCTTGCCACAAGCACTCTCCCGACGAGGACAGGTGCGGCGTGACGATCCAGAGGGGCTCGTTGCCCGGCCGGCGCAGCTCGAGGCGGGGGGCATCCCCGTCATAAACGGGAGACTCGAAATAGAACACCCGTCGCTCCTTGGCAAACCGATGCATGAGCTGTTGGGGGCGCTGAGAGGCAAGATCCCATCTCAGGTGCGAAAAACAAAGCAGGTCGGAGAGAACGGCCCCTCGGCGGGCGATTCGTCTCACGGGCAGTTTGTAAACACCGCCCGTCGGCAAACCTAATCCCAAAACCGCGGCATCCACGGCGGGCTCGTCTAGTCGTTGGGTGATCTCTTCCATTTTTTCTCCTCGGCCACGTTAGCAGCCCGATCCATTGCGACGAAGTCAGTGCAATCGCCGGGCCAAGGCCGAGGAGAAGATCGCCCTATTGAATTCGTAAGCAGGCGTCGAGCTCGCAACGCCCGTGCAGACGCTGACAATAAGCTAAGGCTTGCCGCTGAGCTTGGTAACGAGTCGGCCCGTAGCCCGAGTGTCCGCCCCGGTGTTCTTCCCAACCCGCGTCTTTCGCCGTGCATTCAAAATAACGGTACTCAGAGCGCGGCACGGCTCGCCACGGTAGGCGCGGCTCCGGGCCCGGGGGCTCTCGAGTATCGTCGAACCCCGTGAAATCGTCCGCCACGTTACCGGTCGCGCTCATCGCCGGCGTCGAAAGTAATGCAGCGAGTAAGGCGACAAGAATGAGTTTCATAAAACACCTCCCATCCTTTTTAGAGAGCAAGAGAAGTGCCAGATCCCAAGTCGCCGGTATGGCTCGGGTCGATGCGTTTTGCCGCACTCTGTTTCGGTCTTACGCCGAGTCAGACGGCGGAAGGCGAGACGCGAGCTCATGAGGATGAAGCACGCCGATATCGAGCACGAGCGCCGTGACGAGGTGGGCCGGAGTCACATCGAAGGCCGGGTTATAGACGCCACAGTCCGCCGGGCTCCAGCGAACCGCCCCAAAAGAGCCCTTTGCCCCCCTCACCTCTTCCGCGTCCCGCATCTCGATGGGAATCGAAACACCAGAGGGACAATGAGCATCCACCGTCGTCAAAGGAGCAACCGGATAAAACGGCACGCCGTGAAATTTGGCGAGCACGGCGACGTTATAGGTCCCAATCTTGTTGGCGAAGTCGCCGTTCCGGGCGATGCGATCGGCGCCCAAAAAAACTTTCGAGATTTTTCCCGCGGCCATCAGCGAAGCCGCCGCATTGTCGCAGAGAAGCGTGAAGGGAATCCCGAGGCGGTCGAGCTCCCAAGCCGTGAGCCTGCCGCCTTGCAAAAGAGGCCGGGTCTCGTCGACATAAACGTGAATTTTCTTGCCGGCCTCATACGCCCGGCGAATCACGCCCAAGGCCGTTCCCACTCCCGCGGTGGCCAGGCCGCCTGTATTGCAATGAGTGAGTATCTGGTCGCCGTCCTGAACGAGGCCGTTGCCGTGACGAGCAAGCTCCGCGCAAAGCGCGACGTCTTGCTCGAATATGGCTACGGCCGCCGCCCAGGGATCGGAAGCTTTCGCCACCCGGTCGACGGCACTCATCAAATTGACGGCGGTCGGACGGGCCTCTCTCAAAAGGTGGCAAGCCGACTCGAAGACGGCGCGAGACTTTCCCTGACGAGCGAGGAGTCCCAGAGACAGCGCCGCACCCACTCCGATGAGAGGCGCTCCTCGAATTCTCAGAGCGCGGATTAGCTCGGCCATGATCTCCGGCGTGCGCGCTTCGATCCAGATTTCCTCGGCGGGAAGCGCGGCTTGGTCGAGGACGAGAAGCCTCTCGCCTTCGAGCTTCAAAGCGAGGGAGGTGAGCGTCACAGGGAACGCTCTCCCGATTGCGCGCGCATCGCTTTGAGCGCGGCAAGCTCCTCGGGCGCGAGCGGGCTCAAGCCACCCAGCTCCACCGCGCTTTTTAAAATCTGCGCGCTGTGCTCGAGTCGTTCCATTCCGTTGTAAGCTTCTTCCCAGCTCTCGCCCCAGCTCAAGGCCCCGTGCCGGGACAGAATCAAAACACGGCGCTCTGGAAGAAACGGATGAAGCGCGTCTCCCATGCCTTGGCCGCCGGGCCGCGCGTAGGGGACGAAGGGAATGCTTCCCACCGCGAGCACGATCTCCGACAATCCCTCGCTCGGTAATTCCGTGAGCTCGGGACGCGCGACGCTCCAGGCAATCGCCGTGGGCGGATGCGCGTGCACGACCGCTTTGGCTTTAGGACAGCGGCGGTACACTTCGAGATGCATCCTTCGTTCGCCCGAGGGAGAGCCGGAGAGAATCTCGTCGTTCAGCGTGAGGCGCGCCATCTGATGGGCTTTCAAGAAACCTTTGTTCACTCCCGTGGGAGTCATGAGAATCGTGCCGTCTTCCAAGCGAAGACTCACGTTGCCGTCGGCGGCGGCGATGAGATTGCGCGCGTGCAAGCGCCGGCACATTTCCACTAGCGCGCCGGCCGCTTCTTTTTCGTTCATGGGGAAGAAGCTCCTGTCAGGAGATGTACTTGGCAATGGCGCCAAGAACTTCGTCAATATCGGGCGGTTTGCGGATGAATCCCACGCCGCCCAGCCGTCCCGCTTTTTGTTCGACGTGCGCGTCGGCCGACATGATCACCACCGGAATGGAGGACAAAATCGTGTCGGACATCTGCTCGCGGCGGAACTCGAAACCGTCTTTCACCGGCATCATCAAGTCGAGGAGGATTAGATGGGGAGCCGAGTGCGCGCGCAGCCAGGTCAGGGCGATCTCGCCATTCGCGGCGCTATCCACGAGAAAACCTTCGTCTTCCAAGAGCTCGGTAAGAGTCTCGCGAATCGGCGGATCGTCCTCGATGATGAGAATGTGCTTTTTCACCTATTCCAAGGCTTACCTCACGCCCCATGGGTTTGCCAGAGGCAAGAGTTGCCTCTGGTCAGGTCACTCGGAAATTTTCTTGGCCGCGACGCTGTCACTCGGCCCCGTGTTCTGTACGACCCCGCAGGCCAACAGGGTGCCTCCGGATTGAGACACGTGGACCGCGTGCTGAATGACGTTCTTCCAGTTCTTACCGGGAGCGTCATCAAGCGGAAGCCGGCGGGTGGCCGCGGCCATGCCGTCTTTTCTCACCTCCACTTTGGCGAGATGGGCCAGACGAGCGGCCGCGAAGGGCTCGGCTTTAGCGTTAACGTCTTGTCCCGGGCACCGATTGGTATCGACCAAGTCGATCTGGTAGGGCTTACCCGCCCGCCCGTTAGCGAGCGTGAAAAGTAGCCGCGTTCCCTCGGGATGCGCTTGAAACTCGACGTTTCCGTTTAGGCCCGAGCCCGGGAGCGGTTTTAACAACGCCGAAGCGTAGATATCCGGGTTCTCCGTATGGGATCCCATAGTGGGCTCGACGCCCAAGGCCACTGCGCCCAATCCCGCCAAGATTACCAACCAGATGTTACGGTACATGCTCTACTCTCCTCTATTAACTTAGGCCGCTTGAATGTCGTGTCTTACGGACAACCGATTCTGAATTCCCTTCACTCCCATCACCGCATCGACAATACCTTCGGCGAGCTTGCGATCGCCACAGCCGCCGGCACTTCCCTCGAGCGTCACCACCCCATCTTCGACGGAGACGTCGATGTCGGAAGCATCGAGAGACCAGTGACGCGAGAAGCGCTCGGTGATCTCTTCTTCGATGAGAGCATCCATGCGCGGGTAGCCTCCGGCTCGCACCGTCTCGTCGACGGTGGGCACACCGGGATTAAACGGGCCGAAGCCGTAGCCCGATCCGTACGGAGATCCCATGTCGCCCGCGGCGCCTCCGGGAAAGACGCCGAAGAAGCTGCCGTAGGTCCCTTGTCGACGAGAAAGGATGTCTTCGTCAGGCGTCGCGAGAGATCCGATTCCGGTAAGTAGGAAAGCGCACGCTAAAGTGAAGTTGCCCCACGCGATCCAAGCCGGAGCCCCGTCCCGTAGAGCGAGCAGCCAAATGGCGAAGAGTCCCACCGCGAGACCTACGCAGGCGCCTCCCCCTCGCACCCGGCGAACGCGTAGCTTCGAAGGTGTTCCCGCCGCGATGGCAAAGGCGAAGACCGCTCCGATCATGTCGAGCCACGCGTACCACTGAGGGACGTTATTGACGAGCCCAGCAATCCAAAGGGCGACTAAACCGACACCAAACAAAAACGAAATGATTTGCATGCCCATCCTCCCTTTCGTATCTGAAAGAAGAACGATGCAACTCTGGTGCCGGGACAGAGAAGACGAGCTCTTCAGGGACGCGACGAAGGATTGTCTTCGTCACCGTTGACCCCAAGTAAGACGTCTTCGGTAAGGAGCTCAGCCAGGCGTTGATAGCTGGGAGGCGCGTAACCGGCCGACCAGCGCTGAACCGCGCGGATGAGGGCGAGGTTCGCCGTGGCGCCCGGATCAAACGGCGCCGCCAAGCCGTTGGTGACGATGTCCAGCTGCCGGGTGCCCGACGGATCGGCAGTGGTGCGTTTGCGGGCGAAGAAATCTCTCTGATAATAAGGATAAGACGTGCAGCTATTGAAGTAATAGATCTGGTACCGCTTCGGGTTGGGCTTTAGCTGAAAGCGGCGCAGCTGCTCGATGGCTTCCAAGTCCAAGGTGGTGCCGAGACCGGAATGGCCGTCGTGAATGACGACGGAACTTCTCGCAAACGCATCGGCAAGCAGCAGGTGAAAGGCTAGACTGTGCTCATCCAAACTCGTCGGCCCGAAGAAAGCGCGTACGACAATCGAAGCTTTCTTTCCCGTCCAGCTGAAGGTGGAGAGATACGGGACGGTGCTCACCCGGCTGACCAGGATTTTTCTGATCTCTTCCGTCGTGAGCACTTTCTCGTCGAAACCGAGAGAGACGAGCGTCTTGCGGAAGTTGCGAAACGCCGCCGCATTCCAGTCGCCCGAGTGGATCGGATCCGGCGAATGGGTGGAATCATCCATGCCGAAGAAAACGTCGACGCGCACTATGCCCTTTGCATCGACCAGGCGATCGTACTCAGGGTAGGTGAGCCGCGTGTTCGGCGAGCGCTCGATGGCGCCCCGTACGCGCGCGAAGTGGACGCCCTCTTGAAGCGGACAGCCGGCTTGTTCCGGATTCCAGAAATACCAAAAATCGCTCTTCGCCTGATAGTGCGGATCGGTGCAAACATTGAAGAGGTAGGCGCCCTTTTTCACGAGAGACTGCTCGTAAATTTTTCCGGGCCGGATCGGAAGCAGAATGTCGTAACGGGTGCGCGGGCCGTTGTGAACGACGATGGTGCCTTGGTAATGATAAGTCGCGCGGTAAACGCCCGCCTCCCCTTCCACCTTTTCGACTTTGACGTCGGTAATGCGGTGGTCGGTTTTTGGAACGGCGGGAGCCAAGGCGGCCGCCATGGGGCCGAAGAGGTGAAGCACTTGCGCTTCGATGGCTTGCTGAACCTTCGACGCGTCGGGCGCTCCGCGAGGCGTGAACTCAACCGCCGCGTTGAAATCCAGCGAGGCTTCCGTGGAGCCCTTCGCCGTGTACCAAAACTGCGGCTCTTCCCCCGCGAAAGCAAGCGCACCGGCAACTAACAAAGCCACTAACGACCAACGAATCATTCCATCCCCCAAAAAACCGATCAAAAACCAGGCCACGCCTAGCTGAAAGGTACCTTTTAGATCTCAGGCTCGCCTGGGAGGCGCTCGATTGTGCAACCGAGGGCCTTCAAGGCTTCGAGATCCAGCTCGGACAAAGTTTTCTTCTTCGTCAGCTGAGTCACGTGGGCCGCGTTCGGACCCACCGGGTAATAGCGCACCCTTCCCGATACCGCTTTCGTTTTGACTTGAACTGCCGCCATTAGATCTTCTCGAACATCCGGACTTGGTAGCCGCGATTGCTTCTCGTGCAGACGCCGCCTTTAACCGGAAGCTTCAATTCCGTTTGGTACTTCGTCACAAGCGCGTCCCGGCCCGCCAAACAATCCGCAAACGTCGCCGAGACCTCGGACGCGAGAGAAAAGCGCACGTCCGATTGACCCGGATAGACCACCGTCAGCTCGGTGGTGCCGAGCATGTCCGTTCCACAATAGGCGAGGAGCGGCTTCGTATCGAAAGTCCCCAAAGCCGCCTTCACCGAGGCCAGCTGATCCAGGCACTCTTCTTTTTTTCCGGAGCGGGTAATTTCCTTCGCGTCGAAGCGCACGCGATCTTTGCCGTAGTAGTGAACCGATATCGCCGCATAGCCGCCTTTGGAATGCGTGCGCACCGTGGTCGCCGTCACGCCAAGGCTACTCAATGCGGAGGTCAACTCCGTGCCGTACACGCCGGGCGCGTAGTTGAGGGGCAGCGCGAAGATCAGGAAACCGTCCAGACGCGGCGGACGCGCGGTGGTGCCAAACGCATCGAGGCGTACGTACCAGGGATACGACTGCGAAAAGAAATCGCCTTCGCAGTAGGCGAAGGTCGGTGCGAGACCAGTTTCCTTTTGAAACACTTGGGAAAGGGCCGGTACTTCCGCCTGACAAGCCGCGAGGGTTTTGAATTGGCCCGAGGGATACAAGGAAAGGTTATTCGAGTTCGCGATCCAGGCGACAGGCGCTTCGGCCTCATACTCGATGAGGATACGGTAGGTGTCGATATCATCCGCGACACAACGAGCGGTCTTTACCGCCTGGCCCGACCCTTGGGTGAACTTCACTCCCGCTTCGGCGGCAGCCGCGTGGCAACCGGCGGAGCTTTTCGGGTAGTTTTTGAACATGAACTGATACGTCTTCGTTTCGGCAAAGACGTTCGACCCCAGGACGAAAAGCGTGAGAATGGAAAGAATGCGCATGGTTCCCCTCTATATAGAGGTGATCCGTAACCCAGAGCCCGGCGCTTGTAATGCGCACCCGCGTTACTGCCGAAGGGCGTTTTCGACCAGGCGGCGGGGGACTTTCGCTTTCGGCACGGGCTCGTCGAACCAGGCGCGAACATCCTCGTCGAGACCGATCCCATGCATGTAATTGTAGAGGGCTCTCTTTAGCCCTGGGCGCAGAGCGTCGTGGTCGACGCCGGTGGGATCGTGGAAGGGCACTTCATTTTTCGCAAACGTCGAGGGAACAGGCCTGAGCTCGATACCGTAAGCCTTCGGGTCTTTGCCCACGGGACTATGCACGGTCGCCGTGAAGCGATGCCAGAACGCCGACTGCAAGCACCCCGCCGCGAAAAGCTGGCGCACGCGTTCCAAGGAATCGATGGTCTCTTGCAAGGTTTGCGTGGGAAATCCGTACATTAAATACGAATGCACCATGATGCCGGCTTCGGTCAGAGCATGGGTCACGCGCGCGACTTGCTCGACCGTAACGCCCTTTTTCATCAAACCTAAAAGCCGGTCGGACGCAACTTCGAGACCACCGCTCATCGCGATGCAACCCGAAGCGGCGAGAAGGCGCGCGAGCTCGGGGGTAAACGTCTTCTCGAAACGGATGTTCGCCCACCAGGTGATGGTGACTTGCCGCTCGAGCAGACGCGTCGCCATGGCCGCGAGTAATTTCGGAGGCGCGGCCTCGTCGACGAAATGAAAGCCCGTCTCACCGGTCTCTTCCACGAGCTGCACGATGCGATCGACGATGCCATCCGCCGTCTCGGGCTCGTAGCGGCCGATATAGTCGAGAGACACGTCGCAAAACGTGCACTGCTTCCAATAGCAGCCGTGCGCGAGCGTCAGCTTGTTCCATCGGCCGTCGGACCAAAGCCGGTGCATGGGATTTAAGAGCTCGCACAGCGAAAGATATTTATCCAGCGGCAAGCCGTCGTAGGTCGGCGTGCCCGCGTCGCGGAACGCGATGTTCGGAATGAGGGGGTTCGTTTTGAAAACGACCTTCCCCGCTTCGCGCTGGAAGGTGCGCAAGTAGCCTTCCTTCACTCGCCTCCCTTCGAAAATTTCCAGAAGTCTCAGGAACGGCGCTTCCCCGTCATCCAAGGTGACGTAGTCCACGTAATCAAAAACACGGGCGTCGGTTAGCTCGCGAAGCTCGGTGTTCACGTAGCCGCCGCCTAAAATGATTTTCACTTTGGGAAACGCGCGCCGAATCGCTTGAGCGATGCGAAACGCGCCGTACACGTTTCCCGGAAAGGGAACAGTGAGCCCGACCACCTGAGGCTCGTGCTTTTTCATTAGACCAAGAGTCAGCTCGTCTAGACTCCTATCAACCAAAGTCGGCTCGGCTTTAAGCGCGTCTTCGATGGGATCGAAAGACGGCGCGCTGCTGGCGAGTTTTTCTCCGTAGCGAGACAGCTCGAAGCGAGGATCGAGTCCTTCGCGGATGGCGTCCACCAAGTCGTCGACGTAGAGACTCGCCACATGCCTCGCCCGATCTCTCACGCCGAGCGAGCCGAACGCCCACTGAGCGCCCTCCCCGTCGGCTTCCATTTGCGCGAGCGCCTCGAAGCGGGCCCCGCGCGGCACGAACCCGTCTTGAGCCAGGCGATGAGACAGCGTCTCATCCTTACCCTGCAAAAAGCGAATGACCGGATCGATGGTCGCGAGGTACGCGTCCGCGTGCGCGAGACAATGGCGCACACTCGCGGGCGTTCCCTTTTTCTTCGCGCGCTTTTTCAGCTCCGAGAAAATATCGGCGAGGCCGTCGCGGCTAAGGAGACGCAGAATCAATTCGAGCGCGGGATCTTCCTGACGAGCGTCGTAACCCCGGCCGCGCAAAAATCCCGTGAGATAAGCGGTCGCCGGGTACGGCGTATTAACTTGAGTCATTGGGGGCGTGAGGAGAAGGACGCGCATGAACGCGAACCCATATCACCTTCCCCAATCCCAAGTCACGACGACGCCCAAGTCTCGTATAATTTCAAAGACTTGGGCGTCGTTCGTAACCGATCCTACTGCGCCTTCTTGGCGACCGCTTTGGCCGCCTCGAAGAGGTTGATCCGGCCTCCGGAGACCGTGATGCCCTTGAGCGCGGGGATCTTGTCGACCGTCGCCATGAGCGCCTGCTTCATCCAGAGCGCCGTCTTGGCGGGCGCTCCTTGCTGGGCTCTCTGCATGGCGGGACTTCCGCTGGTCAGCGTGTAGAGGAATCCGATGGAACCCGACACGTGAGGCGTCGCCATGGACGTTCCCGTCAGCTCCTGCGAGGAGTTGTTGGGAGTGGTCGAGTAGATCGCCGTGCCCGGCGCGCCCACGTCGATGGATTGAGCGCCGTAACCCGACTGCGGGTGACGGAGACTGTCCTTCGTCGTGTTCGTAACCGTGATGAGGTACGGGCTTTCGCAGCCGCTCGGGACGTCTCCCGCCCGGTCGACGTCGACCGCGGCGTTCGCGGTCGCGACGGCGGAGAGAATCCCCTGCTCGCCCATGGCGTTGTAGAGATCGTTCCACACCTTATAAGCGTCGTTCTTACAGTCCGCGCCGTCGACGCCGAAGCTGGAGTTCGTGGCGACCACGTTGGCTCCCTGCTTGCCGCCGGTCTCGAGCCAAAGCTTCTTTTGCTTGAGCACGTACCCGTAGGCCTTGGCGACGATGGACGTCGTGCCGCTCGACCCGTTGACGACCATGACCTTGGCTTCCCAGTTCACGCCAGCGACGTGCAGATGGTTATTGCCTTTGGCGCCGACGATGCCCGCCACGTGCGTGCCGTGCATGCCGACCTTGATCTTACCGTTGTCATCGTAGGCATTCCAGCCAGCGACGTCGTCGATGTAACCATTGCCGTCATCGTCTTTACCGTTATTAGGAATCTCGCCTTTGTTGTACCAGATGTTTTCCTTGAGATCGGGGTGGTTGATGTCCACGCCGTCGTCCACGACCGCGACCACGACGTCGGAGCCGCGCGCCTGAATGCGGCGCATGCCGGCGAGCACGCCCCAAGCTTCCAGCGCGTGAATGCCGCCGCTGGACGTGCCGTTCAAGGCCCATTGTTTCGCAAAGCCCGGATCGTCGGGAGCGGCGGCCCGGAGCTTCACCTTATAGTCGGGTTGCACGTACAAAACGCCACCCTGCTGGGTCATGTCTCTACCCGTCTTCAGAAGGGCGGAGTAACCCTGGCCCTTCGTTTTCACGAGATACAGATTCAACTCAGGAACGAGCAGTTCCGCGCCCGCCAAATCAGCCCGAGTGAATACCGTGCTGCGCGTGCCATACTTCGCCTGGTTCGGATCGAGCCGGACGATGAGTTGATCTTCGATGAAATACGGATTGTCGCCGAGAGCGAGACCGCTCCAGAGAAAGATAAAGAACCATTTTTTCATTGAACCCTCCAACAGGAGATAACTATCCACGCAGAGGGGTGCATCAGGAAAGCGTAAAGAAATAATTTTCCTTAATTTTGGTTAGCGCGTTCTGAACTTGAGCTTGTCATTAGCTGGGTTAACGAACAGAGTTATTGCACTCCAGCGTTTGACACGACGAGCCGAGCGTAAATTTTTAGAAATCCATTCCGTTTCTTTTTCCTTCTCCGTGTGGTCCGCCGAAAATAATCGACCAGGTTTTGGATGGCGGCGCGAGGAGTTTCATTAAAATCCCGTGCCTCATTTCGAAAGACACCGGGGCTCCGCCCGCTCCCTATCGGACCTTGGACCTTAGGAGGCGACCAGGTAGGATGCGGAGCTGTGCCGAAAGCCCCCTCCCTGATCAAAATCGCCGTCCGAGACTTCGCCCTGCCCGTGCCTCGGGTGGGTAGCATCGAGTCCCATAGCGGGTTCGGCCGAACGCTCGAAGATGGGCAGGAAATCCACGCCCGCATCCAGGACTCCCGCACCAAAAGCCACCCCGGCTACCAGTCCGAAGTCTGGATGAAGCAAGAGTTCGAGCGTGAGGGATATAAATTTCAGATCGGCGGCAGAATGGACGGTCTCTTTACCGCCACCGACGAAGATCCTGCGCGCATCGAAGAGATTAAGAGCGCCTTCAACCTCCAGGACTTGGCGGAAAAGCTAAACGACCAGCCGGAGAGCCACCCTTACTGCCTCCAGCTTCTGACCTACGGCTACTTCTACTGGCTGGAGAAACAGGTCGTTCCCAAATTATCGTTTCATCTCGTTTCGAGCCGCACCTGGGACTCGAAGGACTTGTTTATCAAACTCGACGTCGCGGCCTACGAAGAGTGGCTGGAACGGCGGCTCGCGGAGCTGGTCGAAGAAGCGCGACTCGCCGAAGCACGCGCCAAACGCCGGGTTCGCGCCGCAAAGGAAATGCGGTTTCCTTTCGCCAAGCCCCGCCCCGGCCAGACGGAGCTCATCGACTCCATCGAAAAAGGCATGGAGACCAAGGTGCGCATGCTCATTCAAGCGCCCACCGGTCTCGGGAAAACCGTGGGCGTGCTCTACCCCACTTTGCGGGAGGCTTTGAATCGGGGGCAGAACGTCGTTTACGTCACGCCGAAAAATAGCCAGCACTCGGTCGCCGAAGACGCGGTGGAGCGGCTGCAAGACACGGGCGCGAAGATTCGCCCGCTCACCATCACCGCCAAGGGAAAGATTTGCTTCAAGGCCGAGCCGCTTTGTAATCCCGACTTTTGCGAGTACGCCAAGGACCACTACACGAAGGTCTATCAAAACAATTTGCCCGAGAAATTGGCGAAGAAACGCAAGCTCACCTCTCGCGTGTTCCGAAAGCTCGGCGAAGAGTATCAAGTGTGCCCGTTCGAATTGCAGCTCGAGGCCGCCAAAGACGCGGACGTCGTCATCTGCGACTACAATTACGTTTTCTCCCCGCGCTCGTCGTTCACGAGGTTGAGCGAGTCCGGGTTCAGTCAGACCGGGAGCCCGAACCTCGTCATCGACGAGGCGCACAACCTATCCGGCCGGGGCATGGATTATTTTTCCCCGACGCTTTCGACCATCGTGCTGGAGCGCCTGCGGCCCGCGGCGGCGGAGCTGCCTTCGCGGTTTCGGGCGGAAGCGAGCGCGCTGCTCGACCTTTGTTGCCAGACGATTTTGAGCTGCAGCCCCGAGGGAGAGGCGAAGTCCACGCCCATCACCCCGCCGGTCGAGCCCTTTCTCGAACAAGAGGCGAATCTTCGCGAGTTCCTTTCGCGCTACCTGCAATCCGACACGGAAATTTATCCGAAAGACGTCGTGCTGCGGATGCATTCCTACTGGACCGATTTCACGGCCGCGCTCGAGTTCGTCGCGGACGGGGATCGCTCGGAGTTTTTCACCACCTATCAGCAGCTGCCGGGCGGCGCCGCGGTCCGCATCACCTGCTGTGACGCCTCCGAGATGTTGAAACCTTGCTTCGACTCGTTCGAGCAAGTGGTCGGCTTCTCGGCAACGTTAAAGCCCTTCGACTACTACGCGAAGCTGTCGGGGCTCGATCCGGCCACCGTGAAAACCGTCGAGTTTCAGTCGCCGTTTTCGCGCGAGAGCCGAAAGCTCCTCATCATTCCGCAAATATCTACGAAATATTCGGACCGGCAACGCAATTATCCGAAAGTCGCCGACGTCATCGAGCGCCTGATTGCGCTCCGGCACGGCAACTACTTCGCTTTTTTCCCGAGCTTCGAGTTTTTGGAACGGGCCCTCGAACAGTTCAAGGCGCCGGATGGATTCACCGTCATCCGCCAGCGGCGAGAGATGAGAGCGCCCGACGTGGAAGAGATCATCAATCACCTCAAAGGACAAAGCGCCCCCACCATAGTATTCGCGGTGCAGGGCGGTGTTTTTTCCGAAGGCGTCGACTACCCGGGCGATACCATCATCGGGGCGTTCGTGGTGGGCCCTCCCCTTCCGAGTTTCGATCGCGAGCGGGAAGGCATGCGCGAGTATTATCAGGAGCGCTACGGAAGCGGCTTCGAGTACGCCTATACGTTTCCCGCGATGGCCAAAGCGGTTCAGGCCGCGGGCCGGGTCATCCGCTCGGAAACCGATCGCGGGCTCATCGTACTCATGGATAGCCGCTTCCTGCAGGCGAGCTACACGAAGTCCATGCCGAAAGATTGGTTCGACGCGAGCGCTAGCGAGCTCGTATCGGAAAGTATCTTGAAAGAAGTGGCCGAGTTTTGGGAGCGCCACGACTTACCATGAAGAAGAGCGGAACGCCGTAATGGCCGGCGAGCGCCAGCGCCATGGGATAACTTTGGACTAACCACGCTCCGAGACAATGATCGAGCGTGTGGCGAGCGAGCACCAGTAAAAGGGCGAGGCCGCGGAGCGCGTCCAAAAAGGGCAGGTAGCCTTGACAGGCTTTCAAGGCACTTTCTCCAGTTCGATCCAGCCGCGCACGCTCGCCCTTTGCTCGATTCGTTTCTGGTAGGACTTAACTCGCATTCCGGTGCCGGCGTATTGCCGCTGAAGGGACACCTCATCTACCACGATCCTGCCGAGGGAATCGTTCGTCGTCGGTAACGGCACGGTCGAGACGCGAAGAACCCCGTCATCCACCAAGATCCGGCGAAGCTCGCCGAGCACTCGGCGATGGTAATCCGCCTTTCGCGAGACTCCGGCCGCATCGGAATAGGACAAGATCGTCTCCGTCGCGAAGATCACTTTGAACTCGCCCGTCGGGTACCCCGTGTCGCGGACGTCGGCTTGGCGGAACAAACCACTCTTGATTTGCTTTGGGGTCAAAAAGACGTCGAGTCCTTGAACGTCGGCGTCCTTGGCCTTGAGATCGAAGACGAGCTGGCCATTTCCGGTCCCGACGTCGAGCACCTTGCCTCCGAAAGTACCCGTGTAGAAGAACTCAGGGGGATAGAACTGTTCGTCGCAAAGCTGTTTTAAAGATCGATTGGTTCGCTCGTATATCACCTCATGTCCGAACTCGTCGGTGATTTTGATGGAATCGAGACGATGGAAGCCACGATCGAATATGGGCTCAACGCGAATGCCGGTGGAAAGGGTCACCGCTTGCGGTTGCCAGATGCCGAGCGAGCCCATCATGCGGTAGTACCAGGGGCAGTCCGCGGCCTTCGCCGGAACGACGAGAAGTAGCAGCAGAAGAACGAGAAAGGCGCGGCGGGACATCTCCGCCTATTGTAACCGAGCCGCGTCCTTTAGGGGATGCGCGCCAGGCGACGCGCGGCGCTCGTCGTCTCGTTGCGAACCGCAGCAAGATCCAGCTCCGCCGCCGACATGTCGCAGCGGCCCGTCTGCACGAGCGTGAGATCCACTAAAGACTCCATATCGATCGTACCGCCTTCGGACGCGAGACCCCGGATAGGCTCACCTTCGTAAGCCCACTTCGGAGACTCCACGAGAATGGAATCGAACTCGGGGTGCACCCAAGTCACGCTCTCCCAGTCGTTGTCGCCGGTCACGCGGTTGATGAAAGCTTGTCTCAAGAGCTCGGGGATGATCTTTCCCGTCACTTCGAGATGGCGAGCCACCGTTTCGCGGAGGGTCTTCATGAAATCGGCGTTCACGGCGTTGGTGCCGGAGCTTTGGGTGCAGGAAAAACGGTCGAATCCCGCGAGCTTCGCCACACTTACCTCGACGAACTCACGCCGCTCTTCGATTTTCGATTCGTGGGTGTTGCGATTGAGGACGGAGACCTTGCCGGTCACCCAACCTTGCAACTTCAAGCGATCCGAGCCTTCCACGTGGATCAGGACCTGATTCGATCCTGCCCGCGCCAGACCAGGCGCCACACAAACTCCAACCCAAATACCTAAAGCCATCCATCGATTCAAAGTTACCCCCCGGAAAACTACGTGGGTCACTAGAGCAACAGGCGTGCCGTGACCGCAGGCTCGCGCTTACCAACAGTGCTCGGCTACGCTTAAGTCGGGCAAATCGCGGCGAGGCCATCTCCCGCTCGTTCTTTCAAGGCTTTAAGCTCGTAAGGCGCCCGCCCCCCGCCTTACGCACGACTGTCGAAACATTAGACAGTTTCTCAAGCCTGAAAGAGAGAAGTGAGCCACCCGCCGCTTGGGTTCTCGCTTACTAGGGCAAGAAGGAGCCAATCATGAAAATCAATTTCAGGTGGTGGGCAATCCGCGCCGGATTAGCGAGCGGCTCATCGAAAGAAACGAGTACGATCGTTAATCGATTTCCTCGGCGGGCTCGCGCTTACCGGGCACGTTCCCGGTGAGCTCTTGGACGGCGCTGACACGGTCCTGCTGCAAGGACATCTGAGAGCCAACGAGAATGGAGCGAACGCGTTCCGACTCGGCGGCATCCTCGTTCGGAAGGCGAAAGAAAAGATTCGCGGCATTCACCGCTTCCTGAAACCGGCCCGCGCTCTGCATCTCCTCCGCCTCTCGGCTAAGCTCATCTAGCAAATTGCGCCGAAGCACGGTGGGATCTCCCTCCAAGCTCGTATCGGGCGAGGTAGCTCCGCTTCTCACCGCTTGAAGGCCACGAAGGGCGACGACGCTATTCGCATCGGTCGCTAGGATCTTCAAATAGGCTTCGGTCGCGTGAAAGAAATTTCCCTCTTTCAAGTACGTCGCGGCTTCCTCGGCATGGGACGCCCGATTGGAAGCTTCTCGGTCGGCGGTTTGCTCAGGTCCTTCAAAAGCCGCCATATACTCGCGCACGCGCGGGCCGGGAAGCCCACCGACAGCGGCCAATTGCGGCGCCGCCACTCGAGCCGCACCCGAAGTGAAAGCCTTCGGAAGCGACGCTCTTTCGCGCAAGGGAGCGGAGGACGGCCAAGCCATCCATCCCACCCAGATTAGTAAGCCGGCCCCAAAAACGGCGCGGCCGCCTCTACTTTCGTTGTGCATCGAAATCCCCCGGCACTAGGAGAATGCAACAACAAGGCCCGAACCTCAGGCTCCGGCCACTGGAAGAATACGGCTATTTTCAGCGCAGAGGAGAATGGCTCAGACTACGGAAGGCGTGGTAATCTCCTACTGACCCATGAAATCTCTCCCCATCCCGCTCTTCGTCATCGACGATTTGATCAAACGAGGACGCACGGCGAAAGCCAAGGAAGGCCTGCGCCGTTTTTGCAAAGGCCGCGTGAAACGCGAGCATCGGCTTGCCGCCGCCGCCCTCGCCCGCCGGATGGAGATGCCCGATCTGGGAATCGCCTTGCTCCACCCGCTGGTCCGCCCGCTCGGCAAGCGAGTGCAGAGCGAGGCCACTCCGCAAGAAATCGCCGAGTACGCGGCTGATCTGTCTCGCTTGGGCGCGCCTCGCGAGGCCCTGGAGCTACTCACCTCGAAGCCCGTGGTGGGATTGCCCGAGGCGGGACTCTATCAAGCCTTCGCGTTAGTAAGCCTTTGGGAGTACGGGGCCACCATTCCGCTTCTGGAGCGCTTTCTCGAAGTCCCGAATGCGGATCCTTATCAGCGCCTCGTGGCCCAAGCCAACCTGGCGGCGGCCTTTCTCTTCGTCTCTCGCTTCGGCGAGGCCGACAAGGTTTTGACCTCTCTCGAGAGCAAGGCGCGCGAAACGAATTTTCATTTGCTTTTGGGCCATGCACTGAAGCTCCGCGCGCAGTGGGCCATTAGCATCGGCGACTCGAGTGCAGCCGAGCGCGCGTTGAGTCTCGCTGAAAAGCAATCGGCGGAATGGGCCAAATGGGACGAACTGCTTTTAAAGAAATGGCGCGCGGTGCTCGCGTTAAAAAAGGAGCCCAAGAAAGCCATTCTCGAATTGGAGCAGGTACAGACGCTCGCTGAAAAAGCGAGCCACTGGGAAACCGTTCGCGACTGCGCGGGCTATCTCGCGGTTGCGACCCAAGACGAAGCCCGGCTCTGGCGGGTTTTCTTCGGCACTCCCTTTGCTCCCTTTCGGGAAAAGCTTCTGGTGGACTTCGGTTACCGGGGCGCCCCACCGACGAGCTACCTCCTTCCGGGCGGCAAGGAGAAAGCGACGACTCTCGATCTCACCGGCGCCATGGACCTCGGCGCCGATCTCGTTCCGGAGGATGCGCGCTTTCGGCTTCTGCGCGCGCTCGCGTCTGATTTCTTTCGCCCGTTTCGCGGCGCCACTCTCTTTCAGCTCATTCACCCGGAAGAGCTCTACAACCCGCTGACCTCTCCGCCGCGTGTACGCATGCTGGTCATGCGGCTCAGACGATCGCTCACCAAAAAAAGGTTTCGCGCCGGTATCGAGCATTTGGACGACGGTTACCGTCTCAGTCCCCGCTGCCCGCTGCGCGTGGATCTCGCGCCCAACGCCGAGACTCGCTCCGTGGGATTGGTCGAGCGCGCGAGCACCACTTTCGGCGAAGACGATTTCGGCCTGAAAGAGGCGGCGAAAGTCTTGGATGTCAGCGACCGCACTCTCGGACGCGCGCTTACCGACGCCATGCACGAAGGGCGCCTGCAACGAGCCGGCAAAGGCAGAGCCACCCGTTATCGTTTCAAGGCAGGCTAATCCCGCCAAACTTGTTACGCGGCACCCCTCAGGCCGCTCAGGTTTAATAAGACTATAGAGAAACGAGGCGGATACCCCGCTCTTATAGAGAGCACCTCGTTCGAAGTCTTGCTAAAGCAAGGCCCGCTCCCAACTCGGCACACGGCCCGTCGGGTTGGGAGTGGGTCCTTTTTTTTCTCTCCCTACCGACCTCATCTAAACATTCCGAAGTTTGCTTTTTTCCGACGTCAGCCTTAACTTTAAAGGAGTAGGAGGCTCGGCATGCCGGCGACTAACGGCATCACGATTCTTGTCGCCGACGACGACGAAGAGGATCGCATGATGACGAAGATGGCCCTGGAAGAAGGTAGACTCGTCAACGAGCTCCGCTTCGTCGAGGATGGCGAGGAACTGATGGAGTACCTCCATCACTCCGGTAAGTACTCCGACCGAACGAAGTACCCGCACCCGGGCATCATTCTCCTGGACCTCAACATGCCCCGTAAAGACGGGTACGAAGCGCTTCGGGAAATCAAGGCCGACCCCACGCTCCGCCGCATTCCCGTCGTGGTGCTCACCACTTCGCAAGCCGAGCAGGATATTTTTCGATCCTATGACCTCGGCGTGAACTCCTTCGTGACGAAGCCCGTTTCCTTTCAGGCTTTGGTGGAAACCCTCGCCACGCTTTCGAAATATTGGCTCGAGATCGTCGAATTACCCGGAGATAACCAAAATGGCTCAGTCGCCTATCAAACTGCTTCTGGTGGATGATCAGGAAGACGCCTACGTGCTCTTGCGCGGGTGTCTGTCGGAAATTCGCGGAACCAAATACAAACTGGACTGGGTCAGCTCCATCGAAGAGGGAAAGGTCGCGTTGGCGCGGGGCGAGCACGACGTTTATCTGGTCGACTATCAAATCGGCCCCCGGGAAGGTACCGAGATTTTGCACGAGGCCCGCGCCCTCGGCACCCTCGCCCCGATCGTCATGCTGACGAGCCTTGGCCTGCACGAGACCGACGTCGAGTGCATGAATCTCGGCGCAGCGGACTATCTGAACAAAGATTTTCTCTATCCGGCGATTTTGGAGCGCGTCGTGCGCTACGGCATGGAGCGCCAGCGCATGCAGCAACGGCTCAGCCAGCAAAGCGCTTACCGCGAGCGCGTGCAGACTTTAGAAAAGCTGGGGGAAGAATTCCGGCCCGTCTCCAATGCGATTTTGATGATGAGCGAGATGCTGTCTCGCACCACTTTGTCGGAGGAGCAATCGCATTACGCGAAGGCGATTCTCTCCGCCGCGAATATTCTGAATCGCTTGACGGAGCAGATGAAAAAATCCTCCTGGAATGAGAACGCGAATGCGAATCTCGGCCAGAGCGTTTCGCCCTCGGCACCGCCGCGGTTAGAAGCGAAACATCAGGCGGCTTGAGCCCAGCGCGAGCCTTGAGTCGTGGGCAGCGTGAACGTGAAGGTGGCTCCGTCGCCCGGCCTTCCTTCCGCGATGAGATTCCCGTGATGGCGGTCGACTATCTTTTTGCAGATGGCGAGCCCAATGCCGGTGCCTTCGTACTCATTTCGGCCGTGTAGCCGCTCGAACACCTGGAAGATCTTATTGGCGTACTTCGGATCGAAGCCGATGCCATTGTCCTCGAACTTGAACTCCCACCGGTCCCCCTGCTTTACCGTGCTCACTTTGATCACGGGAGGCACTTCGGCCTTGTGGAATTTCAGCGCGTTCCCGAGGAGATTTTGGAAGAGCTGGCGCATCTGCATGGCGTCGCCTTCCACCACGGGCAAGTGACCCTTTTCGATGACGGCCTTCGTGTCCTGAATCTTAATCTCCAGATCGGAGAGCACGTCCTCGAAGATGCCGTCGAGATTGACGGGCGATGGCGGTAGCGCCTTGGTGGTCACCCGCGAATAGTTAAGGAGCGCATCGATGAGGGCGCTCATCCGGCGAGACGCATTCTGCATGCGGATCAGATAGTCCTTCGCGTCGGGATGGGGAGCGTCGCCCAATTTTTTCATGAGCAAATCGCCGAAGGCTCGAATCTTACGCAGCGGCTCCTGCAAATCGTGAGAGGCGACCCGCGCGAACTGCTCGAGGGACTCGTTGGAACGCTTGAGCTCGGTGGTACGCTCTTGCACGGTGACTTCCAAGCCTTCGATCGCTTGCCTAAGCGCGGTCTCCGCGTTCTGACGGGCCGATACGGCTTGATCGATCTGCACGCCCAAGCTTCGGGCGGTCGAAGTGATGGCGAGCACCAGAAGCACCACCAAAACCAAATTCAGGCCCATGGAAAGAGACGCGGCGTTTAACGGAAAAGACAGCGAGATGAAATGAGACGCGATGCCCTCCACGATCACCAAGATCGAAACGGTGGGAATGAGAGAGCGCAGAAGGCGCGCCCGGGGCGAGCTTCCCCTGAACCAAACTAGCGGAAGGTAGCCGCCTCCCAAGGCCGCGATGAAAGCCAAGCTGAACAGTAAGAACGCGGCGGCGGTGATGAGCTTAAGTGCGACTCCGGTCGAGACGAACACGACGGGCGTCCCGTAGACGTAACCTAAAACCCAAGTCGCGCTCAAAAAAACCAAGAGCGAGGTGATGAGACCCGCCAAATGGCCGAGGATCGCTCGCCGAGTCGCGAACATTCCAAAAAGGAACGCGACGGCGCAAGGAACGAGGACCACCTCCGTCACCGGGTTCATCGCCACGCGGCCCACTCCGGAGAAGAACACGACGATGGCCAAAACGCCCGCGACGGGAATGGCGCAAAGCCAGCTGAGCCGTGATGGAAGCCAGGAAAATCCGAGGAGAGCGGCCGAGAGAAGCGCGAAACACACCGCCGTGCTCGGCGCCATCACCGGAACCCCAAAAAACAAAGGGCGAGAGGAAAGTATCTCCGCCGCGGAAATTCCCGCTAGCCCCAATACGGCCAAAGCGCTAATCCTCGCCCACATACGGCCTCCCCTCTCTTTGAGATATAACATGGCCTAAGCCTAGGTCCACGGAGGCGAGTGTCAACTTTCTAGACGGGAAATCGCGGCCCTTCTCCACAATGCCGGCATAACCCACCGACTATCTGATCGCAGAATCAATAAAGCAGCACGTCAGCTTACCGCAGTCTGTAAGCGCCTCCCCTACTACAATTAACAACCCGCTGGCCTTATAGAGCCAAGCTTTCGGAGAACGTGTATGCAGAAATATACCTATGCCTTGATGGTCCTTTCCCTTTTGCTAGCGACCGCGTGCGGTAAGAACCCCACGGGTTTCGCCAATCAAATGAGCCAGAGCGAAGCGATCGGCGTGCTCGCTCAAGTCCAAACCGAAGAGCAAGTCGCCGCCGCCCCGGCCGCGGAAGCCGCCAAAGCGGTTACCGTCACTGGCCTGAGCGATCTCATTCAAGATCTCGTTCAGTCTGGCACCGTGAAGGTTCCCTCGAAAGGCCGCGGCGCGATTCAAGCCGATGGCTCGGTGAACACCGCGGTCCTGAATCAGGTCGTGACGCTTCTCTCGCAAGGGAAGAAACCCTTCGCGGTCGCTCGCGCCGTCGTGCAGACGGCTTCGGGCAGCGCGACCCAAGCGAAGTTCGATCTTAGCTCCATCGCGGCAATTCTTACGGCGGCGCTTCCCTTCGTGATGGCGATTGCGCCTCAGTTCGCGCCGATCATTCAGGCGGTCATTACGATGTTGCCGATCATCATGGGCTTTCTGGCCCTCTTCGGCATGTAAGACTTTAAAACAACTTCATCAACCCACAAACGAGGGCGTCTAAAAAGTGTGTCGACACTTTTAGACGCCCTCTCTATGCTAAACGACTCGTAGAGAATCGTTACAGCTTCGCTACGGGATGCCTTTAGCGATTTCCGCCACCCTGTTTGCTTTTTCCCTGCGATTTATTATCGGCTCCTTGGTTTTGGCCCGGTTTCTGATTCATTTTGCCGCCGCCCTGTCCGACGCTTCCATCGCGCTGATTAAGATTCTGGCGGCCAGTATTTTTGTCGGAATCTTCGTCCGTTCCCGCTTCTTGTTTCCGTTGCGCTCCTTGATTATTAGCCATTTCCGGTCTCCTTCATTTCAAGCGGCCTCGAGGGCCGCAAGGGTTACTTGGTCCGAAGTGAAAGCAAAAACCGTTCCCTCTTTTGTCGGCGAGAGATTAAAGTACCGAAGCATGAAACTTTTTCAGCTCGCGCTCGGCATTTTTTGCGTTTCAATACCAGTCTCGGCCAAGCCCCCTTCGCTCGCGAAACAGCTGCATGCCGCTCTCAATGAAATGCGCGAAAACCCGAGCTCCCTCATTCCCTATCTCACCGACATGAAGAAAAGGTTCGAAGGGAAAAAGATCCGTTTGTCGCCCACCCTGCTGCTGGCCACTCAGGAGGGTGTAGCGGCCGTCGACGAGGCCATTGCCGTTTTGAAATCCACTAAACCCTTAAGCCAATTAAAGCCCTCGGCTCCGCTGACCCGCGCCGCGCAAGACCACGCCAATGCTCAAGCAAAAACCGGCGGCACCGGTCACGACGGCAAGGATGGCAGCACGCCTCATTCGCGGCTGCTCAAGTACGGCACTCCCCTCGGAAAGAGCGGAGAGTGCATCGGGTACGGCGCCTTCGGCGATAACCAGGGCAAAGACATGCTCGCCGCTCTCGTCGTCGATGACGGAGTCGCAAGCCGCGGCCACCGCAAAATTCTTCTCGATCCCGACTACCGCCTTACGGGCATCGCTTGCGGTCCGCACCCGGTCCATAGCCCCATGTGCGTGATTACGGTCGCGGCCGGCATTACGCCGAAGTAAGCCGCTTGAGATCGGTGACTTTCGTGAGCCATCAGAGGTAGGTTAGGCCTATGAAAGTATTGGTCACTGGCGCTACCGGGTTCGTTGGCAAAAAACTGGTGCGAGAGCTCACCCGCGAGGGACATACCGTCAACGTCCTTTCCCGAAATCCCGACACGGTCGGCGAGAAGATCGCAGCACCCGTCACTGCTTTCGCTTGGCATCCCGAAAAGGAAAGGCCGCCCGCGGCCGCCCTCGACGGCGTCCAAGCCATTTTCCATCTAGCTGGCGAAGGGGTTGCCGACAAGCGTTGGACCGAAAAACAAAAAAAGAAGATTTACGACTCTCGCGTCTTGGGCACGCGCCATTTGGTGGAAGCGGTCCACGCGATGACTGGACCAAAGCCCACGGCGCTCATTAGCGCCTCGGCCATCGGCTTTTACGGCGATCGCGGTTCCGAGAACCTGACCGAAAGCTCGTCGGTGGGCACGGGCTTTCTCGCCGAGGTCTGCCGCGACTGGGAAAAGGAAGAGCAACTCGCTTCGGTCTCGGGCCTGCGAGTCGTCTCCCTTCGGATCGGCATCGTGCTGGGTCGCGAGGGTGGCATGCTGAAAAAAGTGCTTCCGATCTTCAAGACGGGTCTCGCGGGGCCGCTCGGTAACGGCCAGCAGTCCATGAGCTGGATTCACGTGGAGGATCTGGTTAGTCTCTTCTTGCACGCTTGGAAGCATGAGAATATCCAAGGCATCGTCAACGCCGTGAGCCCGAGCCCACTCACCAACGGCGAGTTCACCAAGGATCTGGGGCGCGCTTTGAATCGCCCGGCCTTTTTGCCGGCGCCCGCGTTTGGCCTGAAGCTCGTCTTGGGAGAATTGTCGGGCCTCCTGCTCGGAAGCCAGAAAGTTCTCCCCGAGCGAGCCGCGCAAAGCGGATTCGTTTATCGGTTTCCCAGGCTGACCTCGGCTCTCGCGGACCTGGTTAAAAAAAAAGCCGGCAGCCCGTCGAAGAAATCCGAGTTGAGCAATGGATCCCTCTCCCCCTAGCGGAAGTCTTCGCTTTTTACGCCGATGAGAAAAATCTCGAGGCTTTGACCCCGCCCTGGATGCATTTCCGTGTCGTGGGCAAATCGACCGAGGCCATCGGCGAAGGCACCCTCATCGACTACGCCTTGCGCGTGCACGGCTTGCCCGTGCGCTGGCAGTCCAGCATCGAGAAGTGGGAGCCGGGAAAACGTTTCGTCGATCGCCAAATCAAGGGCCCGTACCGCTGGTGGCACCACACTCACCTTTTCGAGACTCTCGGAAAGGGAACGCTCATTACGGATGAAGTGGAGTACCAGGTACCCGGCGGCTGGCTGGGGGCTTTGCTCGCGGGTCCCTTCGTGGCGCGCAATCTGAAGTCGATCTTCGAGTTTCGGTACGCCTACATCGGAAAGCACTTCACAGTAAGGTAAAATAGCAGCATGGTCCGCGTGCTGCTGCTTCTTGCTCTGTCGGGACACATCCCCTCGGCACGCGCCGCCCTAGGCTGCGCCGATCTATGTGCCGACCTTTCGACTCCGGGCGCCGAAGCCCGCTGCTACTCTTGCAAATGCCGCGCAGCCTTCGACGACTGGCTCCCTTCCCGTGCCGAGCTCCAGTGCGCCGAAGGAGTAGCCATCCAAGTCTATCGCTCGCGCCCCGGCACGCCGACGCGCCTGGAGCCCGTTACCGACGCGGTCGAGGCCTGTCACAACCCGGCTCTCTTTGGCGGTTCCTGCTCGCCCGGAAGCCGGCTCGGCCAGCTCACGCACGGCGACATCAACGTCAAATGGATCTGCCGCCGCAATACCTACACGAAGCAGTACGCCGATCCGACGGTGCCCTTCGACAAAGTTGCGGTCATTGCGAGCAACCAAAGGACGGGCGCTACGTGCTGGTGGGAAAATTACAGCGGCGCCATCGCCGGTAAAAATCTTCCCTCCTTGGATATCGGGCGCGCGCCCGAAGCGGAAGTCACGGAGTTTGGCCGCCACTTCAACATTACCGAGGGCGGCGGCTGCATTTACTGCCACGACAACGATCCGTTTCTCTACACGCCTTTTCTCAAATCGACTCCCTGGAAAACGGGCGGCTACACCAAAGGACCCTTCGCCCGCGTCATGCTGAAAGGTCCCCCGCAAGCGGTGGGATATCAGATGCTCACCGCCACGAGCGCGGCGTCTTGTACTTCCTGCCATCGGCTCACTTCCGGACGCACCTGTCTCAGCTGGGCCGCCGACGCCATGGGAGTCGCCAAGGACTTCGGTCACGAAAGCACAGTCTTGGGCGCTCTTGATTCCATCGTCATTAAAGACGGAAAACAAGTGCGGGTGGAAGGCATCGACTGGAAGCTCGCCTACTGGATGGCGCCCGGACTCTCCGGCTCCTCGATGGACTGGAGCGCTTGGCATCAGAAATACGGCCGCGCCAAGGAGACCGTCTTGAAATGCTGCAGTGAAGTACACAGCGGAGGCAGCTCGCCCGAGTGCACTTGGGCGCCGATTCCCGGTTACTCCCCGTGAAACTCGGAATCTTCCCCGGGTAGGCAACTCAGTTTTTGAGAGCCGTGGGTCTTGAACCACTTCGCCGCTTCGTGGAGTACGACGGAGCTTTCCTCTCCCCTCACGGAAGCCGCGACGGCGAAAGGTCCCGCCCAGACGAGAATGGCGGCCTTACGATGTGGCGCCGGCGCCGCGCAAACATCGCCCTTCACTTCCACCGACCCGGTTTTCAGCTGAAAATTCTGAACGAGAATGCGATCGCGATCGGCTTCCACTTCGGCGAGAGCGACGAGGTTATCGCCGCCCATCATTTTGCCGACGAATCCGGGCACGCTCGCCGCCTTTGCAATGAACTCCAGTAGCGGGGCGCTTTGGGAAAAGACCACGCCTAAATGACCGCCGTAGCGGCGGTCGCCGAAATCAAACAACCCGCCTTGAACGTCGACGGTGCCCGTCGAGACTTTCGCGCCCGAGCCGCTCTCTTTCAAATGCATTCGGATGGAGGTTCGGGGGGTTCTAAAGCGGACATCTTGAAAGCTCGAGTGCTCGAGTGGCATGTCTAAAGCCAAATCTCCTTCATACTGCTTTTTGTCGTGCTGAACGCGGAGCTTGTCGAGATCGAGGGCGAGCCTTCCCGACTCCCCTTCGGCGCCGGAGGCCAGGTGAAAATCGAGGACGCCACGTCCCTCTAAAATTTTGAGATTGGCGGGGGTGGGAAGAAAAGCGTTGAGATCCCTGAGGCTCAGGATCTGCGCTTCCGGCATGTTGATGTCGAACGCGAGCTCGCGGGACACCTCGTAGACTTCGCGGGTTTGGCTCACCAAGGAGACCATCAACCGTTTTCCGCGAATCGCCTCTTCCTGACCGATGATGGAGAAAGGCGCTGCCGAGAGCATCAGCTTCGGTTTGTCATGCACCGAGAAATCGGCTTCCAAATCCCCGGCGATTTTAAACCGCGAAAGGCCCAAGCCGATTTGAGTGCCGCGTGCCGTGGCCCTGCTTCCTTCCGTGAGATAGCCTTGCTTGATGCCGACGTCGATTTCCATGTCGGCGGGGCTATTTTCGGTGGTGAGCCATTTCAGCGAATGGGTGTAGAGCTTCAGGATGTCGACGGAGGCCCCCTGCATGTGCAGCTTGATTTGAGCCGTTATGTGAGAGAAAAAAGCCTTGTTCTCGACGTCGGAGGGAAAACGGGAGATTTCCGCGTTGACGTTACCGTGCACGGCGCGGATGAAAGGCCCTTCGTTCGGCCGATCGATGGCGCCCGACTTGAACTTCACGTCCGAGTCTTTAATAAGCGCCCATTGCCCGGAGGCGAGAACAAAGCCACCGTCGACTTCCCCTTCTCCATGGAAGCGGTAGCAATCCACCCAAATCTCGGAAAAATCCGTGAGCTCAATGCTGTTAAAAGCAAACGTCACTCCCGACGGCTTTTTGTCTTCCGCGGTCTCGACGACTTGGCGGGGGCCGGGGATGGGCTCGATATTGGGTAAGCAGGCCTTCGCCTCGGCGGCTTTGGGGCGGAGCTGGAATTTCGCGTGTACACCTCGAATGCGCCGGAAGTCGACGCTCTTGATGAGAATCCCTAGTGGATTTATCCAGGCAGTGACCGTATCGATCTGGGCTCCCCAGCGAACGTTGTCGTCCTCGTGCCGGATGTTGAAACCTTTAACCACGAGGTAGCCCGGAAACGGGGAGGACGCGGAATGAAACGTTAACCGGCCGTCTTTCCAGCTGGCTAACTGTCCTTTTAGCCAATCCCCCCGCAGGACCAAATTGGCGACGACGAAATAGGCCGCCCAAAGTGCTAAAGCGATGACAGTGCCTCGCAAGAGGTTCTTTTTAGTTGGGCGATAGAACTTCAAGTATTCCCCTATCTAAACCTGACTCTGCATTAGCGGTGCCAGCCATAAAACGCGGTCCCCCGTGTGGAAGTCCCTCAACGGGATCAAAATAATGTCACGGAACGGAGACAGGGGGGACCCGAATTCCCATCGCCCCTGAGCCTGGTCGGTGCGTGCCGCGCCTGGCCTGAACCTTGCTCCCTAGTTCGGCAAACAAGGAGTCTTCATGTTGGACACAGCCATCAAAATTGTTTCTTTTCCCATCGCCGTCTTTATCACGTTGAGAGACATGAGCTGGAGGGATTCCGCGATTCGCACTTCCCCTCTAGCGACGGTCACTCCGCTCAAAGTCGATGAGTACTCGGAGCCGCGGGCACCGGCGCCTTCCAGCCGCAACGCCATCCGCGAGGAAGAAAACGATCAGGCGTGGGACTACTCGGACTTCAAAGGACAGAACGCGAACGGCGGCTTCCGCAATCGCTAGCCATGAAAGACCGCTTCCAAGCGATACCCGTCTGGGTCGGTCACGAAAGCGGCGTAATATTTATCGCCGTAGTGAGGCCTATTTCCCGGAGCGCCCTCGTCTTTGCCTCCGTTCGCTAGAGCGGCTTCATGAAAGGCATCCACTGCCGACGTTCCGTTCGCCGAGAACGCGACGTGGGTTCGTTTTGAACCGCCGGGGACGTCCCCCGGTCTTTCTTCCTTGATAGCGAATGGCTCCTCGGAACCGTGCTCGCCGTACCCCGCCGCGCTCTCATTTTTCCAGAGCCGTGAGTAGCCGAGGGCTCCCATGACTTCATCGTAGAAAGCGAGCGATCGATTCAAGTCGGCAACGCCGAGAGACAAATGGTCGAGCATGGCGTTTTTCTAGCGAACCCAAGCGGTACCGGCAAACGCTATCGGCATGAGTCCTGCATTCTCCTCCCGCAAAACCTCATCGCGAAAGGATTCGAAAATGGGAGATTTTGTAGTCAACGTGCAGGAAATCAAAAAACGCGCTCGGCAGCACATCGAGCAAGGAGCGGTCACCTCGGCCTACGCGTCGGACCGCACGACCGCCATCAAGCTATTGAACGACGCTCTCGCCACCGAGATCGTCTGCGTCCTTCGCTACCAACTCCACTACCAAATGGCGAGCGGTCTCAACTCGGAAGGCATAGCCCAAGAGTTCCTGGAACACGCGAAAGAAGAGCAAGTGCACGTCGATAGGCTCGCCGAGCGCATCACTCAGCTAAACGGGGATCCGAATTTCAATCCTGAGGGCTTAGCCCAGCGTTCGGCCACCGACTACGTCGAGTGCGAAACCCTGGTCGAGATGCTCCAGGAAAACATCATCGCGGAAAGAATCGTCATCGATATTTACGCCGAGATGATCCGCTTCTTCGGCAACGACGACCCCACCACGCGGCGCCTGCTCGAGCAGATCCTCGAAGAGGAAGAAGAACACGCCGACGAGCTCGCGAATCTTCTTCCGCGCAAAACCGACAGCCGCCCCGAGCAAGAATCGCGGCTCAGAGAAGTTTCTGCGGGGCATTAGAAACTTTTTGTTAAAAGTCCCTGCTTTTACGGTGTCGTGAAGGCCGTGTGAGACCTAGGATGCTCCTCTAAAGGAGTATTATGGCTCAATTATTCACAGCTTTTATCGCCCTAGTGGGCAGTCTTTTTCTGTCTGGCGCGGCCCCCGCGCCGGAGAAGCAATATTACGTCGACGTACCGCTCAATAGCCTTCGCGACATTCAAGTCGCCCAAGCGCATGGACTGGACATTGGCGGCGTGGATTGGGATCGCAAGGTTCTCTCCGTCGTCGTGAAGGAGAGCGGCCTCAGGAACTTCCCCCGCAGCATCAACATCATCGCGAAGCGCGACGCCCGCGCTCCGGATCCGAAGTACAAACAATATAGCTACGTCAGAGAATATCTGCTGGAGACCGAACGGCGCTTTCCCGGAGTCGCGAAGGTGTACGTCATCGGCAAATCGGTGGAAGGCAAAGAAATCCTCGCCATTCATCTGACCGATCAGGCGCACCGCTCCACCCAAAAAGAGTCCGTGCTTTTCGATGCTATGCACCACGCTCGCGAAGTCATGACCGCCGAAGTGGGGCTCGACATCGTCGGCTACCTCACTCAAGCCCAGGGCCGCGACCAAAGAGTGAAGAAGTGGCTCAGCAAGTACAACATCTGGGTCGTCCCCATGGTGAACCCGGACGGCAACGATCGCGTTTGGAAGTCGGACTCCATGTGGAGAAAGAACACCCAGGGCGGTCATGGCGTCGATATCAACCGCAACTATCCCTACGACTGGAACGCTTGCGGCGGATCGTCGGGCAGCAAAACTTCCGAGATTTATCGCGGCGCCTCGGCCGGTTCCGAGCCCGAGACTCAGGCGATGATGAACCTCGTGGCGAAAGTGAAGCCGAAATTCAACATCTCGTACCATAGCTACTCAGAGCTTGTGATCTACCCCTTCGGTTGCAGCCCCAAGAAGATTCCGGCCGGTGATGCGGCGGTTTATCTGAAAGTCGGACAGGAGCTTGCCAGCAAGCTCGTGAAAGACACGGGGCGCGGCACGTATCGTTTCGGCACGTCTTACGAGCTTCTGTACAACGTCGATGGCGGATCCACCGATTGGATGTACACGAGTGCTAAGACGATGACGTTCGTCGTCGAAGTGAACTCCACGAGCCTGGGCTTCCAGCCCCCGTACACGTGGCGTAACCCTACGGTCGAAAAACAACGCGCGGGTTGGCAGTACATTCTGGAGCGCATGGAGCAGCCCGGAATGCCGAGCCGGCCTTAACTCTCTCTGGGCGCCCCTCTTCCCGTGGGGAGGGTGGGCGCCTTTTTTTCCCCGCCTAAGCTGACTCGAAAACCAGAACGATCGTTTCCGTGCTTTTGTCGTTGTGCAAAAGGCGCCGAGCCTTCAGCCCAAGGACTTGCGGCCAATCTTCGGAAACTCATGGGTCATTTCGAAGTTATTTATGACCGTGTTCCTGGTGAGAATGCCTTCGAGAAGTTCCTTGAGTTTGGGTGTGTTCCACGAGCCATCCCCAAGCTCATAAAGAAACCGGCCGTCGGTCTCCCTCGGAGTGGTCTGAAAAAATTCATGGAATTTTTCGTTGGCCTTCTTGATCTTGAGATCGCCCGTCAAAATGAGGAGCGGGTGCCCTAGAGTCTCCTCCACCGCGGCAGCGTATCCGAGTCCGGCCTTGATCTGATTGATGTCCGTGAAAAGAAGAATCGCGCCGTCAATCTTGTCGTCGTTGGTGCGGTAAGGCCGAATTTCCACCGAGTACCAGTTACCGTCGCCGTCCTTCGCCTCGATCTTCACCGGGGCGAGTGTCCGGATGACTTCCGCTACGAGCGCCTCCAGATCTCTTATCTCGAGTTTGCTACGAATATCGGTAAGCTTGCGTGCGACATCGGTCTCGATGAGCCGGAACAATTTTTCGGCCATGGGAGTGAACTTGCGGATGCGGAGATCTTTATCGAGCATCACCACGGCCACGTTCAGGCTCGTAAAAAGATTGGTTAGGTCGTTATTGAGCTGGAAAAACTCCCGATTGCGGTTTTGCAGCTCGTCGTTGACCGTCAAGAGCTCCTCGTTCGTCGACTGAAGCTCTTCCTTTGCGGTGTGCATCTCTTCATTCGTACTTTGCAATTCCTCGTTGGTCGACATGACCTCCTCGTTTGCCGCCCGCAACTCTTCGTTCGCCGCCTCTTTCTCCTCGTTCACGGCCTGAAGGTATTCCTTCGTCGCCGCGAGCTCGGCTCTCAAGGCTACAGTTTCATCGCCCGAATTTTCGCGCGCGGCGGACTCCTGCTTCGCGAGCCGCCGCTTAGTCATTTCCGCCACCGAGGCGAGCTCCAGGTCCTCAAAGGTTAGAAGAAAAAAGATATCTTTAAGGGACCCTACCCGGATCGGGCATACCTCCAGGGCAATTCGCTTGGAGTGGCCGTTCGCCCGCAGGGTCACCTCTTCTTTGCGAGCGGGTTTTCCGCTTTTGCTAGCTTCGTCGACGAGATGGCGCACATCTGCAATGAGCTCGCCTCTAAGCATTTTCAAAAGATCCAAGCTCGCGTAACCGGGGGAGTGCTCGAAATAGGGCCCCGTTTGTCCCTTGAATTGAATGACCTCGAGCCTGTCGTTGAAGATGACCCCCGGCGGGGAAAACTGCGCCACTAACCAGCGGTCGGCTTCCTTTTGCACTTGGGCGTAAGTGGACGTCTGTCCTCCCAAGGAGGGGCTGCTCTCGGGAGCCACCACCTTTTCAACAGCCAGCTGGGCGCCGACGAAGTCGAAATATAATCGGCCGGGTCCAGCGACCTTCTTAAACGCCTGGCTTCCGGGTTTAAGCACGGTAAAGAGGGACGAGTTAGACCCAATGCTCTCGGCCGGGCCCAAAAGAAGAACTCCCTCCGCTTTCAACGAGTACTGAAATATCGAAAGGACCCGTTTCTGTAAGGAAGCGTCGAAATAGATCATGACGTTTTGACAGCTGAGCAGGTCGACTTTCGCAAACGGGGGATCGCTTAGGACGTTATGCTTGGCAAAAATACAAAGGTCTCTAAGAGATTTTTTAATGCTGTAGAAACTCCCATTGACGCTAAAAAAATTGGCCAGCCTTTCGGGAGATAATTCCACGACGGCATTTTGGCCGTAGGTCCCGGCCCTCGCCTTCTGGATGGCGGAATCGTTAATATCCGTTCCGAATAGTTGCACGGGGGCATGCTGGTTCGTGCTCGACATGTACTCGCTGAGCGCAATCAAAATCGAGTAAGCCTCTTCTCCCGAAGAACACCCGACCACCCAAATTCGAATGGGATCCTGACTCGCCCTTCCTTTGAACAGGTCCGGGAACACGGTCGTCTTTAGAAGCTCGTAACTCTCCGGCTCCCTAAAGAACCTGGTCACTTGAATGAGAATGTCTTGGCAGAGCGTGTGGCTTTCGGAAGCGTCCTCTTTAACCAAGGCTAGGTACTGGGCTACCGTATCGGTGTTTCTAAACTGCATCCGCCGCGAAATACGCCGTTTTAGAGTCGCGGCCTTGTAACTGGAAAAATCAATTCCCGTCGTCTTGAAAACATGGCGGAGGACCTCTGTCATGGCCTCGCCCACGCCTTCGACGGCACGAGTTTTAGTCTTTTCCGGCTCGGCCCAATAGCGATCCTTGACCAATTCACCAATCCGCTCCGCGACTTTTCGGGGAGAAAGCACGAAGTCGACGGCACCCGTGGCTATGGCGTTCTGAGGCATGGTGAATACCCTAGCAGTGCTTTCATCCTGAGCGAATGCGATACCGCCGCACGCCTTGATCTCCTGAATTCCCAGAGACCCGTCGGAGCCTCCGCCGGAGAGCACGATTCCAATCGCCCTTCCCCCGTAATTCTGCGCCAGCGATCGAAAAAACTGATCGATGGGCAAGAAGAGCCCAAGCATTTCATTGCGCGGAGAGAGGCGCAATACCCCGTCCACGACCCGGATCACGGTATTGGGCGGGATGGTGTAGACACAATTGACGGCGAGCTTCGCCCCCTCCTTCGCCTCTCGCACGGTCATCTTGGTCTTTTGAGACAAAATCCCCGCGAGCAAACTCTCATGGACCGGGTCCAGATGCTGGACGACCACGCAGGACATTTCGTCTTTTGGCAGATGAGCGAAGAGCTCCTGGAGCGCCTCCAGCCCTCCGGCCGAGGCTCCAATCCCCACCACCGGGAAAAATGCTTCTTTTTCGGCCCCGACTTCCCGCTCCATAGCTCCTCTACTCTTTCAGAGCCGGTATCGTAAAAAAGAACGAGGCCCCTTTGCCAAGTTTCGACTCAGCCCAAATTTGGCCCCCATGCTGGGTGACAATCTTGCGGCAGGTGGCCAACCCCAGCCCCGATCCCGAGTAGTCCGCGTGGCCGTGCAAGCGCACAAAGGCTTCGAAAATATTCGAAGCCTCCTTCTCCTCAAAGCCAATGCCTTCGTCCTTGAAGAGGATCAGCCATTCCGCTTCCGCTCTCGTCGCGGAGATATGGATGCGCGGAACCTCGCCTTGCCGGCGATACTTGATGCTGTTCGCCAGAAGATTTTGAAAAAGCTGAATTAGATAGGAGGACTCTCCCATCACTGCCGGGAGGCGGTCGCTGGTGATTTGCGCCCGGCTCTCCTCAATGGCTGCCCCTAAGTTGAGCAGAGTCTTTTGCAAAATCACATTCAGGTCACACTCTTGTTTTTCCCGCTGCTCGTTACTCACTCTGGAATAGAACAGTAAATCGTCGATTAGCTCCCCCATCCGGCGGGCTCCCGACTCGGCGAAGGCCAGAAACTCCAATGAGACGGGATCCCACGTTTCTTTATTGCGGCGCCTTAAAAGAGAGACATAGTTGCTCACCGTCCGCACGGGCTCGCGCAAATCGTGAGACGCCACCGAGGCAAAACGCTCCAGCTCGGAATTGGATCGCATCAACTCGACGGATACCTTCTGGCGGAGCTGATCCGCTTGCTTTTGGAGCGTCGCATCCGAGACCACGCCAGTAAAAAGCACCGGTCTCTTTTCCTGGTCGAATTTCACTCTTCCTCTGACCCCGACCCACCGCTCTTTCCCGTCTTTGCTCCCGATCGAGCGGTACTCGCTGCGATAATCTTCCCCGGGAGTCTCCAGGGCGCGGCGGATGGCCTCTTTCAGCCCTGCGCGATCCTCGGGGTGAACCGAATCAAAAAACACTTCCAAAGGGGTCGATGGCCCTAAGTCAGTGCCGCAAATCGCCTGAGCCCGAGCGGAAAGGAGAATGACTCCGGAGGCAACGTTCCAATCCCAGGTCCCCAAAGCGGCCGATTCGAGAGCAAGCCGCAGCCGCTCCTCATTTTCGAAAAGACGGGCCTCGAGCGCTTTTCGTTCCGTTACGTCGACCAGCATGACCCCGACTCCGACGACTTCGCCCTTGTCGCCCAGCACGGGGTAGAGGTTTGCCGAGGCGACTTGGCTTTGACTGGTGGCATCGTGCCGAGGAAGAGGGAACTCAATGTTCATTTCCGAAATCCCAGTGTCGAAAACCCGGCGCAGGGCGGGCTCCCACGAAAGTGCGCTCTCCGGAGAGGCGTCCCGAGGCAGTTGCCCCAGGAGTTGATCGGGGGCGTAACCGACCATCGCCGCGAAAGGGTGGTTTACACAAACATAGCGCAAGTCCTCGTCGAAGTAGGAAAACCCAATCGGAGAGCTGGCCAGAAAATTTTCAAGTAGACTGAAAAGGCCGGGGGGCGGCGCCGCGGGAGGAGATACGCCGATCGGGTGAGGCCTTAAAAGGGATTCCCCCTCAAAGAGTTTCGGTCGCGTTAATTTTGGGGCCCCGAGAAACTCCATCTCATTCCCTTAGGTTAAAGAAACAAAAATAAACTGGGAGCGATCGCAGAAGAGATTTCCAGCAACAAAGATCAGGAAAGACAGAGTGACGTGACGAATTCACAAATCAGCTCTCGCTGGGAATAGGCGTAAAGGTTCGCCAGAACACTAAGCCCGCCGAGAGCCCGCCGCAAGGTAAGAAAATCTAAAAAATAAAATAGTTTGTGCCCGTGAATCCAAGCGTTCCCAGCAGCCGACCCTTGCCTTCGCCCCTTAATAAGGACAACTTCACTACCGACGAACCGAGCCATGGGGTAGGGTTCGTCAACAAGCAGGAGAACCCATGAATCCGCAAAGGCCTAGTTACATCGTTGGCATAGGAGGCTCAGCCGGTGGCCTTGCCGGCTATAAGAAGCTCCTCGCGGGCATTCCCGCCGATACCGGCATGGCGTTCGTCATCGTCGCCCATTTGAGCCCCGATCACGATAGTCTGCTGGTCAAGATTCTCACGCCTTTAACTAAAATGCCCGTCGTGGAGGCCTGCGACGGATGCAAAATCGAACCGAACCATATTTACATCATTCAACGTAATACCGATCTTACGATCGATGATTTCGCTTTCCAGGTCGCCTCCCCGCGTACCTTAAAGGCTGGCCGGCATAAGCAAATTGACTTCTTCCTGACCTCCCTTGCCGAGGCGATGGGAAGCCGGGCAATTAGCGTCATACTCTCGGGGTATGACGGAGATGGGACCGAAGGCAGTCTAAGTATCAAAGCCAAGGGAGGCATCACCTTCGCACAGGACCTTTCCGCGGAAGTGGACAGCATGCCCTTGAATGCCCAGGCTTCTGGAAGTGTCGACTGGGTGCTCCCCACGGAAAAAATCGCGGAGCACCTAACCCAAATCGCCCGAGACAACGCCTGCGCTCAACTCGCCTGAGTCAGTGGCCGGGATTTCCTTCCAACGGCACCGCAATCGAATGGTCCGGCTCCGTAGTGCGCGGGTAATCCAAATGCGGCGGGCAGAAAGATCCGCGGCTCGGGCTCATGCCTCGCCTTCAGACTTGCTCTTCGGGGACCCAGGCCGTGGTGCGGCCGGCGATGGTCTCGCGCACGATCTGCGTGTCTCGGGCCGTGTGGGTATGTTTCGCGCTCCAGCGGTAGTGAAAGAGCCAGTCCCAAGGGAACTTCTCGGCGTCGGCCTCATGTTTGACGGCGAGGCGAATCACTTTGAGCAGGCTTTGTCGCAGCGCCTTAATGTCCGCATCGCTGAGGTCGGCGCTCATTCGGCGCGGCGCGAGCTTCGCGTGGTAGAGAACCTCGTCGGCAATCCAGTTACCCACCCCGGCCGAGAACGTTTGATCGAGGAGCAGCGCCTTTAGATTCTTCTTTCGCTTGCGAAGGAGCCCCCGCAGCGCGGGCAGGTTCGGCATGTCGAGGAGCGGATCAAAACCAAGGCGCCGCATTTTCGGGTCGGATAGCGGATCTTCTACCAAGCGAATCCGGCCGAAACGGCGCGGGTCGCGCCATGCGAGCCGCTTGCCGTCGTCCAGCACCAGCTCGAGCTTCCAATGGCTGGGCCGCTCCTCGGGCTTTTCGTAGACGTGAAGCGAGCCGCTCATTCCGAAATGAAACCAAGGCCACGGCCGGCCGTCGAGCTCCGCCCAAAAATGTTTGCCCCGCCTTCCGGCACCGACGATCTTTTTCCCTGTAAGAGATTTGACGATGGCCGCGGGCTTATTGCGATCGAAGACCAAGGGGTCCGGATGCACGCGCACCTCGGCGATGGTGCGGCCTTTCGCGGCTTTCAAGAGGACTTGGCGGGCGCTTTCGACTTCAGGTAATTCCGGCACGAGCAGGAAGCTACGTCGAGAAGGGAAAAGAGAAAAGCCCGGACTGAGCCTTTTCGCAGCCCCTTTTCGCGTGAGCGAGTAAGGAGGCCCCATGAAAAAGACATTCCTATTGGCCCTTATCCTGACGGGGGCAGTACTCGCGAGTTATGCAGGCGCGGACGAAGATCAAGCCGGGCCAACACAAGATCTGACGCCCACCTCCCTTCGGTTCAGCCGCGTATCGGCGGGCGAGTGCGGAGGCGGGCAAGTGCTTCAATACCTGGCTCACTTGAGTGTGGTTTTTGTGCCTTCCTTGGGTAGGGTGAGCCGTATCAGTTAAGCGCTAAACCGTTGTGGTAGGCGAGGTACAGGTCGAGGTGAGGCTTGGAGGCGTTCGACGCTAAGATCGGCTCGAAGTTTTGCGGACACGTGGTTAACCGCAAACATCGGGTCATCGGGATTTCTTCTGGAGCCTTCGGGCCGAAAGGTTTTGGACGCACTCGCAACGGCGATGTGGGCGGTAACCGGCAGAAGGTTCTTAATCAGCGGACCGTGGCTTGGGTGTTCATCGGCTTGAGCGAGTCGGAAAGACTGCGAATCCCGCCTCTCAAATCCGCGTGCGAGCTACCTCTAAAAGTCAGCGTGTGCACGCGTTGGGCCGCCACCATGCCCATTGCCGTAATGGCCAGGGCAATGAGCGCGGACACGAGAGAGAAGCCCGCTTCCGTCGATTTGGGAGCCGGAGGCGGCAGGGACTCTTTTTCTTTCCAACGTAAAAGAAATCCTGAAATCGCTCTCCCGGAATTGGCGGACATGCGCGCGAAATACTACAAATAAACCATCGACAAAAATAAAAGGGCGCCTCTTCCGTTAGGAAGAAGCGCCCCCTAGAAAGGCTTTTACAAGGAACGGGTGCGGTAGCAAGTAAGCTGTCCGGCGTGACGTCCGCCCTTTTTGGGAATTGCGATGAACTTACCCTTACCGGTGTCGGTAATCGTGAGCTTCAAGCTCTTGCCCGCAGTAGTTTGGTCCAGGTACTCGTAGTACGGACGCGCCGGAACGGAGCCGGACTCACTGACGACCCATTGGCCGAGGACCTGAGGTCCGACGATGCTTTGCGTGGAAACCTTAACCACGACGCCTTGGCCGTAGACGTTATCGACGGAGACGGAGTAACCGTGATCCGAACCTTTAACGACGCTGGAACAGGCCCAAATGTGAATGCGGTAGCCGGGAGCCGCTTTGGTGGCGGCGAAGCCGTTCATTCCAACGACGAAAGCGAGCAGTACGAAAAGAGCGCGCATGAAGTACTCCTAAAAAAAGTTACAGATTAACGCTTCGTATCACAGGCCCCGTGGGAGGGAAAGTGTGGCTATAATGGTTAAGTGAACTTAGCCGGTGCCATTTTCCCCCTCTTTTTTCGGCAAATCGTGCTCCGGCGCGGAGGCACGACGCTCATCCTGGTGGGTGAGTCCCATATCGTGCCGCCTGGTTTGAGACAGCGAGTGCGGGCGCTCCTCGGTCAGGGCAAATGCATCGCGGTCGAGGGCGTCGATAAGGCGGGCTATCCGGAAAAACTACTCGGTCTCATTTACGTTCCCCTGAAAGGGCTCGTGCGCCTCGGAATGCTCGGGCCTGGCGCGATCCTCACAGCCGAGACCCTCTTCAAGAAAAAGGCGGTGTGCCTGCATCGCTTGGAGGAAGGGCACCGGCTTGGCGCGCGGGAAAAAATCGAGATCGGTATCCTGCTCTCGTTTTTCGTTATGGCGGTCGGCTTCTCGGCCTTGGGCTGGACGGGCTACAACCTCGCGAGACTTCCCCTTTGGCTTTGGGCGCTTTATCTGACGGGCTTTTTCTGCATGCTCCAGCTCGCGGCGTTCGGCCTATTTTGGCCGGCCATCGCCCGCTCTTCCCTGCTTCGATCGCTTTGGCTCATGGGTCCCGGCATCGTCTTCACTCGCAACGAGACTATGGCCGCCCGGTTGATGGAGCTTTTGGAGCGTGGCGATTTGGAAAACGAGATTGTGATGATCGTCGGCCGGATGCACCTCGGGCATTTGGAGCGCAATCTCTTACGTGAAACGTACGGCTTCAGTTCGGCCCGGAAGGCTTGCGAAATCGGCGAATGAGGCCCGGTACGGTGAGCATGAGTCCCAACATGATGATGGTGGTCCACGTTCCATCTCCCAACACGTTGTTCAGCCACAGCGTCGAGACCATGAGTATTGAGAAGTAAATCATATCCCCGGTGATGGCGATGGCCCACCCGCTGCCAAAGCCGTGTCCCGCGGCTTTGGCTACCGCCCGTCCCGTCATGGGATCCACGCCGAAGGAGACTCCGATCAGGCCGAGCGGTCCCAAGGCATGGCCCAGCTGAGGCGTCGTTCGTTTCATCGATTCCTTTAGCACGTCCAGAAAGCGAGTGACCTTGACCGAGCGTTTTCCCCAGTAAATGACCGCCCACATAATGGGCTCGAAAACGAAGGCGAGCAGCACGTCGGATAAAAAGTAGAGGAACATCATCCCAAACCACGGGATGCCGCGAGTACGGGCGAGCACTACGCCCGCGGGTATGCCGCCTCCGATGGGAATGACAAAAAGCGTGAACACTTCCCACCAGCTTTTCGCTTCGACCGTCATTCGCTCAAGATACCATAACGCGGGCGGCCTCTTACCCAAGCTCGTGGTATTATTTGCCGCATCGGTTCCGCATAAAATACCGTTGGCCTACTGCAACTGCTTCGCGTGTGCTGTGATTATTCCCGCTTGGCAGTCTAGACTAGAACCGAACAAGAAACTTTGCGGTATCGGCTTCTGAGGTAGGATTGCTTCAACCGCATGCCAAGCAATCCGAAAAATCCCTTAGAGGGAATCACGCTGGAGCAGATTCTCAAGAAGCTCGAAGCCCAATACGGGTGGGAAGAGCTCGGGAGGAGGATCAAGATAAATTGCTTCACGAAAGATCCGAGCCTCAAATCCAGCCTCACCTTTTTAAGACGCACTCCTTGGGCCCGAGAGAAAGTAGAGCAGCTTTACTTGAGTCTGCTCCGTGGCGATCTAGGCTCTGACTCCGGAAAGCGGAGAAAGGCGAATCGCTTCGAGTCATAGAACGTCCTCGGAGGCGGCTATGGCTGAGGCTTCGAAGATCATGTTAAACGCTCATCCGGAGCTTGTTCACCAAAGCGCGGTTACTGCGAGACACAGGCAGAGCGAGGCCATTGCCTAAATGCACCGCCATGGCCTCACCGAGCGAGACTGACTGGATGGCGTCGAGACGGACAATTGCGTTGCGATGGACCTGCTTGAACCGCTCAGGCGAAAGCCGTTTAGCCAAATGAGCTAAAGAGAGCTCACAGAGGTACTCCGTCGATTCCGTGCACACGAAAGTGTAATGATCCCGGCTGACGAAAGCGAAAATTTCGGCGTCGTTCACAATCTTGAGCTGATTGCGGTGACGGACGGCGATCTTCGTCAAGTAAGTTTGCTTCTCCAACACCTGACTTTCGACCCCGCCCAGTTCCGTTCCGTTTGGCGAGCGAGCGAGCGCTCTATCCAAGGCTTTATTGAACCGCTCTCGCGGAAAAGGCTTCAGCAAATAATCACACGCGTTCTCCTCAAAAGCCTGGAGGGCGAACTTGTCGAAGGCCGTCTGAAACACCAGCACGAAAGGGCGCTCCTCCAGCTGATAGAGCAGGTCAAAACCAGACATGCCTGGCATCGCTATATCCAGAAAGATGATATCGGGAAGAAAGAGCGGAATTTTCCCCAAAGCATCGAGGCCGTGGCTCGCCTCCGCCAGCACGTGATTCTCGTTCCGATCGCGGATGAAGCGGGCGACTCGCTGCCTGGCCAGGCGCTCGTCGTCTACGATGAGAATGCGCTTAGGCAAAGGCTTCTCCTGAAAAACAAAAGCTCACTACCGTGCGCTGGCTTTCATCGCACTGAATGCGAAAGTCGTGGCGATCGCCGTACAACAAGTCCAGACGCCCCACCGTATTGGTCAGCCCCGTTCCGCCCGAACAATCCCGAAATGGCTCGCCCGTATTGGTGAGCCGCAGCCGGTACCAGCCCTCCCCCGCCCGGGCGACTTCGAGACTAACCATGCCGCCGTCCACCGCGTTCGCAATGCCGTGCTTCACGGCGTTTTCGACCAGAGTCTGCACCATCAGACTGGGTAAATGGATTTTTTCCGATTCGAGTGGAACGCTAAACTCAAACCGAAGACGGTCCTCGTAACGAAGCCTCTCGATCTCCAGGTAACGACGGGCTATGGCCACCTCGCTGCTCAAAGTGGCCGTTCTGGACTCCGAGTTCTGAAGAATCAGCTTGTAGAGGTCCGAGAGTTTCTGAGCCATGCCTTCCGCGGCCGGAGGGTCCTGGGCAATGAGCTCGGTCAGACTATTCAACGAATTGAAGAGAAAATGTGGCTGCATCTGAGCCTTCAACATTTCGTATCTGGCTTCCGCCGTTTTCGCTCTCAGCTCCATCAAATCCTGAAGAGTTTTCTTGTTCGAATAATTCAGGAGGAACATGGCCGCGGTGATGGCGCCATAAAGAAAGGCGCCCCAGAGGTCGGCAAGGAGAACAGGTTCATCGAAGACGTAGCCATCGACGAGCGCGGGAATTCCAAGTCCCGGAATGAGAGCCAGGAGAGTAACGATGAACTGGCCGGTCAGTTCCTTGCGACCGGCCGAAGGCGTAAACCGCCGTTGGTGGAGGGAAAGCGCCATGCCCACCATGATCGAGGTGGATAGCCCCATGGATAAATAAAAGAGAGTCCAGCGGGGAAAACTTTCCGTCTCGAAATCGCTGAAGTCTCCGATGAACCAGAGAAGCGCCATGCCAAACCCGATCACGGCAGCCCGGTGCCAGATGGGAGGAAGAGAAAAGGCGGCTCGCTTCATGGGGTATTTCTAGCACGTGGCCTCCCCCAACCCAATGCGCAAGTCGCCGCTTCCCGCCATCCAGCAAGGTATTTCCGCCATTCAGCATTGCAGTGCTTTCCCCTCGGGAAAAAAGCGTAATTTATAACGATAGCAACGCTCGATTTCGCGAAGAGGTCATGGTGGATCTCTCCCGAACGAGCCGTAGAAAAGGCCCATCAAATGAACTACAAAACTCTGTTCTTAGTCAGCGTCCTCTGGTTGAGTCCCGCGTTTGCGTCGGAGTCTAGCTACGTCTGCACGCAAAACTCCGACGAAGAAACGGCCTTGCTCGGCGAAAGATTTTCCCTCGTTTCGGGAGAAGAAGCGGTGGTGCTCAGCTCGGACAGCATCGGACAATGCGAAGCCGACGAGGGAGAGCTTTCGGGGGACGCGTGCGAAGTCGCCGACGAAGTGAGCGCCTCGATCGATGAGACCCTGATCCAGGGAGATGAAGGTGGCTACGTCCGTACTTCGACGGACGACGACGAAGCCCTCTACGCTTGCGAGCCCCAACGCCATTAAACCATAGGCGTGGGAGGGGATGCCCCTCCCACGCCCCATTCTATCTCGCGATGTTCCACCATAAGTCTCCGTCTTGCGCTTCAGACCAGAGGTAGCGCCAGAGCTTCGCATCGTAATGAACGTTAGACGACACCGGGGGACAAAAACTGGCTGGCTCGTAAAAGGATTCCGGAGATCGAGTCCAAACTCTTTGCTTGGTGCCTCCGAAAAGCAGGTCATCCCGGACGACCCCGAGAGTCCCCTCTCGGATGGAAACCGAGTGGAGCGCCAAGCCATAAATGGGATGAGGAGCCGAGGCCGCGAGATTCGTTCTCATGGTCCCAATAGAGCCAAGATCGAGGTTCCGCAAAAGTGAACCCTTTGGAATCATTTCATTCGAAAAAACGGAGTCATCCCAAAGGGGTCAGCCGCCATTTGGTACCAAAAAGTGCCAGAGCAAAACCGCGCTCGCGTACCTTTTGGTACCAAATGGCGGCTGACCCCTTTTGGGATTTTGGCGGTTAGCGGGCGATAACGGAGTCGGAGATTGGTCATCATTCGATGGAGCGAGATCCCCGAAGCTTAAAGAGTACCTACTTTTCCCACTTACAAGGAGAGAGACGACATGCGTGCCTCACGTATTGCCGCCCTGCTAATGCTGACCGCAGGCATAGCCCGGGCCGCTGTGATCCCGCTCATTAGTTACAACACGCTCGAGATCCCCGTTACGCCGTTCAGTAATATGGCGTCGGGCTATCAAGCGACGAACCCAGGCTTCCGGGCCATCATTCGCAGCGTCGACGGCGATTTCATCGCCGGCGGTCAGATGAATATGGATGCGGTGATTCGCGGCCGGAGCGATGACGCGAGTCAAGGTTCCGCTTATGGAAAACTGATCCTCACTCTCGACATGGAAGAGTCCTATCCGGGCATCAGCTCCGGCGTCATGTCGGGCACCTACAAAGGAAAACTGTCCATCTGCATGGCGAAGGATCCCACCGCCAGTCTCCACAACACGGAATGCAAAAATCTCTCCGGCAACATTCATCCCGAGCGTCCGTTTCAGTGGATCGATAAGCCCATCGAGTTCAAGGTCGCGAACGGCAACGTTCAGATCACCAAATACTCGGGCGACACGGGCGAGGGCGGCTCTTCGCAGCAGCTCTCTCTCGCGGTCTTTCACCCGGCCTACGGCTTCGCGGCCCCCGGCAAGGCGTTCAAAGACTATCAGTCGCCGCTCGTTCTCGATCTCAATGGTAACGGTCAGCTCGATCTCGTAAACGTCTGGGCCGAAGGACCCGGCGTTTCGTTCGATCTCTCCGGCACCGGCGAGAAAGTACGGACCGGCTGGGTGAAACCCGCGGACGGACTTCTCTTCGACGGCAGAATATCGGCTTGTGTTACTTCAGGCGCGCAGCTTTTCGGCGAGTTCACCGGCACCACCAACGGCAAGCGCACTTTCGAGAACGGCTTCAACGCCCTCGAGAGCCAGTTCGCTAAAGCCGGAAGCAATAAGCTCGTGGTGAAAGCCACCGACGGACTCAAAGTCTGGCGCGATCTCAACCAAGACGGCGCCTGCACGCCGAACGAAACCGCTCCCGCGTCGCAATACGTAAAGGAGTTCAGTCTCGTTTACCAGACCGTGAAAAACGTCGCCCTCACCGAGGACAACGAAATCCGCCTGGTGAGTAAGTACACGGGTGTCGACGGGCGAGAGCATCTCGTCGGTGACGTCTGGTTCAAGCAACGCCGCAACCTCAACGCTACTCGCTAAGGAGACGACCATGAATATGAAATGGATTGGCTTGGCCTTACTCGCGGCGACGGCTACCGGCTACGGCGATGTGGTAAATCCCATCGACGCCTCCGGTGCGCCTCAGCCCGTGAAAATCGACGTAACGAACCGTAAGCCCGTCGTTCTCCAAACGGCGAGCGAGCTGCGTTCCTACGCCGCCCAAAATAGCTACTACTACTCGGTCAACCTCAAGGAAGGCATGCGAGTCTTGTACTCGGCGTCCTACGGGGTGGGCGGAGAAGCGGGGCAAGCTTCGGGCACCATCGTAAAGAAAGAAGGGCGCTTCTGGTTCAAGCAGAAGGAAAATCCGACCGGTCAGCTGCTCCTTCCTCCGGGAATGACGCTGAACTCTAATGCGGATCATTCTCTCTGGGACATCGGCGAGTACTTGGAGCTAGTGAATCGGGTGGCCTTCTCGGATCCGAACCAGGTCTCTAAAACCGCGAACGAAGTCTACGGGCGGCCGGAAGCGGCCATCGTCGATTTTCAGGGCGGTACCGCCTCTAAAACGGTGAGCTACAAGGAGGCCATGGAAGTGGTCTTCAAGAAAGCGACTGCGAATCGCTCGGACTCGGAAATGAAAGTCTACTACGCGCGCGGCGTCGGCCCCGTGGCAGTGGAGTTCCGGGAAAATATGACTCCGGCCGGCACCTTCAAGATCTACATCGGCGAGTAATAGAAAAAGAAAAGCCCACTTCCGCCATCATCGTTCAAGCGAAGCTTGAACGATGAATGCCAGGAAGTGGGCTTTTTCTCATGTTGAATACTCTTAGAGGCGTGCGCTTAGGGCCGTTTGAGCGCGAGCGCCCGGACCATGCCGGAGAAGTACGCCTTGCTCGCTTCAATCGTGAAGCCCGCGTTGACCGCTCCCGTTTCGAGCTCCCGAGACGGAAGCAGAGTGGGACCGGAGTAGAGCGGCGTGGTGAACGTTTCGAGATGGACCGCGCCGACAAGAGCGAGATCGAACTCGTTCACCGGCGAATGGTTCGCCGCCGCGCTGAGCGCGAGATCGAGTAAGAAGCGTTTCATCCGTTCCACGTCCCGGAACCGGTGCGTGGGCTCGAACGTCACTAAAGAAGCCCCGGGCTTCGTGAGCGACATGAGACGGTGAAAGACCGCCTTACGCTCGGGGATATTGCCGAGTAAGTTGGTCACGATGGCGCCTTCAACTTGGCTCGCAGGAAAGAGCGGATCGAGAATGCTGCTGGCGAAAGCACGGTGGCGCGTGATGCGCTCCGGGCCGGCCGCGAGCTCGATCTTCTTTCTGCCGATGATCATGCCGCTGCGAGAAGGATCCACGGCGACTAGACGCCGTTTACCGTCTTTCAAAATCAAGAACAGCGAAATGTTCAGCGTGGCCGCGCCGATATCGAGGATGGTCGCATCGCCGTTGGGCATATGCTCGTCCGCGAACCGCAGCATCGACCGGTAAGGCTCCGAGAAAGCCACGAGAGTATCGTAACTTTCAAAGTACCTGGCCCAGACGCCTCCACCCGCGAGCTCTCTTTGCTCTATCAGGTAGCGATTAAGCTGTTTGGCCAAAGCGCTGTGCGGATCGGAAAGATCCGTCAAAATTTGGAGGATACGCGCGGCGGGATCCGCTTTCGTGTGCAAGGGCTGGCTCGAAAGCAACCGGCTCCGCCACACCGCTCGGCGCGGAATGATGGACCTCCGTACGATTTCGGGAAAGCCCAAGGACGCCGTCGAGACCGGCGCTGGCGCGCTGGTTCCCAAAAGCCTATCCATCAAAGACCTATCATCAGAATGGGTAACAGATTTCACTCGTCTTCTCCTCCCGACGGCGAGCTACTACAACTTCTAGGCCAGTGGAGATTGGGCTTGAAACGGTGCGGTAGGGCCTTCGGAACGGCCCGGAAAGGCCCTCGAGCGGCTCCAGACAGCCGAAAAACGTCGCTTTTTGGCTTCCCTGTCGTTGTCTCGGGCGCTGGAGTATGGGAAACCTCAACCCATGCAACAGGCTGGGATAAGAGCTTGGATTCCGGCGGTTTCCGCCGCCATCATCGCCCGTCCCGAGCGCGTGGTCTGGGTCTGGATATTCTTGGGGCTCGCGCTCCGGCTGACGCTCGCCCTCACCACGGTCGGCACGAACGACATCGTTTCGTGGCAGCTCTTCATGGACACCATTCATCAAGCGGATTGGGTCCGCGTATACCACCTCATTCCTTTGTATAACCACCCGCCCTTGATGAGCGTCTATTTGAAGGCGATCTATCCGTGGGCGGGCGGCGACCCTCATGCCTTTCGGTTTCTCATCCGGTTTCCGGCGATTCTCGCCGACGCGGGACCCGCGGTCCTGATGGTGCGCCTCGGGAAAAGTTATTTCTCCTCCGAGTTCGCAGGCCGCGCGGCCGCCATCGTTTGCTTAACCCCCATTTTGGTCTTGGTCAGCGGCTTTCACGGCAACACGGATCCTCTGTTCGTCTTCCTATTTATGCTCGCGGCCGAGCGAGTGCTCGTCGGGGGCTGGCGGCTTGGCGGTGGCGTGATTCTGGGGCTTTCTCTCGGAATTAAGATCGTCCCCATCCTGCTTTTTCCGCTTTTCTTTTTCTGGTTCAAAACGTGGAAGGAACGGACTCTTTTCTTTCTCGGGGTGGGAGCCGCGGCGGCCCTTATCTTCGGCTATCACATGGCCGTCGACTACCAGGTTCTCTATCGCAATGTCTTTGGGTACAACTCGACCCCTGGGGAGTGGGGTTACACTCAATTTCTGCTCCCCTTCGGTCTTTGGCCGACCTTTCTCAGGGTGCCGGCGAAATACTTTTTGCTCGCTGCCATCACGGGCGCCGTTTATCAAAATACCCGCGGACGGGAAGGGGAGCCCAAAGCACTTCTCGAGGGAATCGGGCTGACCTATTTGGTTTTTCTCGTCGTCTCGCCTGGATTCGGCATGCAATATCTGGCGTGGCTCGCGGCCCCCGGCCTTTTTCTTTTCGTCCCGAAATGGACGGCGAGGTATCACTTTTTGGCGGGCTTACTCGCATTCTCGATCTATAACCACTGGTGTTCCGGCGAGCCCTTCTTGAAAGTCGCCGGAGCGGGCCGGTGGATCGAGTGGGAGAAAGGGCTCGGCCTGGCGACGTGGCTCACCCTCATCGCCTGGCTCTGGAAATGGTTTGATTCCGCCTCCGAGAGGTCGGTTGCTTGAATAATCTGATTCTTATTTTGGCCTCCAATCACGAGCATTCCATCGAGCGGGTTCTCGAGGGATTGCCTGCTTCGGTTCTGGCGGACATCGAGAGTGAAGTCCTCGTTGTCGACGACGATAGCCAGGATCAGACTTTTTTCGTCAGCGACGCGGCCGTGCGCCGGGTGACCCGTGGCGCTCGGGTAAGGGTGCTCCGCAATCCGAAGTCTCAAGGCCCGGGAGCCAGCCAGAAACTGGGATTCCGTTACGCCATCGATAAAAAGTTTCAGCGGGTTTTCGTCGTTCATGGAGACGCCGCTTTCTCCAGCGAAGTTTTGGAAAGCCTTCTCGGCCATTACCAAACCGATCCTGCCCCCGACGCGGTCTTCGCGGCTCGCATCGGATCGGCGATGCCTTTCGCAAAGCGCTGGGCGAGTCGGATTCTGACGCTCGCCCGAAATCGCATTTTGGGCTGCCGTTTGCTCGAGACGGAGTCTCGCTTTCAGAGTTTCTCGACGAGCTTCTTAAGGCGCATTCCGTTCGAAAGAAACTCCGACGATATGGGCTTTCATGCCGAGATGGTCGTACAGGCGGTGACCGCGGGAGCGCGGCTGATTCAAGTGCCGCTCCAAACGGCGGCGTCCAACGGCTTTCGGGGAGCGAGTGGCTTTCGCTACGCGTGCCGTAGCCTCACCGCGTATTTTCATCACCGGCTTCAGAGCATGGGCTTTCTCTACGACCCCAAGTTCGACGTGGGTGAGAGTCCGTACGGCCTCAAGGAGAGCGCTTTCTCGAGCCACTCGATGTTGGTCAGGACCATCGGGGAAAAATTGATTGTCCTCGATATCGGTTGCGGGCAGGGCTGGCTCGCCGGAAAACTTTCGGAGCGCGGCTGTATCGTCGACGGCGTCGATTTTCTGCCGCAAGAGCTCGTGTCGGATCGCGTGCGCCGTTACCGCCAGATCGATCTGAACCGGCACCCCGAAGACGTGGAAGAAGTGCTCAAGCGATCGAGCTACGACGTGCTTTTACTGGGCGACGTCATCGAGCACATGGTCGAGCCCGAAGTTTTTCTGGATATGGTTCGCCGCGCGCTTCCTCCGTCGGCGGGCACGACTCTCGTGGTGTCGACGGGAAACGTCGCTTTTTTTGTCGTGCGGCTCATGCTCGCCTTGGGACAGTTCAACTATGGGCCGCGCGGTATTTTGGATCGCACGCACCGCCGCTTGTTCACCATCGGCTCGTTCAAGAGACTCTTCGATCAGTGCGGGTACCGCATCCGATCTCTCGAAGCGGTACCCATGCCGTTTAGCTCGGTCTTGCCGTCCTCGCCCCGGTTCGCGCTTTTTCTCGAGCGGATGAACGCAAGGCTTGCCCGCTTCTGGCCCGGGCTCTTCGCGTACCAGATGATCGTCCGGGCGGAGCCCGTTCCCACCGCGGCGCAGCTACTGGCGATGTCGGAAACGCGCGCGAAAGCGTCTTTACATCCCCGCGAGCCGAGGGATGGAATTCCTCTCTCGCCTAACTGAATTTTCTGTGGAAATCTCAAGGGTCAAATGGCTTTAGTTAAATTCGAAATCGCCGGAAAAAGCGTGGTTCCCGCACAAATCGAGCGGTCCCTCGAACGCAAGGTTTACGAGTCCATCGTGCAGTCGCTCAATCAAAGATTCGGGATCTTAAAATGTCCGACGCACCGCGAGGAGCCCGTCTTTCTCGTTAAAGGCCCCTCGATCGATAAAGCGGCTTTCGAGGTGACGGCCTGTTGCCAGCAAATGCTCGATTTAGTTAACAAAAAAGCCACCGATTAAAGAAAACCAAACCCCGCCTTCTTAACGCTTGGGGCTGCTGCTCCCCGGTCAAGCTTTCCCCTTGAAGTTCCGATACATACTTCGTGGGACTGCGTGTTTTTTTAGAAACGAGGTGGGGCTTAATTCTCGCCGTCGTACTATGCCTCGCGGGATTGTCTCCGGCGTGGGGCGCGCAGGTCTATCAGGTCGCCGAAGATCAGTCGCAGTGGATCATCACTCACGAGCAAGGCCGCCTTTGGGGCATCGGCGATCCCGTCATGGCCCGCCGTCAAGACGGCTACCTCGCGGTCGGCGTAGTGGAAGCGGCCAATGATGCCGCGGCTCTCGTCACGGTTCAGCGCCGAGGCGCCGTGCCGGTGGTCGTTGGCGACCTAGTCGAGATCGCGCGCGACTCGTCTCAGGTTTTTGAGATCATCACCGAAGGCACAGACTTTTGGGTTTCCCATCCCGTGAACCAGCCTTGGTACGCCGGCGATACCGCTTGTGTCGCTCGCGGCGATCTCACCGTGGGTTGTGGCCACATCGTCGAAACGCTCGAGGACAGAGCGCGTTTGAAGCTGACGGGAGCGACCGCTTGGGTCGTGGCCGGAGATTTCGTCCGCGCCGCTTTCCTGGAGACCGCGGTGCTCGCGGTCGACGTTCCCTCCAACTCCATTCAAATGCGCCAGGGCGTTTTCGATAAATGGCACGAAGGCGATCGCGCGTGCGCGACGAGCGCGGGGCGGCCAGTCGGTTGCGGCATCATCTTGCAAGTCAACGACGTGGCGGCGGCCTTCAAATCGGACCAACCCGTGCAGAATGTCGTCATCGGGTCTTGGGTACGTGGCCAGCCGAAAACGTCTTTCGTGTATCAGGCCGCCGAAGATCAGTCGGCGCTCATCATCACCCACAACGAAGGCACGCCTTGGGCTCAGGGCGATGTGGTCTGCGCGCAACGCAAAGGCTACGAGATTGGTTGCGGTAAAGTGATGCAGGCCAATCAGATGGCCGCGATGGTGGAAATGAACATGGCCTCGGAGTACCCGGTTTCCGTCGGCGACACCATGCACGCGGCCGGCTCCGGTAACCCCGAGGTCTTAAAGAAAGGGGGAGGCGCTCCCGCGGTGGACCTAGAGCAAGACTCGCGCGCTCCCACCGCCGTGACGGAGTCCGAGTTCGTCGGCAAGCCCCGGATGGGCAACGTCATAGCGGGCGTGAACTACGTTTTCCCCGGCGCACGTTACGAGCACGCTCTGAGCCAGCATTTGTCCCTCGGAATGGGCGCTACCATGATGAACTATCCGACGGGTGGCGGAACCCTCAAGGGAACCGCCATTCAGGGTAACGTTTCGTTCTATGAGTCGGGCTGGTTCCGCGGCATGTGGATCTACGGAGCCCTCGGCACCATTGGTCTAAGCGCTTCCATGGACGGCACCACCGAGTCTTTCAGCTCTCTCATGCTCTCGGCCGGTTCCGGCTGGCGGTGGCAGTGGGATAACGGCATGAACTTCGGCTTCGGCGTAGGTTTGAATTACCTGACGAAGGTGAAGACCGCCAACGTACCGCTCGATACATCGAACCTGCTGCCGTCTCTGCTCATGGACATCGGCTTCAGCTTTTAGTCCGTCCGAGGAGCCTGGAAAGGTTACTGCACGGGGGCTTCGAGGAACGTAATGAGATTGCCGCCGCGGTCTTCCGTCTGGCGGAACTCGAGGCGGAAGGTGCCGCCCGCGATCTGCACGCCATCCGGAATGGTAAGCGGATACTGCACTTCCCGTTTCGGATTGTAAGAGGCGACGCTGCGAACGAGGCCAACCTGCTTGGGCTGGCCGCCATTGGGCGTGAAGAAAGCGAAGAAATCTCCGAACGCAAAAGCTTTGCCTTCGCTCGCCAAATCCGCGCGGAACGCCGGTGTTTGATCGGGAAGCCTGAGCAGGCCGAGGTTCGAGAGCGTGGCTTTGAACTCAGGGTTGCCCTTGCGATAAATGAGCGGAACGGCGACCGCAATCCGCGCGGTCATCGCCATGGAAACCTGGCCAGGCTTCGCGGCGGCCGGGGTCGAGGAAGCGTCGGTGGCATCGAGAGGCTCAAAATGAATGTGCGCGCGGTACTCGCCGTCGGGTAAGTTCTTGGGGCCGGCGTAAATTACGCGGACCACCTGCTCTTGGTTGGGACCGATGGTGGTTTTCTTGGGAGAAAAACGAATGAGCTTAACGGCCGAGTGCTCTTCGTCCGTGGGGTTGTCCGCGAGCTCCAAGTTCCCTTGTGGGTTCATTCGGTAAAAAACCGCGCTAATGTTGTAGCGCCCGGGAGCCGTCCCCGTGTGGCGCAACGAAAGATGCGAGATCGTCTTATTGTCCGACAGCACGACTCTCGTCGGAAAGACCTGCAACGACGCTTCGGCGCCGGAGGCGATAAACAGGAACCAAAGCGCCGTAACGTAATGCGCCCAGGACCAGCGAAGCAAAGTTGAGATCATAGAGAGATACCGGAGGATTAGACTGTGATTCTTAGTCTAACCGCAGTTCTCTCCAATGCCAAGACTGGGAAAGTCAGCTAGCGTGGATTAGGGCTTAGGGGAAGGCGACGGTGAGAGTGTAGTTGCCTTCGTAGACGCCGCTCGGCAAATCGATGGCGAGTTCATTACGCGTAGCGCCGACTTTGTTCTCGAGCTGCCCTTGAGTTCCCAAGAGGCCCGTGCCCGCTTCGGGATAGGAAGTGAAGTCGGAAACCGTAACGCTGCGTTCCGGATTGGTGCCGAACAGGTTTACGGTTTGCGGGAAGAACATCGTGTAAGCCTGGTTCGGGAAGCCCACGACTTTGACGCCACCGGCACCGCCCCGCGCTCGCGGAGAAATGACTTCCGCTTGGGCGCCCGGACGGGCGGAGCGGAACTTCAGCTCGGAGTATTTCTCGATTTGCAGGGACGGCATGACCAGCATCGTGACCAGGGCCTTTTCCCGGGCGGTGGTCAGTGTCACCGCGTACGCGTACGTCGCGATGCCCACTGACAACGCCGCGAAGGTCACGACAAGCAGGGTCCGGAATTTCCTAGGTTTGGACAAGCGCATAACTACTCACTCCTCATCCAATTCAGGCCGTAAGTTCCAATTAGGGATAGGCGACCGTAACCGAGAACGACGTGGTGTAGGTACCCGGGTTCTGATTGAAGGGGAGAATCGCACGAGCCGCGCCGACCGTAATGGTCTGCGTACCGGCCCCGCCCGCCGCGCCGTTCAGAGTTCCCGAACCACTGGGAGCGGAGGCGAAAGTGTTGACGACGATTTCATCCAAGGCGACACCGCCCGTCCCGCCCACGCGAAGCATCGTCGCGGTAGCCGGAAGCGTGATATTGTAGGCGTGGTTGCCTTCACCGCTCACCAAGAAGCGCGCTGAAGTCGCGTCGGCCGGGAGGATGGTTTTTGCGCCGGTGCCTTGAGCTGCTTCACCGAAGTCCAGGTTTCGATCGCTCGACAGAGTGATACCCCGGATGATCGACGCCGTGGCGTTGGCGGTGGTGTTTGCCGAAGCCGCGGCCTGACTAGTGCGTTGCCCTACGAGGGCCACGCCCACCACGAAGGCGCCGACGAACAACGTCGGCACTAAAGTATTGTTTTTCCGCATACGTACTCCTATAAATTTTAGCGCTTAAAGCTTAGGGATAAGCGACAGTCACCGAGAACGACGTCGTGTAGCTGCCCGGGTTCTGGCCCTCCGGAATGGCCGCGCGCGCCGCGCCGACGGTGACGGTTTGCGTGCCCGCGCCACCCGCGGAGCCGCTCAGTAAGCCGCCCACTCCCGTTGGGGTCGATGCGAAGCTGGCCACCGCGATTTCATCCGCGGCGACGCCACCCGTTCCGCCCACGCGAAGCATCGTCGCGGAAGCCGGAAGCGTCACGGTGTAAGCGTGCGCACCTTCTCCGCCGACTAAGAAGCGCGCGGAGGTGGCATCGGCCGGAAGAATCGTCTTCGCGGCGGTGCCCTGGGAGGCTTCACCGAAATCCAAGTTCCGATCGCTCGAGATAGTAATACCTCGGATGATCAGCGCGAGAGAGTTCGCCGTGGTATTGGCAGAAGCCGCGGCATTGACCGTGCGTTGCCCGATTAGGGCGACGCCAGTTATGAACGCGGCAACAAAAAGAATTGGGATATACAGGGGTCTATTCCGCATACGTACTCCTTGGGTTAACCGAAATGAGCTTCTTACTTAACGGCAGAAACCGTCCTTAGCTCTAGTCTTAGGTTAGTTAAACTTTGTTAAGGAACTGTGCTGATTGCTAAGAACCCAAACACAGGGATCTTACGCTAACGAATCTCGACGGTTGGACCCCGTCGGAGGACTTTCGGGTGGAAACTCGTCTGAACGTTGTTCACCGAGGTCTCCGCATTCCCGAATGATATCAAGGCGCCGGATCGAAGTTCGGCACGGTGACGACGCCGCTATCCGGCTCGACCGCCTGCTTGGGGATTTGGGGTTGGTGGACTTGTCCCTGTTCGGGCTGGGGGATCTGACTATCGCCCTCGACCGGTTCTCCGGTTTGGGAAAGATGGAACTCCTCCAAGCTTTGGAAAGAACCGCCCGGCTCGATGGTGGCTTCGCGGTAAGCGGGGCTGACTTGATAGCCGTTTTGAGACATTTGCTCCGGGTGCAAGCGCACGTAGTACTTGCCGACTTTCACGGAGGGGAAGTTGAAGAAGCCTTCCTCGTCGGTTTTCGTTTCGTTCAGCACTTCGCCGGAAAGCGTGACCAATTGAACAAAGGCGTTTCTCAGGGGCTGGGCGGGATGCCCGTGCTTCGCCTCGGTCTGCACGTAGCCGTCGATTTCTCCCACTACGACGACCGGTAAATCGAGGCGCACGAGTTTTCCCGCTCGGCTGAAAATGCGGTAGCCATCCATCGCGGGACGCAGGTAGGGATCGGTCGTCATGGAGTCTTGGGAAATCGCCACGTCGGTGGGCGCATGGGGCCTCAGATCACGCAGGAAGAGGCGCCCGTTCGCATCCGTCTTTCCTTCCGCCATGCGCTCGCCGACCTTGATGTGGTAGCCGGCAAGCGCGGTATCTTCGGCGTCGCGCTTTCCATTCGAGTTCAGGTCTTTGTACACGTTCACCATGGCGCCGCCGAGAGCGGCTACCGGGGGGCGAGCGGCGGTGAGAGAGGCTTCTCTGGAATCGAAGATGCCGCCGATGCCGAAGACGAGACCAAGGGAATAGTCTTTGAAGTTGGTCGAGGAGTTTAAGCCCACCGTGAATTTTTCAAAAAGCTTCGAGCCGTTTAGGGTGATGGTGGGGATCCGCCCGACGGTGTCGTATTTCGTCGAGAAGAGCACGTTGTACTTACCGGACTGGTTTTTTTGAAACGCGAAGCCGAGAGTGTTCACCCGCCGGGTATCGTAAGCCGCGGTAAGCGAGTAACGAATGGCCTGGGGCACGTAAGTGATTTCCCATTCTCCGCTGACCGGCGCCGTGGCTCCGAAGGTATATCTCAGCTCGTTGTTGAAGAGGAAGGCGCCCGAGCCCATGGCGGTGCGGCTGGTGACGCTGTCAGTTTTCGTCCGGTTCACGTAGCGCTGCTGAATATACTCCAGCGTGAGGTTCACGCCGGGTGTAGTGCGAAAGAAGTAGGACACGTTCACTTTGATCTGCGCGTCCTGCAGGACGCTCAGCGGATCCTTGTTGAACTTGTCGCTGTGGAAATTAAAGAGGCGCGTGTACTTTCCGCCGAAGGTCAGGTTCTCCACGCCGAACTGGGGACCCCACTCGCAGGCCTTGCCTCCATCGGAAGAAACAGCGCAGTTGGTGGTGAAGAGAAAGAGCTCGTTGACGCCGGTAAGGCCCGCATAACCCAAAATCTTATTGAGCCCGCTATCGTGAAAGATGCCGGTGTTGATCGTAAAGTACTTCGCCAAGTTCTGGGCGTACTCCGCGAAAATCTGATCGCTGCCCGTGTCCAGATGGGAGACGCCGAAGCGGTAGTTGAACTCACCCGGGATGAGTAGCTCCGGAGAGATGTTGTAGTTGCGGTACTCGACTCGTCTTTCTCCCTGAGGCCCGAAAAAATTCAACCGGAAACTATTGCGGCCGTAATAGAGCGGGACGGCTTTGAAACGGTACCGGCCGTCGTCGGTCAGCTGGCGATCGATGAGTACGTCGTTTCGGTACAAGACGACTTCCCAGCCCGGGGCGAGCGGCCCTTGGATTTCCGCCGTCTCGAAGGTGGTCGGCCGATCGATGCGGAAGGTGGAAACGTAAATGCCTCTTCCGGTGCTCGAGTTGGAGAGGAGCGGAAGCGGCGGGAAAGCCACGTCGACCAGTCTCAGCTCGCGCACCTTCATCGCGCCGAACATCGGCGTTTCCTGATTGCCGGCGATGCGGGCCATGGAGAACCGGATGGACTGGAATTTTTTCTGATTCCCCGAGAGAAGAGAAGTCGCTTCGAAGCCGAGCAGCTCTCCGGCGAGCTGGCTCGAGTGCTGTATCTCGGTCTGATTGATGCCCACGTTCTTTTGGTGCATCAAAGTGATCTGGCTCTCGGCGAAAAGCCCGTCTGCGAGACTCGTTTCCAGCGGAATCCGCGGATAACCCGGGTCGTATTCCATTCTTTCGCCGCTTTGGCTTTTGGCGAGTCTCTCCCGGGCAATTCTCGCTTGCACCGGGAACTCGATTTTCGGCGTGATGACCACTTGCGCGCGTAGGGCGTTGACCGTGAGCCGCGACGGAATCCATTTTTCGAAGAGGCGCTGATGGACGTAAATGTCGGTGTTGTGGAGAAAGGCCAAGCTGCAATCATAGGTCTCGCGCTTGCCGAAATATTCGACGCTGCAATTTTTCAAGTCGAGCTTGAAGCGGTTCTCGGGCTGGGCCACGAAGCCCTCGGCGACGGAGAGTTTCGTCGAGATCTGGATGGCGAGCGACAGAGATCGCGCCATCTCTCCCAAGGGGAAAACGTACTCGTCCCCAAACGGATAGAGTACGACGCCTTCGCTCAGCAGGGAGTTATCGTCGAGCACGAGCTCTACGATCCGCTCGCCGTCGGGATCAAACCCGGCGGCGGCGTACCCCGTGCCGGACCCCAAGAGTCCGCACAGAGCTAGGCCTAGCCATAAATTTTTAATGCGCAATGTTAGTATTTTTTAAAGGGGCGGGGATTTATAAAAGCTTACTTTCCAGTATAAGGAGAAACGCACCGAAACAATATCCGCGGCGCGTGGCGT
>JAYUGC010000057.1:0-15219 GCA_043767805.1 Pseudomonadota bacterium | reverse complement strand
TCTTATTCTAATCGGCAAAAGTGGCGGAAAAGTGAAGGGTTAAAATTAGTATTTCGTAAATAAATTCAATGCATTAGGCGGGGTAATCGTCCAAGAATCAGGCTAGGCCGGCGTGATCAGGGCGGCACGGCGGACCTTGGGCACTCGAACGTGGGCCAAAATGATCTCGACCACGCGATTGGAAAAGAGAAGGCCGGCGTGTCCGACTCCCCGAAGGCGTATGTTTCTTACGCCTTCCCACCACTCGCTCCCCCGAGGCCGCATCAAGATATCGAGACCGCCCGAAACGGCGACCGCCTGAGTGAAGCGCGGATTAGGACACGCTTCCATCCTTTGAAACATCTCGCTGCCGGGCCGAAGCTCGCGCACGTGGGCGAGCGGCGCGAGCCGCGACCAGTCCGTTCCTTGGTGGGGGCTTCCGAGGGTGATGAGATTTCGGACTTGGCCGTCGCCATGTAAAACTTGGATGTAGTAGCGCGCGACGATACCGCCGAGAGAGTGCGCCACGATGTCCACTTGCTCGACCCCGAGCTTGTCTTGAATCCTTGCGACGGCCTCGGCCGTTTGCCGCGCCATTTTCGGAATCGAGTGAAACGCCGTGTGGAGGTTTAGCTCGTGAAAACCGCGTACGCCACAAAGCGCGAGCTTCTGTTTCAGCCACGCGAACGCCGAACCGTTATGAAAAATGCCGTGGATGAAGAGTAGCGGCACTTCGTCCGAGTTCCGGTACTTGCGGCGGCGAGAGACGAGGCGCGGGGGCGCCATCACCGGGATCGGGTATCCCGGAATGCCCAGCGGGTAGAGCTGAGAAGCGAGTAAGGCGGCCCCGGTCTCCCTCGTGAGGGCCCAACCGGACCGAGCTCTTTTAGAGAGCCGTTTGCCGATATCCAATGCCATGGTGAACGACTAGTCTCTCTCAACAGAGCCCCGTCCGGCAATAATGCATCGTATTAACGAGGGCTTCCTCCCAGAGTTAGGTTCCCCTAATTCCTTGACACTTCCTGCCTCCAGCTGGGATAAAACTCGTCGAAATTTACGCATAAAATTGCCAAATTGGCTGTGCTCGTAGAGCCTTAGATATCCTTACGTCGAGATAGGAAATTCATGCCTAAGCCTCCATTTCGCGAAACACCCGAAGGAATGAGCCGCCGAGCGTTTGTCTCCTGGCTTGCCATCGGCTGGGCCGGTTTTGCCGGCGCCCTCGGCGGGGGGCTCACCGCCGTCGGCCGTCTTTTCTTCCCGAACATCACTTTCGAGCCGCCTCAGGAATTCAAAGCCGGTTTCCCCGGCGAGTACATCGCTAATAAGGTGGACGAGCGTTTCAAGAAACGTTTCGGCGTCTGGTTGGTTAGAGACGACAAAGGTATTTTCGCTCTATCGACGGTATGCACCCACTTGGGTTGCACGCCGAACTGGTTAGAGGCCGATCGCAAGTTCAAGTGCCCGTGCCACGGTAGCGGTTACTACATGACGGGCATCAACTTCGAGGGCCCTGCGCCGCGCCCCCTCGAGCGTTTCGCCATCTCTTTGGCCGACGATGGACAGATTTTCATCAACAAGAATCTAAAATTTCAGGAAGAGAAGGGCCAATGGACCGATCCAAAAGCCTTTCTTTCGCTCAGTTGATCCCAAGGTAGTACCAAATGGCAGACAAACCGAGCCTCATCGAATCGATTCGGCAGTCCCAAGCCTGGAAGGCTATCTTCCGGCACGGCCCGCCGACCAGCCCTCGCAACAAGACGCTCATCATCTTGATGAACACCTTTTTGCACTTGCACCCCATCCGCATGAAGAAGTCCGGCGTCCGGATGAGCTTCACCTGGTGCATGGGCGGAATCACTTTCTTCCTCTTCCTCGTGGAAACGTTCACGGGCGTTCTCTTGATGTTCTATTATCGGCCGACCGCGGAGTTCGCCTACGCCGACATCATCGCGCTTCGGGAGCACGTTCCGATCGGCATCATGCGCGAAGTGCACCGCTGGGGCGCTCACGCCATGGTCATGGCCGTGTGGCTTCACATGTTCCGCGTCTTTCTAACGGGAAGTTACAAGCCGCCCCGCGAGTTCAACTGGGGCATCGGCGTGGTACTTCTCGTACTGACGTTGCTGCTTTCGTTCACGGGTTATCTGCTCCCCTGGGATCAGCTGGCCATTTGGGCGATCACCGTCGGCTCGAACATGGCGCGCGCGACACCGTTCCTGGGTCATGAAGGCCCGGGCGCATCTCTCATCAACTCCCTCATGGGCTTTGATGTGGTGCACGCCGGTAGCGACGCGCGCTTCGCGCTGCTCGCTGGCCGGGTAGTCGGCGAAGCGACGCTCCTCCGGTTCTACGTGCTTCATTGCATCTTCATTCCGCTGGTAGCGGCGGTACTGATGGCGGTTCACTTCTATCGGGTTAGAAAGGACGGGGGCATTTCGGGTCCCCTGTAGCAAAGCTCATCTATGCTCACAGCTTTGACGTCATTCATTAATGCGCTCTGCCAGCCCTCGATCCTGTTCACGTTGTCCTGTCTGGCTTTGTGGTTCGTTCTCTTCCCGGGCCGCCAATGGTTCGCGAAGACCTCGACTATAATCCTGCTGGAAGCGGGCTTGGCTCTCTTCATGGGGGTCAGCGTTCTGCATCCCACCTTCCGCGCGACGGTGATGAAGCCGGACAACGCGCCCATCGTGATGATGCTCTTCCTGATGCTCTACTTCTTCTGGCTCGCCCTTCATAAGGCGGTCGAGAACGACAACCGCACGGCGGCCGGTCTCGAAGTCGAGAGCAAGGCGGAAGCCAAGCAGCTCGTCTTCACGTGGCCGGACTTGGTGTTCAGCGAGTTCATCTGCACCATCTTGGTGTGGGTGGGACTCTTGGTCTGGTCCATCGTCATCCGCGCTCCTCTGGAAGAGCCCGCGAACCCGGTGGAAACGCCGAACCCGTCCAAAGCGCCTTGGTACTTCCTGGGTCTTCAGGAAATGCTCGTGTACTACGATCCCTGGCTTGCCGGCGTGGTGTTCCCGACGTTAATCATCGTCGGGCTCGTCGTCATTCCGTTCATCGACACAAATCCCAAGGGCAATGGCTACTTCACGTTCGCGGATCGTAAGTTCGCGGTGACCAACTTCCTCTTCGGTTTCTTGATTCTTTGGGTGGTGCTAATCGTATACGGCACCTTCCTCCGCGGCCCGAACTGGAACTTCTTCGGGCCGTACGAGTACTGGGACATCCACAAGATCGTGGCGCTCAGAAACGTGAACTTGTCCGAGTACCTGTTTCGTGAGTTCGGCCTGAACGGCGGCAAGCTTCCCGACAATATTCTCCTCAGAGAGAGTGTCGGAATCATCATGACGCTCGCTTACATAATCGGCGTGCCGATTTTGCTCGCGAAAAAGGTCATGCCCAAGATGCTGGAAAAGATGGGAGCGCCTCGCTTCTATCTGATGGCGTTCCTCCTCATCAGCATGGCGGCGCTCCCGATCAAAATGGTGCTCCGGTGGACGATCAACTTGAAGTACATCGTGGCGATTCCCGAATTCTTCTTCAATATTTAGGGCAGAGGAATGGCAAACACCCCTTGGCAGGACGACCGCTTCTATAATCCCACGAAGATCAAAAAGGTCTTCGCCATCGCCTCCGTGGTGATGATGGTCGTGACCGTGTGGATGATCTTGGACGATTTCGGTCGTGAGTGGAAAGGCTACCAGCGCGAGTTTCTCCAGATTAAGCAGAAGAAGTACGCGGCTCAGGCGGAAGCGGCCAAGAAGGCCATCGACCCCGCGGCCCTCGCCGAAAGCAAGAAAGGCGTCGACGACGCTCAGGGCGAGATTAAGGCGCACGAAAAGGAAATCGAGCGTCTGCAGAAGGAGCTAGTTCTTTTAAAGACCAAGAGCAAGAACACCCTCGTCAAATATCAGGCTCGCAAAGCGAACCTCGATGCCGAGCGCTTTGATTACGAGAACGAGTGGGGCCATGCGATTGCCGAGGGCCACATCGAGACCCTTCCGGCCAAGGGACAGAAGCAGTACGACGCCTTGATGAAGGGCTTCTCCGATACGCAAGCGCTTCAAGAGATGTCGAACCAAGCCCTGCAAACGTTCGAGGCCAAGCAAAAAGAATACGACGAGCATTTCGAGAAGAAGAAAGAAGCGGAGAAGAAACTCGTCGCCCTTCAAGCGGAGTACGTCCGCCTTCAGGCCCTCGAAGAGGGCTCCGAGTTCGGCCTGACGAAAGTCGTCCGCGCGTCGCCCGTCATCGATCTCGCCGATCCGGTCTTCCGCTTGCAGCAAGTGGTCTTGACCGACATCCGCGACGATCTTTTCTTTGCGCAAACCCGCAAAGTGGATCGCTGCACGACCTGTCACCAAGCTATCGACCTGCCCGGGTTCGAAAATCAGCCCAATCCTTTTAAGACCCACCCTCGCCTAGAAGTGATGTTGGGTAGCACCTCTCCCCATCCGCTCGACAAAATTGGTTGCACCATTTGTCACGATGGCCGGGGTCAAGCGACCCATTTCGTGCGCGCGGCGCACACGCCTAGGAACGAAGAGCAGGCGCACGAATGGAAGCGCAAGTACGGCTGGAACGAGGAAGATCAACACCACATTCCCGAAAAAATGGTGCCTCTCCAGTATGTCGAAGGTAAGTGCCGGGTTTGTCACCGCGAGCAGGAGTACGTCTACCGCGCGCCCAAATTGGACCGCTCGGTCCAGATGGTGCGTTTCGCGGGCTGTTTCGGCTGCCACAAGATCGCGGGCTGGGAACACGTCGAAAAGACCGCGCCTAGTTTGCTCAAAGTGAAGGGCAAGTTGTCTCGGGACTGGATCCTCAAGTGGATTCACAATCCGAAGGATTTCAACGAGCACACGCGCATGCCGTCGCCGTTCCTCCAAAGCAACACGGTCGGCAATCCGGAGTTCGAGTCCTATCAAGAAGCCGAGATGCAGGCCGTGACGGATTATCTCTTGGCCAAATCCGAGGACTACAGGCCTTACGCTCGGGCTGGCGCGGGAAGCGTCGAGCGAGGCAAAACCCTCGTGTCCCAAGTCGGTTGTTTGGGTTGCCATCAGATTGACGATTTCGGCCACAAGATCGGCCGCTGGAACGCGGGCCCGGATCTTTCGACCGTCGGTAGTAAGGTGGATCGCGACTGGTTGGTCAGCTGGGTGAAGAACCCCACGCATTATCGTCCTGATACGCGAATGCCGAATCTTCGCCTTTCTGACGGGGAAGCCAACGACATCACCGCTTATCTGATGAGTAAGCGCAACACGGCGTTTGAAGCTAAGGCCGTGCCCAAGGTCGATCCCGAAGTGCAGAAGAAGGTTTTACGCCTTTATCTGCTGCGCGATCCGAAAATGGCGCCCGTCACCGAGTCGAAAGTCAGCGATTACATCGGTAAGCTCTCTAGCCACGACTTGTCCGTTGAACTTGGCTCTCGGTCCATTGGTCAGTACGGCTGCTTCGGCTGCCACAACATCAAGGGCTACGAGACTATGGGCGGCATCGGCCCTGAGCTTTCCGAAGAATGGTCCAAACCCCTTGGAAAGTACGACTTCGGTCTTCAGCATTTCGACCATACGAAAATCGCGTGGTTCGATCATAAGCTCGAGAATCCGCGCCTTTTCGACAAAGGTCTCGTTAAGGATTATCTCGATTTGCTCCGCATGCCGAATTTCAATCTTCCGAAGGAAGAGCGAGATCAGTTCATCACTTTCCTGACGGGCATGACGGCCGAAAAGCCGGCGCCTAAAGTCTTGAGCTCCCGCGAGCGCAAGATGGAGCAGGGCCGTCGGGTGATTCACAAGTACAACTGCCAAGGCTGCCACGTCATGGAAGAGCTTTGGGAGCCGTTGCCGAGCGACCATCCGGATTTCGACGCGAACGAAGCGGCGAAGTTCCGGCTCGAAGCGCGCATCCTCTATCAGTACGAAGAAGATGAAGCCTACGGTCCGCCCAAGATTCCCCATGAAGGCTTCCGCATTCAGCCGGATTGGGTCCACGGCTTCTTGAAGAATCCTCAGGATTGGAAGTTGCGTCAGGCGCTTAAAGTGCGCATGCCGACGTTCAACTTCAACTGGACCGAGCGCAACTCCCTGTTGGACGGCTGGGGTAACGAGGCGGAAGTCCCGTATCCGCTCGTCGAGAACGCGCCGGTACATCTGAACTCCACCGACTTGAAGAACGCGCAAGTGCTCTTCACGAAGCTGCAATGCTTGAACTGTCATAACCTGGGCGAAAAGCTCACTCAGGATCAGCTGGAAGGCGGCAGTAAAGGCTTCGCTCCGAATTTGCGTTACGCGGCTCGCCGCTTGCGCAAGGAGTGGATGATCGAATTCCTGAAGAACCCAAACAAATGGGTGCCCGGCACTCGTATGCCTGGGTTCTGGGTCGATGGCGCGAAGCCCGTGCCTGAGATCTTGGGCGGGGACGCTGAGAAGCAGATCAATCTGCTCATCGATTACGTCATCACCCTCGGACAAAACTCGGCCCCGAGCAAGGCGGAATGAAAAGCGTACTTGAGGCGCGTAAGCGCCTTGAGGGTCGCTATTCGCCCGCTCGCTTCCGCGAAACCGGTGAGACGTTGGTCGCGGCGCTCGAGTCTTATCTCGAGCGTCTTCGCACCGTCGACAGAAGTCTCGACTGGAAAGATCCCGACGCGCTCATTGCTTTGGCGGACGACGCGCTTTCGGGCCGCGCTCCGGCCGAGCTGGCGGAGCTTTTTTTAGCCAACACGCAGCGTCTACATTCGCCCCGTTACCTCGGTCATCAAGTCGCGCCTCCCGTGCCGGAGGCGGCCGCTTTCGAGATGCTGGGACACGTTTCTAACCAAGGCTGCGCGGTTTACGAGATGGGCCCGTTTCCCGTTGCGATCGAAAAGGCCATGGGCGCGCGACTCGCTGGAAAAATCGGCTGGACGTCTGGCTTTGGTGCGGTCGCGACCCACGGCGGAACGCTCGCCAATTTGACTGCAATACTTGCCGCGAAGCACGTGCATTTCACCGGCTCTTGGGAAGACGGTCTGCCCTTTGGCGTAAAGCCTGTCGTGCTGGCGGGCGCGGACTCTCACTACAGCATCGCGCGTGCCGTGGGGATTGCGGGACTTGGAACGAAGGCGCTCGTGCCGGTGCCCATTGATAGCCGGCGCCGGATGGATTCGGCGCAGCTCGAAACAGTTTTTGCAGCGAGTCTCGCGCGGGGTGAAACTCCCTTTTGCGTGGTCGCGACTTCGGGAACCACTCCGGTAGGCGCGTTCGACGATATCCGTCCCATCGCTGAATTTTGCAAGCGCCACAAGCTTTGGCTTCACGTGGACGGCGCCCATGGGGCGAGCGTTCTCCTGTCTCCGACGCACAAAGATCTCGTCAAAGGCATCGAGCTCGCCAACTCGGTTACGTGGGACGCGCACAAGATGCTCTACGTCCCCGCGCTCTGTACCTTTCTGATCTACCGAGAGGGAGCGAATAGCTACGCGCCGTTTCGCCAGGACGCGCCCTATCTCTTGGACAAGGAAGCGATGCGGATGCAGGAGTACGACGGCGCGCTCAGGACGGTGGAGTGCACGAAGCGCTCGCTCGCCGTGTCTCTATGGGCGGCCTGGGCGATGTACGGGGAAGGGCACTTCGCGGACTTAATCGACGTGGCCTTCGCTTCGACGATGCAGTTCCACGATTTACTGGTTGAGGCTGCGGATTTCGAGCCGTGTCACGAGCCTCAGGGCAATATCCTTTGCTTCCGCTATTTGGGAAAACGTCCCGCGGGCGAAATTCGCCGGACGTTGCTCGAGCGCGGGCATCACTACATCACTATTACGCGCCTGAATGGCGAGACGGTTTTAAGGGTGACCGTCATGAACCCGTTCTCCGATGAGACGACGTTCCGCGCGTTGCTCGACGAAATCCGCGCCCTCAGTCGTTAGCGGTTGTCGTCCGGCAACTTGTCGAACCAGCCTCCGCACTCCCTGTCGGGAATTCCCTGAAGGCCGCACTCTTGGTGCGTATTTTTCGGGAGACTCTTCATCTCGCACAAGTGACCGCCGCGCGCGTTGATTTGCCGGCAGTACTCCTGTTGCGGCGCTTCGGGAAGCATATCGGGATTTTCGCCGCAGGCGCTGAGCTCGCTTCCCTCGAATGGTAATCTCAAGCCTACGCGAGAAAGCTTTCTGAAAGGTTACAGTCACGATCGGCAGGCATTTGGAATGCCGCCGGATAATTTCCTACGGCCGGCTCCGTGACTGCCTTTGCTCCGCCTCTGTACTGGTTATGACCTCGGCAGCGGAGGGCGAGGTTACTCGAGTCGTGAGAGCTGCCTCCGACGCTCCAGGGGATTAGGTGGTCAATTTCTAGGAAGGCTCGGCTACTACAACGTATGCCTGACGGAAGGCTATATCCGCATTGGTCCCCATCTCTGCGCCACACTTCGCGTCGGATAGCGGCGGGAATGTAACGGGTATGTTTGGCTGGGGTTCGGATGGGAGCTTTTCGTTTAGGTTCTTTGACCGGATCTGTCTTCTCGACCAGAAGTACAAAAGCCTCTTTCACCAACTCCTCAATTTTGCCGTGGGGATACTTATGCCGAAGGCGATCTTGAAGCGTGCGATACATCGCCACAGTCTCGTCATCCCCAGAGAAGACAAACATCGTTCGGCTCTCCGATATGGGTTTTACGATTTCCGGCTTCGGCTTCGGGCTCGGACGGTTACATTCCCCGGGAAATGTAGCGGTAATCTTTTCAACGTCGAATCGCCGTTTGCCTTCGGACTTGGCCAGGAGGTCATTGCAATTCTCCTGAGTCAGGTGGGGCGCCAAAAGACTCGCATTGCTCATGGTCAGTTTTCCCTGACGGATGAGATCCAAAACGTGAGGAAACTTTCGTGAGAGCCGCGCCACTTGAATGCGCTTACAGGTACTTGCCTCCGAAAGCCCAAGCACTTTCAAACAGAATTGAAACAACGAAGGATAGCCTTCTTTGAGATGAAGCTGCCTATTTTCCACCTCCGCGAGGTACGCGAGGCACTCCGCATGCCCGGCACGTTCCTTCCCGACGTTAGATTTCAGTTTTTCCAGAAGTTCGTCGTCTCTTAGATTTTCCATTCCCCAGTTCTACACCCCTCAAAAACGATCCCTCCCGCAACGCCGCCAGGCGAACGAGTCCGTTGCCTCCAAGCGAACGTACGGGCAAGAAAGAACGGTCCGTCAGGCAGGCGCCAGGACGATTTCAGGCAATAAATATTGCCCATCTTGTCGTCAAAGAGACAAGGCTCCAAAAACCTGTCCAGAAAAATTCAAACAAGAAGGGAGCACGCCCCGGCAACGGAGACGTTGGGCAAAGCAGAGCCAGGAAAAGGGAAAAGGGTGGCGCCACGGGCTAGCACGAGCCTCTATTTTCGCACGCCTTACTCTAGAACACTAAGGACAGCGCCAGAAGCTTGAAGCCCGCGACGACGCTCGCGCCGTTCGTGGGCACGATGAGCTCAAATGTTGGACGGTAAGTCAGGTTCGGGAAAATCTCGAAGCGTTTACCCATCTCGAAGTCGAAAATAAAAGGCGTGGTCGAGCCGGCTCCGATGGAAGCGTGGATGAGGCCTATATGCATCCCGCCAAAGAACCGGTTCTCGAATTTCCAATCGGTCGGAAAGTTCAAGGTGGCGCCCGCCAGAAAATAGAAGGTGGTCGCCGACACCGCGGCGATGTCTTTGTGCGTGACGCCGATTCGAGCGCCGAGCTGAAGGAGGTCGATGAGGCGGTAGTTATAGCCTCCGCCGAAAGCGATGATGGTCGAGCCGCCTCCGAACGCTACGGCGTTTAGGCCATACTCCGACGAGTTAACGAGAATCTCATGCCGTTTGAACGCCTCCGCCGCCTGAACCGAGTGCGAAAACTGGAACAGCGCAGCAAAAATCAAGATCTTCTTAAGCATCGGCCGCATCTTTTACGGCTGTCCTTCCTCCGTCAACCGCGAAGGCCGGAAGCCACGGGACCCGAGCGACTAGCCCGATGAAGTCTATTAGATCTTTCCCTCGCGCACGCGTCGTTAACGGCGGGTCCGAGAGGGGGAGATCAAGAGGTCTTGCTTGGGCCAGTGTCCTGGGTCCCGGGCCCGGCCGATCGAACCGCGGTCACGCGGGGGTCCCAATCCCCGTCTTTAGAGCGGGGCTACGGAGAGTTTGCGGGGCGACGCTCCGAAGGCTATAATCGAGCCAATTTTCTAACGAAAGAGAGACCTTATGAATCGATTGTGGATCGGGTTACTGCTTCTTCCCTTAGCCCTCGCGGGTTGCGCGGGCAATCGCGCTTTCACTGAAGGCAAATACGACGACATGTCGGAAGAACGTCTCTTGGACGATAAGTTCAACGAGACCGATATGCGCATGATCGCAGACACCATGATCGCCTCTCTCGCCGGAAGCCCGGTTATCGCGGAATACAAACGCGGCCGTCCGGTAGTGCTCGTGACCCTCACCAAGAACCGCACCCAAGAGCACATCGACATGAAGAGCCTCACCGACAAGATTCGGGTCGCTCTCGTGAAAAGCGGCAAGTTCCGGTTCACGGACAAGGAAGTCCGCTCCGAAATCGCCGACGAAGTGGATTACCAGGAAGGCTCGGGCTACGTGGACCCGGCCACCGCCCGCAAAAAGGGCAAGCAAATCGGCGCGAACTTCTTTCTTACCGGCGAAATCACCGACCGCGTGCAGGAAGTGGGCGGCAAGAAATACGTCTATTACAAGGCGACGTTCAATCTCGTGAACATCGACTCCGGCATTCTCGACTGGACCGACGAAAAAGAAATCCGGAAGTTCTACAAGAAAAAGAACGTCGGACTTTAACCTCGAGGTCTCCTCTTGCTTTGGCGCGCGATCCTCGGGCTATCGGCCCTGGCTCTCGCCGGGTGTGCGTCTTACGCCTCCCGGATCGTGGAGCCGCGCTGGCAGCTCGAGCAGGGGCACTACGACTCGGCTATCAAGACCTTCAAGGATCTCGCCGCGAAGGAAGACAACGATCAGCTCCTCTACTTGATGGATCTGGGCATCGCCAATTTCCGGGCGAAGCGTTACGTGGACGCCATCGACGCTTTTCACAAAGCGGACTCGCTTGCCGAGATGAAGGACTACACCAGCGTTTCCCAGGAAGTCGGCAGCGTCATCCTGAACGATACGGTGAAGGTCTATAAAGGCGACGATTACGAGAAAACTCTCGTGAATGTTTACCTCGCGATGAGCTACGGCATGCTCGGCAAATGGGAAGACGCCATCGTCGAGTGCCGGCGGGTGAACCACAAGCTCGACATCATGATCAATCAGGGGAAGCTCCCGTACGAGCGAAACGCCTTCGCGAAATATCTGACGGCGGTAATGTTCGAGGCCGAAGGCGAGTTCGACGACGCTTTCGTTGATTACCGGCAGCTCCTCAGCTGGCGTAAGGGCGATCCTCCGGATTATCTCGACGTGGGCCTTTTGCGCATGGCGGAGAAGCAGCACGCGGAGCAAGAGCTCGAAGAGTACAAGAAACAATTTCCGAACCCCGGTCACTACCGCATGAACAAGGGGGAAGGGGAAATCGTCTTTCTTCTCGAGCAAGGCAAGGCGCCCATGAAGGTGGAGTCGCCGACGTTCCGCCTGGTTCCCGAGATGCGCAAACGTTTCTATACGAGCCACTTCGGCTGGCTCCGCGACTCGAAAGGGAAATTTCGGGTCAAGACGGAAACCTATTACGACATCGAGGCGACCGCCATCAAGGAGCTCGCCGGCCGCATCGCCGGTATCGCCGCGAAAAAGATAGCGGGCGTCGTCGCGAAGGAGCTCATCGCCCGCCAGGTGGAAAAGAGCTCCGATAGCCCGCTTTTGGGGGCTTTGACCGGGCTTTTTCTCCACGCTTCCGATCAGGCGGACACCCGCAGCTGGACCACTTTGCCGGCTCGCCTCCAGCTCGCCCGGGCCGTGCTTCCGGCTGGACGCCACGACATCCTGCTTGATATGGTGTCCCAAGGCGGACAAGAGACTAAAGGCGTGGAACGTTGGGTTAATGTCGAGGTTAAGCCCGGCAAAATCGTGTTCCTGACCTATCGGACGGTGGAATGATTGACATGCAGGAGCTTGGCTCCAAGTACGAACCGAAAGACGTCGAGCAGAAGTGGTATGCCTTCTGGGAAAAAGAAGGCCTTTTCTCTCCCGATCTGAAATCGGACAAGCCTCCCTACACGATCGTCTTGCCTCCGCCGAACGTGACGGGCGTGCTTCATATCGGCCACGCGCTCACCTGTACGCTCGAAGACATTTTGATCCGCCGTAAGCGCATGCAGGGTTTTAACGCGCTTTGGGTTCCCGGAACGGATCACGCCGGCATCGCGACCCAAATGGTCGTCGAACGCAACCTCAAGAAAGAAACGGGCAAGTCCCGTCACGATCTCGGCCGCGAAAAGTTTTTAGAAAAAGTCTGGGAGTGGAAGAAGCAGTCGGAGACGACCATTCTTTCCCAGCTTCGGCTCATCGGATGCAGCCTCGATTGGAAGCACCTGCGCTTCACCATGGACGAGACCGTGTCTCGCGGCGTCCGGGAAGCGTTCGTCCGGTTATTCGACGAGGGTTTAATCTACCGAGCGACCGCGCTGATTCAGTGGTGCCCGCAGTGCCGCACGGCTCTGTCCGATCTCGAAGTGAAGCCGAAAGACGTGACCGGAAAGCTCTGGTACATCCGCTACGTTTCAAAAGACGATCCGAAACAATTTTTGACCGTCGCGACCACGCGTCCGGAAACGCTTCTCGGCGATACGGCCGTCGCGGTCCATCCGGACGACCCGCGCTTCAAGGCTTTTCACGGTAAGCGCGTTCTCGTGCCGCTCATTAATCGCGAAGTGCCGGTCGTTGCCGACTCTTATGTCGACAAAGAGTTCGGTACCGGCGCCTTGAAGATTACTCCCGGCCACGATTTGAACGACGCCGAGGTCGCCAAACGCCACAAGCTCGCGACGCTTTCCATTTTCGACGAAGGCGCGAAGCTGAACGAGCACGGCGGCGCTTACCAAGGTTTCACTCGGGAAAAAGCCCGTGAGAAGATCTTGGAAGATCTCACCACGGCCGGTCTTCTCGAGGGCGAAAAGGCCCATGCGCAAACGATTCCGACCTGCGATCGCTGCTCTACGGTGCTCGAACCTCGCTTGAGCCCGCAGTGGTACGTGAACGCGGAAGTGCTCGCGAAGCCCGCGCTGGAAGCCGTCAAAAAAGGCGACATTCAAATCATCCCTAAGGAGTGGGAGAAGACCTACTTCAACTGGATGGAAAATATCCGCCCGTGGTGCATCAGCCGCCAGCTTTGGTGGGGGCATCGTTTGCCGGTGTGGCATTGCGGCGATTGCGGCGAGTACACCGCTTCGACGGACACCGCCAAAACATGCCGTAAGTGCAGCTCGACGAAGCTGAAGCAAGAGGACGACGTTCTCGACACCTGGTTTAGTTCGGGTCTCTGGCCATTCTCAACTTTGGGCTGGCCCGACAAGACGCCGGAGTTCGATAAGTTCTATCCGAACAGCGTCATGGAAACGGGCTTCGACATTCTCTTCTTCTGGGTCGCTCGCATGATCATGCTCGGCATGAAGATGACGGGAAAGATTCCGTTCCACACCGTCTATCTACACCCCATGGTCAGAGACGAGTACGGCCAGAAAATGTCGAAGACGAAAGGGAACGTAAAAGATCCGCTCGAAATCATCGGCACCATGGGCGCAGACGCCCTTCGTTTCACGCTCGCTTCCATGTCGGTCCACGGGCGCGACGTGCTTTTGTCCGATAGCCGCATCCAAGGGTACCGCAACTTCGTGAACAAGATTTGGAATGCGTCTCGCTTCGTGCACATGCATTTCGGCACGATCACCGAGGCGAAGTCCGATCGCAAAGACGAAGTGAATCAATGGATCTGGGCGGCGCTGAAGCGGACCACGAAAGAAGTGAACGACGCCTTGGACGGGTACCGCTTTTTTGAAGCGGCGGACAAGCTTTACCACTTCATCTGGTCGGACTACTGCGACTGGTATCTCGAGCTCATCAAGACCGACATCGAGGCGAGAAAAGCCAAAAAAGATTCGACGGCGTTCGAAGTGCTCGAGCACGCTTTGCGGCTTTTGCATCCGGTGATGCCGTTTGCCACGGAAGACGTCTGGCAGCGGCTTCCCATCCGGGCGAAGGTGAAGTCGATTTCAATCGCCGACTATCCGAAGGCCGAGAGTCTAGAAGACTATCCCCAGGCCGCGACTCGTCTCAACCGGGTCATCGCCGCGGTGGAAGCCATTCGCAATCTCCGAGGCGAGAACAACGTCGCTCCGAGCGTGAAGTTAAAGATCGGGGTGACTGGTTTCGCCGCGAATCAACTCGATCTCATTGGGCGCCTGGCGGGAGCGGAAGTGTCGGGTCTCGAGAGCGCGAGCGCCGATGGCCGTGTATTCATTCCGGGGCCGGACTGGAGCGCTTACATCGAGCGCGAGGGGCTCATCGATCCGGTCGCGGAAAAAGCCAAAGTGCAGCAGCAGATCAAAGATACGGAAGCCTCCATGGGACGAGCGAGTCAGAAGCTGAAAAACTCGGACTTCTGCGATAAGGCTCCCCCCGAAGTCATTCAAGGCGTCAAAGAGCAGAGAGCGCTTCTCGAGAAGAAGCTCGAGGAGCTCAAAGCTTATCTTAAGGAGCTTGTCTGAAACTCTCCGTCATCGTGCCCACTTTGAATGAGGGCACGGAGATCGAGGCTTGTTTGCGCTGGCTGAAGCGGGAACAAGCGGGAGAAATGCTCGTCGCTGATGGCGGAAGTATGGACGCCACGGTGGAGATTGCCCGCGCGGCGGGGGCTCGCGTGATTTCGTCCGAGCGCGGACTCGCCCGGCAGTTGAACGCCGCCGTCATGGCCGCCGAAGGAGACGTGGTTTTCATCGTCGCCGCCGATAGCCGGCCCGAAACCGGCTGGTTCCGCGCGCTCTCCGAAGCGCTCGCTTCCCCTTACGTCTCCTCGGGCGGTTTTCGCTTGAAGCTCGATGACGAGCGCTGGGGGCTTCGCGTCGTCCAATGGGGTGGCAATTTCCGAAGCAGGTACCTAGGCATCACGCTTCCCGATCAAGGTTTATTCGCGCGGAAAGCTTTGCTGACCGCGACCGGAGGTTTCGAGCCTGGTTCTCTGATTCCCTACATCGGCGCCTGCGATCGCCTGAAACGGGTGGGCGAGTTCCGCCTTTTGCCGCTCTCCATGGTGAGCTCGG